>NZ_DASVSO010000089.1:0-35959 GCF_036388035.1 Archangium sp.
CACGTTGCTCAGGTCCTCCACCACGAGCAGCACGCGCACCTCGGGGTCGTGCCGCTCCAGGGGCACGGCGTGGATGCGGTACTGGCCCTCCTCGCCGAAGAGGGGCAGCGGCTCGCCGTGCAGGCTGAGGACGCGCTCGGAGGAGCACGCGCCCTCCACCAGTGAGCCCAGCCGATCCACCACCGCGGCGGGCGCATGGGGGAAGGCCTCGGGGAGCGAGGCGCCCACGGCGGTGGGAGGCAGCCGCTCGCGCAGGGCCTGGTTGACGGCGGTGATGCGGCCCGTCGAGGAGAGGGCGAGGACGCCGGAGGGAATGTTGTCGAGAATCTTCTGCGTCTTCTCGTGCAGGTGGGCGAGCCGGTCCGCGTGGCGGCGGCTCTCCTGGAGCGCGACGGCGCGGCGCGAGGCGACGATGACGTAGGCGCCGAAGACGACGAGGAAGAAGGCCACCAGCGACGCGCCGAGCGCCACGCGGAGGATGACGCCGCGCTCATGGGCGCGCAGCTCCTCGGTGGTGGTGAGGGTGGCCACGGCCCAGTGGGTGCCGCCGCGCATGCGGATGGGGACGTAGGCGGCGATGGCGTCCGCCGCGCCCAGGCCCAGCAGCGCCGCCTCGCCCTCGGGGATGCGGACGGCGCCGCGCTCGCCCGCGCGCATGTGCCGCGCCAGCTCCGCGAAGGCCGGGGTGCTGGCCGCCTCGGTGGCCAGCCGCTTGTACGCGTCGGCGAGGGTGGAGTCGCTCGCGGGCGTGGGCACGGCGTGCGCGCCGATGAGGAGCAGCCGCGCCTCGGGCTCGGTGGAGATGAGCTTCAGGGGGGCGAAGAAGGGCTCGGTGTCCACCAGCACCGCCACCGCGCCACCGGGGCCGTCCTCGGCGGGCGCGTAGGCGGTGGCGAAGACGCGGAACCACCCGCCCGGCGTGGCGGCCACGGGGGGCGAGGTGAGGATTTCCCCCGGCTTCCGGGTGAGCGCCTCGCGGGCCGTCTCGGTGAGGACGGTGCCCACGGCGCCGCGCGTGACGGCCGGGCCCGCGCGCCGGTCCATGATGGCGAAGCGCTGCGTCCCCTCCTGGTCGAGCACGACGATGGCCTTGTATTGCCCCACCACCTCCAGGAGGGCGAGCAGCTCGCGCCGGTGCTCGGTGACGGAGCCGGGCCGGGACAGGAGCTCGCCGGCGAAGCGAAGGTCATCGGCCGCGTCGTCGAGCGCATCGGCCACCTCGCGCGCGGCGGCCTCGGCCTGGGCCTGCCGGTCCGCGGAGAACTGGTCCACCAGGGCCGCGCGGTCCCTGCGGATGAGGGAGACGACGCCCGCCACCACGCTCACGAGCGCGATGCACAACAGGAGCACGGAGGCGATGGCCTTGCGGTTCATGGTCGGACGGGAGCGGGCCAGTGTAACCCGCGTCTCCCGACCCGGCGGGAAGGGTTTCCGCTCCAGGATGCCCCCGGTCGTCCGGGGGGCAGGCACCCACACCGGGGGCGAGGGCTACGGGCCCCCGCTCGCAGTGGGCCCGGAGCCCGTCACCTCCACGAACTTCATCCCCGAGGCACCCATCCCTTCCAGGGCCTGTTTGAGATCCTCGGAGACGATGAGAGCGACGTGCCATCCCCAGGTGCGGAACACCTTGGCATTACCCACCTTGGACGTATCGATGCGCATGCCGGCAACGGCACAATACCGCCCCACCTTCTCTGGGATACCGTCCTCCAGCGTCCAATACTGCACCTCCTCGGACGCCTCATCGTCGATGCACTTCACCACGCGGGTGACGTTGAGGACGAAGTACCCATCGGGCTGTGAGCCAACCTCCACCGGAATGAGTTGCACATCCCTGGGAGCCAGCTCGGAGAAGATGGCCGCCACCCTGGCATTGACAACGGGGATGCCGAAAGCCGCATGGCAGAAGTCGAGTGCCTTACCAGCCGCCCTGATCGGCACGCTGAGTTGCCCCTCTAAATCGGCGGGCTCGCCCCGCATGAGGCTCCAGGACCAGACCTCCTCGCCCCGTGGGTCGACGAGCTTCCCCAGATCCCATCGTCCAGGAATGTAGACGTCTTCTGAAAGGTCGAAATATCGCATCGGCATGACGCCTGAGTCCTCATGTCATCTGCTCTTGGTGATGAGCTTGTGGAGCCTCGAGCCCTCCGTGGTGAGCTCACGAGCCAGCTTCTGAAGCTGTGACGACAGCGCGGTCCGGCATTGTTGGACGCTGCGACAGTCCAGCATCGCATCGTTCAAACGTCTGTAGACCTCTTCGTGGTACTCCGGCGGATGAGGCCCCTTGTGCCCTGGGATGCGAACCTTGTTGGCCGGGTCGTCCAGCGACATGCCCGCCCGGTCGAAGATGTCCTTGAACTTCGGCGTCCAGGGGCCACCACCGTGGGTGGCATCGTTCCATTTGTTGGTGGCGATGTGGTGCTCGTGTCCCTCCGCCTCCACCGACCCAGGCGCCCCGCTCATGGCCTGGGCGGTCGTCGCCACCGCCCCCGGTGCGAGGGCAATGGTGAAGGCGCCCTCCGAGGAAACGGCCACGGACTCCACCTCGGCAATCGCCGTGAAGCGGAAGCCTCCTTGTGACTCCGCCAGCAGCATCGCCTGTGAGGAGCCCGGAAGCCCTGGCCCCTTCACCGCCAGCCCCGCCGTGTTCCCGATGGCCGCTGTCGCCAGCAGGATGAAGACGCGCGCGGAGTTCTGGCCCATCACCTTGCCGAACCGCTCCCCGGCCTCGCGCAGCTCGGCGAAGGAAGTGGCGTGGTCCACCTCGTCCACCAGCCGCATCCAGCCCCGCATGAGGCTCCACACCGTGTCCACACCCAGGTAGGCGATGAGGCCAGCGGTCAAAGTCGCAGCGAGCCCCTTGGAGACGGGCTCGGGCAGCACCCACAGCATCATGTACAGCGCCATGGCGGACACGACCGTGGCCCGCACCGCTTCGGGGTCCGCCATGTCCTTGAAGGCCTCCCGGGTCTCGTTCCACACCGAGCCCAGGGCGAGCTCCATGGCCAGGGCGTACCGGCCATCCGCAGTGAGGACAGGCCCTTCCTTCAGCAGCGAGAGGCAGTCGCGGGGGCGCCCTTTTCGCTCGCACCAGCGTCCGTAGTCGCGCGTCAGCTCGTGGGAGGCCTGGGGTGATTGCAGCGCCTCCGCCACCTCGGCGTCCAGCACCAGGCGCCGCCCCGTCCACTTCAGGTACACCGCCTCCTGCCAGGGTGAGTCGAACATCAGCCGCCGGGCGTGGCTCAGGGGATTCGTGGCGGGCCGCACATCCCGCGCCAGCTCCGCCAGTGCCTCGTGGAACTCCCCCTTGCGGAGTTCCACTGGCGCCTCTCCGTGGCGCGGAGTGTGAACGAGAGGCCTGCCCTGGCCCGCGTCCAGGCGCACGACCCGAGAGGCCGTGCCACAGCCGGCGAGCGGCACCAGCAGGAGCGTCGCCAGTACGACCGCGATGACGCGGGGAAACGGCACTGCCTCCCCGCAACCCATGGAAGGACGAACGGACAAGACACACCTCGCCCAGCAAGCCGCACAACCACGGGGCAATGCCGCTGGGCCATCAAACCACGGGACAGGGCGGCTACGTCGCGGCGGGGTGGCAGCTCACGCCCAGGGGCAGGCCCACCGAGGCGAGCGCCACCAACTCCTCCGGGGTGAACTCGAAGTTGCACTGCGTCTCATAGGCGACCACCAGGTAGAGCGTGGTCTCGGTGGCGCCCGCCGCCCGGAGCCGCGGCAGCGTCTCCTTCAGCGCCCGCAGCGGCTCCAGCACCGAGGCGCCCGGCTCCAGGTCATCGTCGAGCAGCACCAGCATGGCGCTCCCGTATGGCAGGGGCTCGCCCTTGTACCGCCCCGAGGGCGCCACATCGCCGGGCTCGTTCTTGTCCACCAGGACGAGCCCCGAGCGCTCCTCGGCGAGCGAGGGCGAGAAGGAGTCCCCCTGGAGGAGGCAGTACAGGAAGCGCCGCGTGGAGAGCCGCTGACTCATGGGCGCCCTACCTCACCCCAGGTCCACCCGGAGCGCCAGACGTCGCTGCCCCGTCCGCGCGTGCGAGCCCGAGCGCTGGGAAGCGGGCTGCCTCGAGCGTCTCCCTCCGGAGGAGGGCCTCGCCGCCCGACCCGAGGCCTCGACGCACTCCGGACCCAGCAGGTCATCCAGGGAGCCGCTCAACACCCGCTGCATCCGCCGCAACGTCGCGGCGCTCGGCACGGTGCTCGGGCTGCCTCGCTCGAAGCGGCCGTAGGCATGCTCGGGCATGCCGATGCGCCGGGCCATCTCCGCCTGGGTGAGCTCCACGAGCTCCCGGACGATGCGCAGCGTCTTCCGCAGGGGTTGAGCCAATCGTTTCCGGACCTCGGGAGGCACATGACCTGGCATGGTGGCCACAACCCTAGCGACTCGCGACGTCAAGTCAACCAGAACCCCATTTTAGCGGTCATCCACCCCACTCCCTCCGTTTCAGGTAGTCCCCATTCCCGGAGTCATTTGTGCCGCCCCCTCCGTTTCAAGTAGGGTCGCGCGGGCTGTGTCGGTTGGGAGACGACGCGTCTCGCCACGTCCCCCCAGGGCCCACGGGGGGCACTCCTGGGAGGAGCGGCGGCTTACGCGGGGGAGGCCGGGGTGTGACTCAGACGGCCTTCTTGCCCGCCATGGAGGGCAGGCCCGCCGCCTCGGCCTTGCGGTCCGCGAGCAGCGCTCGCAGGGCATCCTCGCGCGTGCCGTAGACGTTCACCGCGGCGCCGCTGATGGTGCCGCTGGTGCTCACGAACATCCGCGTCATCTCGTCGCCGCCGAAGCGGAAGGAGCGCTTGGTGTAGCGCGCCAGCACCTCGGTGCGCTCACGCCCGAAGACGCGGCCCGCCGTGTACTTCACCACCAGCCCGTCCAGGTTGATGAGCAGGTCCACCTTCGAGGGGTAGCGGGACAGGTGTCCCTCCACCTCGGTGCGCCAGCGCGCCACGTCCAACGAGTTGTTGAGGATGCAGTCCTGGAACGACGCCGTGACGACGTCGTTCACCTCGTCGTAGTCGAAGGTCATCTTCCAGGCCATGGTGGCGCCTCCCGACTACCGACCCAGACCCGCCAGGAAGGACGTGAGCAGTGCGGCCGTCTCGACGGGACGCTCCACCGCCGGGTAGTGCCCCGGCCCCGGGAGGTACGCCAGCCGGGCGCCCTTGATGGGGTTCACCACCTTCTCGCGCAGGAAGGCCGGCGGCAGGAAGGGGTCGTCCGTGGCCACCACCAGGGTGGGCGCGGTGATGGAGGCCAGCTTCGCCTCGAAGCCACCGCCCGTCCACGCATCGAAGCTGCCCTCGATGGAGCCCTTGGCCACCGCGCCCGCGTCCTTCAGCAACCGCTCCAGCGCGGCCTCCGGGAGCTGCTTGCACGCCAGCCCGAGGATCGTCTTCTGCTTCTCGCGGTCGTTCGCCGAGGTGCGGAACAGCCCCACCGCCTCGGGCGGCAGCTGCATGCCGGAGGCCGGCACCGTGTTGATCAACACCAGGCCCTCCACGCGCGAGGACTCCTGGGCGGCGATCCACTGGGCGAGCTGTCCGCCCATGCTGTGGCCCACCACGGTGAAGCGCTCGAGGCCGGCGTGCTTCACCACGGCCAGCACGTCGCGCACGTGCTGCTCGAGCGTGTAGCCGCCCGCGGGGGAACCGGACTGACCCGAGCCGCGCAGGTCCGGAATCACCAGCCGCAGGCCGGTGAGGTCCAGCTTCTCCACGAGTCCGTCATACACCGCGCCGGACATCATCCAGCCGTGGACGAGCAGCACATCGCGAGGCCCCTCTCCGACAACACGGTAGTGGATGGGCGTCTGGTCGCTGGAAGCAACAGTGGGCATGTGAGGCGTCTCCTCTTGAAGGGGGGTTCCGCGGCGGGGGCCGCGGCGAGGGACAGCAATGGGGCGGATATTAAGCGAACTTTCCGGCGGGCACCCAGTCTACAACCCCAAATAAAGCATGAGCCCACACACTCCGGCCTACGTGGACCGACATGCCACGCCCCATTCGTGCGTCCGTGGAATTTCCCTGCTCACAAACCGGCAGAACGGGGGAGATGGGGGGAGTCCGGTTCACCCCGGATTGACTCCCTAGCCGGAGAGGTGGTGGAAGGTAGGGCAGACGGGCAAGCGCGGGCCCGTATTGCCGGCCATCCCCTACCCCACCTCCGCGCTGGAGTCAGTCCATGAAGCTTGCACCCGGAAACCGCCGCTCGTGGCGCGCCCTGCTCACCGCGGGGCTCTTCGCCGCCCCGTTCCTCTCCTGCGGCCCCGCCCAGCAGGCCGACCTGCTGGCCCTCGAGGGCGGACAGGAGGCCGTGGGCACCCAGGAGCAGGGCGCCATCTCCTGGACGCTCGGCGCCCAGTACGACGCGACGAAGGCGAACATCAACTTCAACGTCTACTCCTCGCGCGCCACCCGCATCGAGCTCTACATCTACAAGACGGCCCAGGGCGCGCAGGAGGTCGTGAAGTACGTGATGACCAAGAACACGACCACCAACGTGTGGTCGAAGTCGGTCGCCGTCTCCACGCTCCAGACGACCTACGGCATCACCGGCCCGGTGTACTACGGCTACCGCGCCTGGGGCCCCAACTGGACGTACAACACGAGCTGGACCAAGGGCTCCAGCCTGGGCTTCATCTCGGACGTCGACGCGAGCGGCAACCGCTTCAACCCGAACAAGCTGCTGGTGGACCCGTACGCGCTGGAAATCAGCCACGACCCCACCAACGCCACCAACACGGATGGCACCCTGTACGCCAGCGGCGCCACCCACCGGCTCAAGGACAGCGGCGCCCAGGCGCCCAAGGGCATCGTCCTGGCGCCGGACACCACCAGCTACGGCACCAAGCCCACGCGCGCCCTCAAGGATGACGTCATCTACGAGGTGCACGTGCGCGGCCTGACCCAGGGCGACTCGAGCATCACCTCCTGCCGCGGCACCTACGCGGGCGCGGCGCAGAAGGCCGCGTCGCTGGCGGCGCTGGGCGTCACCGCGGTGGAGTTCCTCCCGCTGCAGGAGACGGACAACGACGACAACGACGTGTCCCCCACCACCACCACGGACGACAACTACTGGGGGTACATGACCCTCAACTTCTTCGCGCCCGACCGCCGCTACTCCTGCGACAAGAGCGCGGGGGGCCCCACGCGCGAGTTCAAGTCGATGGTGAAGGCCTTCCACGACAACGGCATCAAGGTCTTCATCGACGTGGTCTACAACCACACGGGTGAGGGCGGCGCGTGGAGCAGCACGGACAAGACGACGTACAACGTCTTCACCTTCCGCGGCCTGGACAACCCCACGTACTACAGCCTGACCAGCGACATGCAGAACAGCTGGGACAACACGGGCGTGGGCGGCAACTTCAACACCTTCAACCCGGTGGCGCAGGACCTCATCGTCCACTCGCTCAAGTACTGGAAGGACGAGCTGGGCGTGGACGGGTTCCGCTTCGACCTGGCCTCGGTGCTCGGCAACACCTGCCAGCACGGCTGCTTCAACTACGACAAGCTGAATGCCGGCACGGCGCTCAACCGCGTGTGGAACAACCTGTCGCCGCGTCCGGCCACCGGGGGCACCGGCGCGGACCTCATCGCCGAGCCGTGGGCCATTGGTGGCAACAGCTACCAGGTGGGCAACTTCCCGAGCGGCTGGGCCGAGTGGAACGGGTACTACCGCGACACCTTCCGCAAGGACCAGAACCAGCTGGGCTCGGCGACGGTGACGCCCGGGGAGCTGGCCTCGCGCTTCGCGGGCTCCTCGGACCTGTACGGGGATGACGGCCGCAAGCCGTTCCACTCCATCAACTTCCTGGTGGCCCACGACGGCTTCACCCTGAAGGACCTCTACAGCTACAACACCAAGAACAACCTCCAGGCGTGGCCCTACGGCCCCTCGGACGGTGGCGAGGACCACAACGTCTCCTGGGACCAGGGCGGCATCGCGGCGGACCAGCGCAAGGCGGCGCGCAACGGCTTCGCCTTCCTGATGCTGAGCGCCGGTACGCCCATGTTCAACGGCGGTGACGAGTTCCTGCGCACCCAGTACGGCAACAACAACGCGTACAACCTGGACTCGAGCGCCAACTGGCTCAACTACGCGCTGAGCGTCGACCAGACGAACTTCAAGACGTTCGCCCAGCGCCTCATCGCCTTCCGCAAGGCGCACCCCGCGCTGCGTCCGGCCAACTTCTTCAGCGGCGTGGACAACAACGGCAACGTGATGGAGCAGATGCGCTGGTTCCAGCCGAGCGGCGCCGTGGCCGACTCCGCGTACATGACCAACGGCGGCAACCACGCGCTGGCCTTCCGCATCGACGGCACCGAGCTGGGTGACACGGCGAGCGCCATCTACGTGGCCTACAACGGCTGGAGCGGCGCGGTGAACTTCTCGCTGCCGTGGCCGGGCACCGGCAAGCAGTGGTACCGCGTCACCGACACCTGCCCCTGGGCCGAGGGCGCCAGCCAGGTGGCCACCCCCGGCACCGAGACGCTCATCGGCGGCGAGGGCTACAGCTACGGCGTGTGCGGCCGCGGCCTGCTGCTGCTGATCGCCAAGTAGTCCGCTGAAGCCGGGTCGTTCACTCGCGGGGCGCGGTGCCGGTAGGGGCCGCGCCCCGCGGTGTTTCCAGGGGGCCGGAAGTCTCGGCGTCCAGCGGCAGTGGGACGCTCGCCGAGCGCAGGAGGGCCAGGGCGGGCTGCTCGCGGCGCAGCGCCACGTAGCCCTTCACCGCCACCTTGAGGCCCACGTCCCGCTTGGCCCGCTCCGACAGGAACCACTTGTGCTCCAGCACCTGGCAGTAGAGCTCGGCCTCGTCCGCCGCCGGCCCGAGCTCCCGCTGTAACTGGTTGAGCGTCGCCCGGAAGCGCTCGTCCAGCCAGCGGAACGCCGCCACGCTCAGGGGCACGCTCCGGTTCAACTCGCGGGACAGCGTGGCCTTCAGCTCGCGTACCTCGTTGAGCAGCAGCGCCGCCTGTCGCTCCTCCGCCACCACTCCCGTCAGGTTGTGGAGCTGGTGCCGGTGGTACTCGCGGTCCGTCACGATGGTCCGCATCCGCAGCTGGCTGCCGTCCCCGCTCGCCACCAGGTCCACCTCCCCCACCGAGAAGCCCAGCTCGTTGAGCGCGCGAATCCGCTCGTGGATGCGGTAGCTCTCGCTCGGCGAGATGGAGATCTCCTTCTGGGTCTCCGACCACAGCCGCTCGTAGCGCTGGCGGATGCTCGGGGCTGTCTCGTACACGTCGAGCGTGGGTGGCAGCTCCACCATGGCCGCGACGTCCGCGAGGCCCCCGGTGATGTTCTCCTCCATGATGAGCAGGTCCAGCTCGCGCTGGCCGTCCGAGAGCTTCGGGTGCAGCTCCGAGGTCTCCGCGTCCACCGCGTACGCCTGGAGCTCGCCCGCGTCACGGCGGAAGAGGACGTTGGACAGGGAGCAGTCACCCCAGAAGAAGCCGCCCAGGTGCAGCCGCACGAGCAGGCTGGCCATCGCGTCCAGCAGCCGCTCGCGGTAGCGCTCCAGGCCCTTGTTCATGAAGAGGACACGGTAGGGCAGCGACGAGGCGAGGTACTGGGTGACGAGGACGCCCAGCTCGTCTCCCGGCTCGCCCGGGGCCTTCACGCGCGCGAGCCCCACCGCCGTCACCGCCGGCAGGTGCCGCTCCTCCAGCCCGCGCAGCACGTCGTACTCGCGCTGGCCCACGCTCACGGGCATCTCCTTGAGGGCGTAGATGCCCGCGCTGTAGCTGACGAAGACGACGGTGTGGCGCGAGAGGCCTCGGGGGACCTCCACGAGGCGGGAGCACACCTCCGGGGTCCACTTCTCCAGGGGCACATGCCACGGCAGGTCCAGGAAGTCCGGGTGCCCTTGCCGGAGGTGCAGCGCGGTGAGCCCACGAGGAGAGGTCATGCCTCTCATCTTAAGGACAATCAGGCCAAGGAGGCCCTCTCGCTCGCCTGGTCTTCATGCGGCCCTGCCGCCGTCCACCTCGGATGGTACTCGCGGATGAATGACTCCAGCCGGTCGAAGGCGGTGGTGAGGAGCGCCTCGGGCGGGAGGAACACCACCCGGAAGTGCGCCGTGCCCGCCTTCTGCCCGAAGCCGCTGCCGTGGACGAAGAGCACGCCCGTCTCGCGCAGGAGCGACAGCACGAAGTCCTCGTCGGACGTCACGCCGGGCAGGCGGATGCGCGCCATGGCGTAGAAGGCGGCGGCGGGCTCCACCACGGACAGGCCGGGAATGGCGTTGAGCCGGCGCACCATCAGGTCTCGCCGGGGACGCATCCGCGCCATCATCTCCGAGATGTGGTCCTGCGGCCCGTCCAGCGCGGCGGCGATGGCGTACTGCTGCGGGGCTGGACTGCATAGCCGGGCATCCGCCAGCCGGAGCACCGCGCTCTTCAGCTCCGGCATCAGGTGCGAGTTACAGAAGACGAGCCACCCCACCCGCCAGCCACAGGCCAGGTACGCCTTGGACAGGCCGCCGAAGGTGAGGATCGGCACATCCTTCGCGAGCGACGCGGTGGGGATGTGCGTCTTGTCATAGAGCAGCTTGTCGTAGATTTCGTCGGACAGGACCAGGAGCCCGTGCCGCCGGGCGATCTCCAGCAGGCCCTCCAACACCTTCCGGTCGAGCACCGCGCCCGTGGGGTTGTTGGGGTTGCACAGCAGGATGGCGCGAGTGCCCGGGACACGGGCCAGGGCGTCGATCTCCTCGAGGTCCAACGACCAGCCGTTCTCCTCGTCGAGGTGGTAGGGCACCCCCTGGACGGACAGCTTCGCCATGAGGGCGTTGTAGAGCGGGTAGCCGGGACAGGGCAGCAGCACCCGGTCCCCGGGATCCAGCAACGCCGTGAGCGCCAGCTCGAGGGCCTCGCTGGCCCCCGCGGTGACCAACACCTCCGAGGGGGTGATGCCGGGGAGGCCGTTGCGGGTGGCCTCGCGGGAGATGGCCTCACGCGCGGCCAGGATGCCCGCCGAGGGCGTGTAGCCATTGTGGCCGTCCCGCATCGCCCGGTGGACGGCCTCGATGAGGTGCGGCGGCGTCTGGAAGTCGAACTTCAGCGGATCGCCGATGTTCAGGTAGAGGATGCGCCGCCCCTGCGCCTCCAGGCGGCACGCCTCGGTGACGACGTTGCGGATGGCGTAGCGGACGTTCTCGATGTGCTTGGCGGGTCGAACCAACGGAATCCTCGGGTTGGGACGGAAACAGCCCACACCCGGTCCCTCTTCACTGTCAGTGGCTCCTCCCCCGGCGACACCCCGTCTTCCCGCCGGGCCGCTGGAACACCAGGCGGGCGTCCTGGTCCTCCGTGGAGTGCCTGCCCAGGATGCGCTCCGCTGTTCATTCCCGGGGCCGCGTGGTAGCCGACGGCGCGGTATGGCCTCGGACGAGCATCGCGTGGAGCAGGCAGCACCTCACGGCAAGCGGACGGTTCACTGCGCGGACGCGCTGGCGTGGCTCGAGGGCCAGGGCGTGCTCGCCGGCTGCTCGCTCATCACCTCGATGCCCGACGTGTCCGAGTTCCCCTCGCTCACGCTCGCCGAGTGGAAGGACTGGTTCGTCCGCACCGCCGCGCTCGTGCTCTCGCGGTGCCCCGACGACGGCGTCACCATCTTCTACCAGACCGACATCAAGAAGGACGGGACCTGGGTGGACAAGGGCTACCTGGTCCAGAAGGCCGCCGAGCAGCAGGGCCACACCCTGCTCTGGCACAAGGTGGTGTGCCGAGCGCCGCCCGGGAACATCACCTTCGGGCGGCCGGCGTACTCGCACCTGCTGTGCTTCTCGCGGGGGATTCGGGCGGACCTCTCGAAGTCCACCGCCGATGTGCTGCCCCAGGCCGGCGAGGTGACGTGGACCCGGGGCATGGGCGTACGCGCGTGTCTCGTCGCGTGCCGGTACGTGCTGGAGAACACGCCCACCCGCACCATCGTGGACCCGTTCTGCGGCCATGGCACGGTGCTCGCCGTGGCCAATGAGCTCGGGCTGGAGGCCGTGGGCGTGGAGCTGAGCCGCAAGCGCGCCAAGAAGGCGCGGGCACTCGAGATGCCGCGTGGGGACGAGGCGCCCCCGGGTGAGCACGCGGACCCGGAGAGCGACGCGGAGGACGAGGAGCCTTGAGGTAGCCCCTATGCCTTCATTCCGCTCAGCGGGAGCGGTACACCGGCCAGCCCTGCTGCCGCGCGATCTCCTCGAGCTTCTCCAGGTCGTTGTCCGGCGGAAACGGGCTCAGCGCGCAGGGACGGCCGTAGGGCCCGGGAGGGACGAGGAAGAGCGGCGCGCGCCTCGGCGTCTGCGTGAAGTCGAGCGCCTCGACGAGGTTGTTCGCCGTCGCGTCGCGGACGGTGAGCGGCTCCAGGTCCCAGCGCCATTCAATGAAGCGCAGCACGGAGGTGTGATCGAACTGCGTGTGCGAGACGGCGCCACTCTTCGCCCAGGGCGCGATGAGGAGGGCCGGCGTGCGGAAGCCCAGCCGCCCGTCCTCGTTGCCCGCCAGACGATCCGCGGGCGGAATCTCCGCCACCGGCGGGGGCACATGGTCATAGAAGCCGCCCCACTCGTCGAAGTTGATGATGAGGACCGTGTTCTTCCACCCCGGGCCCTGCGTCACCGCGGTGTAGACGAGGTTCAGGAAGGCCTCGCCGTCGCGGATGTCCCCGTGCGGATGGTCATCCCCCGACGTCCCCTGCTCCTCAACCAGGAAGCGAGGGTCCACGAAGGACACCTGCGGCAGGGTGCCGGTGGCGGCCTCCGCGAGGAACACGGCCAGGGGCCGGCTGATGGGCAGGTACTTCGGACCCCAGAGCGCGAGGAAGGGCACGTCGCTGTAGTAGTAGCGCCCGCTGATGCCCTTCTCCGCGAGCCGGTCCCAGATGGTCGGCAACGTGGAGAGCTCGAACGTGTTGGTGATGCGGTCGGTCTGCGCGGCGTGCTGGTAGATGCGGTTGGGATACGTCTCCGCCATGATGGAGGAGAAGTAGCGGTCGAACGTCGTCCAGCGGGGAACGGCCTGTCCGAGGAAGGGCAGCTCCGCCTGCCGGTAGTAGCCGATGGCGTACTCGTCGTTCGTCCCCGCGAGGAGCCAGCCATCACTCGCGCCCCCGTTGTACTCGACGCGTCCGCCCACGTAGGAGTGATCCGGATCCGGATGGGCGCAGCCCTGGTAGTCGGGCGCCAGCGGGTACGTCGGCCGGAGCGTGCCCTGGCGATCCGGGTACGCGAGCCCGTCCTGCCGTCCATCCGCCCCCGGCGTCCAGCCGACGAGGTGATCAAAGGAGCGGTTCTCCATCATCACCACCACCACGTGCTTGATCTCCCGCTTGGGGTCCGCATGTCGCTTGCTGGATGCGGATTCCCGCCGCGCGCTCGCGGGCGGGGTCTCGGCCTCTGCTCGGCCACAGGCCAGCAGTCCGGACAGGGCGAGCAGCACGAGGGCGCTCCTGTATGGCCGGCCCCCACCCCTTCTCTCTTCCTCGAAGCTGTCGTTCACGGTGGCCCAAGCTGGGGAGCACCTCCGTTCGCCGCAAGCCAAGGAGTTGCCCCACGGGGCAACCAGTGGACATCAGGAAGGCATGTCACTCCGTGGTATGGACGGCGCTGGACCTGACTGGGAGAGGCCGTGATGTCACTCGCTGACCGCCTGCGGAACGAGACCCTGGCGCACCATGCCCGGCTCCACTCCCTGCCCGGCTACCACTCGCTCTCGGCCCGGACCCTGCTTCCCGAGAGCCACCGGACCCTGCATCAAGGGCTCGCCCTCCTGCACCAGGATTTGACGGGGGCACTCGTGGCCACGCCGCATCCCGCCCTGGCCGTCGCCCGGGCCGAGACCCCTCCCCTCCATCCGCTCCTGGAGCCCGGCCTCCTCCACGAGGCGCCCCAGGGCGTGCTCCCGAGCGAGGTGCTCATCGGAGCGGTCGCCCTCGGGGAGCGGATGCGTTCCGCGGCGCTCCGGGAGCCGGTGTCCCTCCTCGGCCATCACTACGCGCTGCGCCTCGCCCTCCTCCCGCTTCCCGACGCCTCGCCCTGGGACGGGCTCACGCGGCAGCTCCAAGGCGTGGCCCTCGAGGCCGCGCAGGAAGACGGGCTCGTCCGGGCGGCGGTTGAGACCTTCTCCCGGTTCCGCGCCCTGCTCGACGCGCTCCACCCGCCGCGTGAGCGGCCTGCCTCCTACTGGCTCAACCGCGATGCCGGGAGCCACCCCGTCACCCGGAACCTGGACGAGCTCCGCGCCGCCCTCCGCGCCGCCGAGGCCTCGTGGGAGGAGTTCCCCTACTACGCGTGGCGCTTTGGCGAGCGCGGCCGTCACTACTCCTGGAGCGACAGCGCGTGGCTGGTGACGCTCGGCGGCCGGGCCGAGCCGCAGGCGTGGAGACACATCTCGTGGCTGGGGGGGCTGCTGGCCGCCCGGGGCATGCCGCGCCTCATGCTCGAGCGTCACCTGCGGTGCCTCCACCGGGAGCTCGTCCGCGCGAAGCCCGAGCACCCGGAGGCCCACGACGTGCTGCGGCGGATGGCGGAGCGTCTGGCCGAGGAGCGGCGCCAGTTCCTCGATGACCTGACGCTGCGCGGGCTCGGGGAGGACTTCGACGCCCGCGTGGGGCCGGACTGGAGTCGCCGGATGCGGGGGACGGGCGAGCTGCTCGCCTCCGCTGTGGCGGACGAGTGCAGTGGGCTCACCCAGGCCGTCCCGAGCCTCGCCTCGTGGATGGGCGAGCCCTCGCGCTTTCCCCCCCCGTGGCTCCAGGCCGTCGCCGAGCTCCTGCGCCTGTCGCGCCAGCAGTGTCTGCGCCCGTCCTTCCCCGTCGCCCCCTGACGGTCAGATCAACGGGCCTGGGAGGGACGGGAGCCCCTCGCGAGGGCCCGGCTCCTCGTCCTCCATCCGCTCCTCTTCCCCGAGAAACGCGTACAGCGCCGTCATCACCGCGTGCGGTTGGTCCCACATCACGAAGTGGCGCGCGTGCTCCACCCGGACCAGCCTCGCTCCCGGTATCTCCCACGCCAGCCGCTCGCCCCACTTCACGGGCTGGAACGCGTCGTCCACGCCCCACACCACCCGCGTGGGCACCGCCAGGTGCATCAACCTCGGCACCAGCTCCAGCGTCTGGTTGGTGTCCAGCGCCGCCGCATCGCGCACCAGGGACGTCTTTCCCACCTCCGTCCCGTATGGCTCCAACAGCCCCTCCAGCACTCCGTCCGGCGGCGCCGTCGCGAAGCCCGAGCGCCTCAGCGCCACCTTCAGCGTCCGCTGCACCGCCCGCGCCGACAGCCTCCGCGCCACGCCCGGGTGCCCGAGCTGCACCATCAGCTCGATGGGCCAGGAGTCGAAGCAGATGCTGTTCATCAGGCACAGCCTCGACACCCGCCGGGGGAAGCGGAGGGCCAGGTGCTGCGCCACGCCTCCGCCCACGTCGTGCCCCACCACCACCGCGTCCGTCACGCCCAGCCGATCCATCCACGCATCCAACGCCTCGGCCTGCCGCGAGATGGAGCGGTCAAACCCCTCGCGCCTGTCCGAGAACCCATACCCCAGCAGGTCCGGAATCAGCACCCGGTGCGTCATCGCCAGCGCCGGCAACAGCCCGCTCCACAGGAAGCCCCAGGTGGGAATCCCGTGCAGGAGCACCAGCGGCGCGCCCCGCCCCTCGTCCACGTAGCTGAGGAAGCGGTGGCCCAGCTCCACCACCCGCTGCCTCGACTGGTAGTCCCGCCAGTTCATCGCAGCTCCCCCACCGCCACGTAGTCCGGTACCAGCCGGGCCTCCGCCGGGAAGGGCAACCGCCGCTCCAGGTCCCCCACGTCGCACGCCAGCGTCGCCATGCCGAGCACCAGCACCGGCAGCCGCCACTCGCACTGCTCCGTCATCCGCTGGATGACCTCGGCGTCCTCGTGCGGCACCGCCCCCCGCTCCCGCGGGAGCGCCACCGGGTAGGGCAGGCTCCGCGCCAGCCGCCGCGACGTGGCCAGCAGCGCGTCACAGGCGTGCGCCCACGCCTCGCCCTTCATCCTCGGCCGCAGCCGCTCCCACGCCTCCGTCAGGTACTCCGGCCACAGCGCCAGCCCCCGGAACTCTCCCGGCAGCGACGGCGGCCCCACCGTGGCGAGGATGTCCTTGAAGAGCGCTCGCAGCCGCGCGTCGTCCGGCCGCTCCGACACCCACTCCATCGCCATCATCCGCGCCGGAGCCCCCCGCTCGATGCGCTCGGCGCTCCCCGCCGGCTGCAGCGCCCCCACGGGCGAGTCCTGCAGCGCCAGCTTCACCGCCGAGGTGAACACCAGCATCTTCGGGTCCAGATAATGGTACAGCTCCAGCGCGCCCCGGAGCTGGTAGCGCTGGCTCTCCCCGAGCGACACCGCGCCCCACGCCCCGAGCGGGCCCAGGCGCTCGGCCGCCTCCACCGCCTGGGCGCGCACCTCGTCCGCCGCCGCCTCGAAGGCCCGCGTCTCCGCATTGGGCCCCATCGCCTCCCACAGCCCCACCAGGAAGCGCTCGAAGCCCGCCCACGTGCGCACCGTCACGTCCAGCCCCGTCACCCGCAGCACCTGCCGCATCTCGTACAGCACCCGCTCGACGTCCCCGTACGCCTCGCGCTCGCTCACCTGCTTGGGCCTGGCCATGCGCGCTCCACCTCCGGTCGGAAGATGGGGCTCTCCTCCCGGGCTCGGCAGGAGGGCCCGGAGGGACGGCTGCCTCGCTTCGCGGCGGGCAACGGGTAGAGCCCCCGCCGCGCCCTGGTCGCGCACCTGCCCGGGGGGGCAATGCCAGACAACCTGAAGGGTCCTCCGGGGTTTCCATTACCTCTTGAAACCAACACTCTCCCCGGGCCCTGTTTGACTTCAAGCGAGCCCCTGGGTTCTCCTGCTTCCAGCCACGGAGGCCGAGAGGCTCCGTGTCCAGGGCAACACCACGCCGGACTCAGGGCGTGCGGTGGGGGGAGACAGCGATGCGGCCACAGGAAGGGCTCTTCCACTCGCCTGGCGCCTTCAGCGGCATCGCCGTCCTCCGACTCGCCCGCGACATCGCCCTCCCGCAGCTGCGCGAAGTCGTGTCCGTCCTCCACGGCGAACTCGCACGCGAGAAGGGCCTGCACGCGGTGCTCGGCGTGGAGCCCGCGCTCCTTCCCGAGGCCGCCCCACCGCCTCCCGCGCCGCTGCCCCGCGAGGGCCCCACGGCGCGCTTCCCCTCCACCCAGTCCCAGGTGCTCGTCCAGGTGAGCGCCGTCCACCGCGAGCCGTTGCTGTGGGCCCTGCGGCGCACCCTCGCCCTCTCAAGAGGAGTGCTCGTCCTCGAGGAGGAGGTGCTCGGCGGACGCATCGGCGAGGGACGCGAGGCCTTCGGCTTCCGCGATGGCCTGCTGCGCCCCACCCGCGAGCAGGTGCGGCGCACCGCCCTCGTCCCCTCCGGGCCGCTGGCGGGCGCCTCGTGGCTGCTCTACCTGCGCTTCCAGCAGGACCTGGAGCGCTTCGGCCGCCTCAGGCCCGGGGCCCAGGAGCGCGTGGTGGGCCGCACCCGGGAGGGCGAGCTCCTCGTGGACCCGCCCCCGGAGGCCCACCTCCTCCGGGTGCGCGAGGCCGGCGCCGGGGAGAACCAGGGCCTCATCCGCCGCGGCTTCCCCTTCCGCCACCAGGGAGAGGAGGGCCTGGCCTTCGTGGCCGCCTCCGCGGACCCGGGCTACTACCCGCGCTCGCTGGAGGCGCTGCTGGGCGGCAACGGCCGGCCTCCGGACGCCCTGCTCCGCTACGCCACCGCGGTGGGCGGCGGCCTGTACCTCGCCCCTCCGCGCGACTGGTTCCACTCCCCCGCCCTCCCACCGGAGGCCTCCCCATGAAGGTGCTGGTGCTGGACTGTAATACCTGGGTGTCTCGCGGACTGGAGCGCACGCTGCGGGTGCTCGGCCATGAGGTGCGCTGCCCCGCCTCCGCCTCCGCGGCCCGCGCCACCCTGGAGGCGGACCCGGCCGTGGACGTCATCCTCTCCGCCCAGCACCTGGACGCGGGCGAGCGCGGCACCGAGTTCCTGCGCTGGGCCGAGGCCCACGTGCCCGGGGCGCGCCGCGTCCTCATCTCCGGCACCCACTGCCCCCCCGACTTCGTCGAGCAGCCCGGCACGCAGTGCTTCCAGGCCAAGCCCTTCGGCCGCGGGGAGCTGGAAGCGCTCCTCGCCCTCTCCCCCACCCACCTTCACCGACGCACCAGTCCGGCCCGCGAGCCGGCGGAGGGAAACACCGAATGAGCTACAACGACATCCGAGGTCCCCGAGTGGTGGGGCTGACCGTGGCCTCTTCACTCAGCGAGTACCTGATGCGCATCCAGGAGCTGGGCGCGGTGGAGGGGCCCGATGGCGCGCTCGCCATCAGCCCCGAGGTGATGCCGGTGCTGGAGGCCCTCCACCAGGTGCTGGCCGGGGGCACGGTGGAAGTGAAGGTGGTCCACCGGGGCAATCCGGATATCTTCAACGAGCTGAAGCGCCGGGTGGAGCAGGTGGGACGGGAGGCGAACGCCATCAACAAGGCGGCGGGCTTCTATCTGACTGCCACCCTATGAACCCACCCTCCCGCTGGCGCCGTCTCGTCCAGGATGCCTTCACGCGCTGGACGCGCTCACAGGATGCCCGGGAGGTGCTGGCCGCCGCGTCGCCGCGGGCCTGGCTGAGCGCCGCGCTGGTCATCCCGGCGGTGCTCGCGCTGGCGACGTTCGCGCCCGGGGCGGACCGCTTCTTCGACCTGGACTTCCTCGAGGCGCTGGCGTGCTTCGTGCCAGCACTGGTGCTCGGCCTGGGCTTCGCCCTGTTGCACCGGGGCCGCCAGCACATCGAGTGGTGGGGCTGGCTGTACTTCGTGCCGGGCACCAGCGCGTTGCAGTTCTCCATGGCCTGCCTGATGGCCCTGGCGGCGATGCCGGGGGCCATGGTGTTCGCCGCGGTGCTGCTCTTCACCGCTGGCTACCACGGCCGGGTACACCGGGTGGCGCCCTCGCAGCCCTTCCTCGCGCTGGGGACGGTGCTCGCGCTGGGGCTGGCGGCGCTGCTGGCCCGCACCGAGGAGCACCTGGCCCTCTTCGCCGTCATGGGCCCGCTGGCCGTCATCCTGGAGCTGTACTCGGGCAGCTTCGCCCTGGAGCATGACCGGACCCGCGTCGAGGCCGAGCACCTGCGCGCCGCCGTGCAGGCGCAGATGCTGGAGCAACAGGAGCGCGACGTGGGCCGGCTGTCCCAGGCCCTGGTGCAGATTCTTGGCTACAACCACGACATCAACAACGCGTTGATGAGCGTGAGCGCCGCGGCGGACATCCTCTCCGTCATGGGCGTGCAGCGCAACGCCCTGCCGCGCGCCGAGTTCGAGGAGCTGGTGCGCGAGCTGAACGAGGGGCTGGCGCGCATCCGCGACATGGTGCTGGAGATCCGCCAGAAGGGGCGGCGCACGGTGAACCACGAGCCGGAGAACGTGGACATCGTCCCGGTGCTGGAGTCGGTGCGCACGACCCTGGGCTGGCGCTTCCCGGACGTGCGCATCCAGGTGAAGGTGGAGGGCTCGGCGTGCGCGCTGGTGCGCGGGGGCGTCACCACGATGCGGCGCGTGGTGGAGAACCTGGTGCTCAACGCCTGCGAGGGAAATGGCGAGCGGGGCGCCGCGAAGGTGGACATCACCGCGCGCACCGAGCCGTACAGTGGGAGGCTGGAGCTGCTCATCGCCGACGACGGCCCGGGCTTCCCGGCGGAGAAGCTGGAGGCGCCCATCGAGGGACTCAGCACCACGAAGCCCAACGGCACGGGGCTGGGCCTCTACACCTCCGAGTGTCTCATCCGCGCGAGCGGCGGCACGCTGGAGCGGGGCAACCGGCCCGCGGGCGGGGCACAGCTGCGCATCCTCCTGCCGAGGGAGCTGCGGTGAGCGCGGGGGCCGTCTTCCAGGAGGCCCTGCGCGCCCTGCGGCGGCACGGGCTCCCGGAAGAGGCCGAGCGGGACGTGCTGGTGGCCCTGGAGGCGGGACGGCCCGGGCCACTGGCGCTGCTGTACGCGGCGGGCACGGAGGCGGGGCTCGGGCGCGCGGTGCTGCTGCGGCGCTCGGCCGGACTCTTCTTCTGCTCCTGCGCGGCCAACCTCGCGGACGACCTAGCGGACGGGGAGTGCACCTACTACGCGGAGCCCTCGCGGGTGGGGCCCGGGGTGCAGTTCACCCTGCAGTCGCTGTGCTTCGCCACGCTGGCGCGCGCGGAGGTGCCCGCGCCGGTGCTGGCGGAAGCGGCGGACGCCATGGTGACGGCCTCGGGGCTCCAGCTGCTCGAGGTGCACACGTCCACGTGGACGGCGCCCACCTTCCAGCGGGTGGCCGAGGGCATCTCCGGCAAGCAGTGGGCCCTGTACCTGCGGGTGCTGTGGGAGGGCACGACACTGGCGGAGCGGGCCTCGGCGGTGGGGCACCACCTGGGCGTGGCGGCCCACGTGGCCGAGGACATCCGCTCGGGGGACGCGCGCTTCCACGGCATGCCCGAGGAGGACCGGCGCGAGGTGCTGGCCTGGGCACGGTCAGCAGCCGACGCCGTCCGACAGGAGGGCCTGCGCTGCCTGGACGCGGTGCTGCACACGGTGGAGCCGGCGCTGGCCTTCATCTGAGGGGGACCCCTTCCGGGCGCGCGCTCGCGCTACTTGTACAGTTAGTGGACAAGTTCGCGCGCAGCGCGCCCGGAGGGTGAGGTCATCGAGCGGTGGGAACGATCTCGACCGTGCTGCCGGGCTGGAACCACACGCGCGAGCGCGCCAGGTCCAGCGTGACGCGCCACTTCGACAGGAATGGCATCCCCAGGTTCCCGTCGATGATCATCTCCTTCACATGGAAATTGCCCTCGACGGGCACCCCGCCCACCAGCTCGAAGCGCGCGGGCTGGGGCTGCTCCACCTGGGGGTCCAGCCCCAGTGTTGGGGCGACGTGCCGGGACATGAGGAGCGTCCCACCGTTGCCCGAGTCGAGCTCGAACCACGCGAGCCCCTTCGGCGTGCGCGCCGCCGTGAAGACGCTCAGGGCCGCCCCCTGCACCTCCCGGCCGATCCGGGCCTGCCCCTCGCGCATCGTCCGGGTGCGCTCGGCCAGACTCGCCGGGGTCTCGACAATCAATTGATTGCCGCCGACGTCCAACGTGAGCGCCTGCCCCGCGAACACGTCCAGGGAGAGCACGCCGTCGAGTGGCTCGGCGTCCTTGGAGAAGGACGCCATGATGTCGAGCACCGCGACCACCGGCGCCTGCAATGTGAGGCCCGCCACCTCGATGCGCAGGTCGTTGCACTGCGGCGAATCGATCCGGTCTCCCATCATGAAGAAGCCGGTGATGCGCCCCCACGGCTCACACCCCACCTTCTTGGCGAACGTCGGCGAAAACAGCGAAAGCCCCCCCGCCGTATCCACCAGGAAGGTCCCTGTCTCCGCGCCGACCTTCACGGTGACGGTGCGGAGGTTCTTCCGGAGGGGCTGGAGGGGAATCGTCACGGGCGCGCTCGCGACCGGCTGGGCTCCCCGAGGGCCCGCGCATCCGGCGACCCACCCGCAGCCCAGCCAGGCCACGAGCACTTTTACGAGACCCACCGCCCCACTCCGTCCTCGCGGCTTCGTACGCATAGCCCTCTTCATGGGGAGGCAGTCGACCTGAACGGAGAGCAGGCAGGCAAGCCATTCCCGGCAGGCATCCCCATCTTGTTCCTCCAGGGAATCACCGGAGGAGCGCATGGAGGCAATCGAGGAGCTGAAGCCAGAGCGTGCTGAACCCCTGGCTTCCGGCCTGGCCGTGGCGCAGGGCGTCTTCTACGTGGGCACCGGGGTGTGGCCCATCGTCCACCTGCGCAGCTTCGAGGCGGTGACGGGCCCCAAGCTCGAGGGCTGGCTGGTGAAGACAGTCGGGGCGATCATCGCCGTCATCGGCGGCACGCTGCTGACCGCTGGCCTGCGCCGCCGTACCAGCCCCGAGGTCATGCTGCTGGCCGCTGGCAGCGCCGCCTCGCTCGCGGCGGTGGACGTCATCTACTCGCCCCAGCGCATCTCACCCGTGTACCTGCTGGATGCCGTGGCCGAGGGCGTGCTCATCACCGGCTGGTGCCTCGCCGCCGCGCGCGCCTGGAAGCGCCGCGGCCCCCAGCCGCCGCCCCCCCGGTACACCTCCCCGGAGGATGCGGCCGGCTTCCCCACGTAGGCACTCGCCACGGCCCTCTACTTCGCGGGCGCTTCACCCGAGGCGTCCGGCGAGGTGAACCAGGCCAGGGCCTCGCGGGCGATGTCCGGTGGCACCGTGTGGGGCCCGTCGAACTCGCGATAGAGCACCGCGTACCCCGCGCGCTGGACCCGCGGGACGATGCGCCGGCTGCATGGGTCGATGCGCAGCACCTCGTCCTTCACCCCATGGGAGATGAAGAGGCCCGGCTGGCCACGCTGGGCCGCGGGCACCAGGAAGCCCGGGGAGAAGGCGACCACGTGGGTGAACAGGTCCCCATTGGTGAGGCCCAGCGACAGCGCGTACGAGGCCCCGTCAGAGAAGCCCTCGATGGCGAGGCGCTCCGGGTCCACCGCGTAGCGCTCGAAGACGTACGCCAGCGCCTGGTCGATGAAGGCCACGTCCAACCCGTACCCGTCCTCCGCGATGACGTCCCACGTCGGGCCGCGCGAGTCCGGCGCGAGCAGGAGCAGTCCCGCCTCGTCCGCCAGCTGCTGCCACGGGCCGAGCGCGTGGCGCGCGTTGCCTCCGGCGCCGTGCAGCATCAGCACCAGGGGCGCGGGCCGATCCGCCCGGTACCCCTTGGGCACATAGAGCAGCCCGTCGCGCCTGCCACCCAGCCCCAGGGGGCGCAGGCCGTGCTGCGGCGCCTCCACCGTGGGGCGATGCGGACGCGCCAGCAGCCGTCCTTCCTTCGTCTCGTCGTGCAGCGTCTGCACCTGCGATCCAGTCCTGACCATGTCCTTCGTGTCCTTCGCGTGAATGTTTCCACAGGCGAGGAGCAGCGCGGCCACCAGTCCCACCCGCGTCCGGGCGAGCACGGGCCCACGCCCTCCCCGCGCGAGGCGGGTGGGGGGGTGCGTCATGTCGTCACTCGCTTTGCCGCCAGGCCATCCTGGCGTGACCTGGACATGAGGAAACACCCGGCACCGGCACCTTCGCTCCGCATGGCTCCCTCACCGCTCGCTCGGCTGAACCCCAGCCAGGAGGCCCCGGCCACGGTCCATCCGGCACACGACGCCGCTCCTGGGCTCGAGGGCTCCGGGCGTCCTCCGCGCGACACGCGGCTCCGCTGGGAGGAAAGGTGGGTTGTCGGCGCCTCGTGCGATGCGGAGCTTGCGGCCCCGACGGTTCCAGGAGGAAGAGAAAATGGCGGCTCGGAAGCAGGCAGGCACGCGGGCGCGCAAGACGTCGCGCAAGATTGGCTATGCCGTGGTGGGGCTCGGACACTTCGCGCAGGACGCGATCCTCCCCGCCTTCAAGAACGCGAAGAAGAACTCGCGGCTGGTGGCGCTCGTCTCTGGAGATCCGAAGAAGCACCGCGTGCTGGGCAAGCGCCACAAGGTGCCCGTCTACGGCTATGACCAGCTCGACGAGTGCCTCGCCTCTCCCGAGGTGGACGCCGTCTACATCGCGCTGCCCAACTCCCTGCACGCCGAGTACGCGGTGCGCGCCGCGCGGGCCGGAGCACATGTGCTCTGCGAGAAGCCCCTGGCGCTCGACGAGCAGCAGTGCCTGGACATGATCCGCGCCGCCGAGGACAGCGACGTCAAGCTGATGACGGCCTACCGGCTGCACTTCGAGTCCGCCAACCTCGCGGCCATGGAGGCGGTGCGTAAAGGCAAGATTGGCGAGCCGCGCATCTTCAGCTCGTCCTTCAGCTTCCAGATTCAAGCGCCCAACATCCGCGTGGACGCCGAGAAGGGCGGCGGGGTGGCGTGGGACATTGGCGTCTACTGCGTCAACGCCGCGCGCTACCTCTTCCGCTCGGAGCCCGAGGAGGTGTTCGCCTTCCGAGTCAAGGGCAAGGACGCGCGCTTCGCCGACACGGAGGAGGCGGTGTCCGCGGTACTCCGCTTCCCGGACGACCGGCTGGCCTCCTTCAACGTGAGCTTCGGCGCCGCGTCCACGTCCACCTACCAGCTCGTGGGCACCAAGGGGAGCCTCCGCCTGGACAATGCCTACGACTACAAGGGGAAGATGGTCTTCGAGCTGCAGACGAAGGGCACGAAGAAGCGCACCCTGCCCGCGCGTGACCAGATCGCTCCCGAAATCTCCTACTTCAGCGACTGCATCCTGAACGACCGGGAGGTGGAACCGAGCGGCTGGGAGGGCCTGGCCGACGTGCGCATCATCCGCGCGCTCTACGAGTCGGCGGACTCGGGCCGGCCCGTCCGGCTGGAGCCCTTCGAGAAGCGGCAGCGGCCCACCCAGGAGCAGGAGCAGCGCCGCCCGCCCGTGCAGCCGCCCGAGCCCGTCAACGCCGCGCCGCCCATGGACGGGTGAGCAGCGCCAGACGAATTCGTTTGAACTGCACCCTTTCACTCGCGCGCGGCATGGGGCATCTTGCCGGCCCCCGCCGCGCCCGCGGCCGCGTCCAGGAGCCTTCCATGTCTCGCGCGCTCGCCCTGGTGAGTCTCCTGCTCTCGTCCCTACCTGTTCAGGCACAGGGGGGCTCCCCGCCCGCCGTGGACGCGGACACGCTCGCCCGGCGCCTGGGTGAGACGACGTGGGGCATGGAGGAGCTCTTCACCGGCAAGGTGTCGGAGGTGACCATCACCCTGCGCCTGGAGGAGCTCGACGGGGAGGGCAACGTGAAGCACACCCAGGAGCGGGTGGATCGCGTCCTGGTGAAGGACGGCCAGCAGCACCGCGAGCTGCTCCAGGCGCGCAAGGACGGCCAGGACGCCACCGAGGCCCTGCGCAAGGACCTCGAGGAGCGCCAGCGCAAGGGTCAGGTCCGCACCGAGTTCAACTCGGTGAACCTGCCCTTCGCCGCCTCGTACCTGCCCCAGCACCGCTTCTCCCTGGCGGGCCCGGACCCCAAGGAGCCCCACCGGCTGCGCCTGCGCTTCGAGCCCCGCGCCGACAAGTCGCCCTCCCTGCACAAGGGCGAGGCGCTCGTGGACCCGAGCACCGGCCAGCTCCTCCGTCTGAGCTACAGCCCCTCGGAGCTGCCCCACATGGCGGACCGCGTGGACGTGCGCATGGACTTCCGCGCCTGGCCCGGCGTGGGCCAGGTGCTCGACACCCTCCACGTCGACGCCGCGGGCGGCTTCCTCTTCTATCGGAAGCACCTGCGCATCACCGCGCGCTACTCGAACCTGGTGCCCGCCGGCAACGGCGCGAAGGCCTCGGCGTCCATGTCCTCGGCGCCCTGAGCGGGCAGCGGCTTCCGCGCTACGCGCCCGCGGGGCGTGACACCCGGCGGTACACCGTCTCCACGGCCTTCGCCTCCGGCCCCTGGCCCTCGGGCGGGACGTTGTAGTGGGTGATGACCAGGCGATCCGGCTCGGGCAGTTGGAGCTCCGTGCGCCAGCCCCAGGGCGGCCCGGACGGGGCTGCGTAGCTGCCCTGGACGCCGTAGCCGCGACCCTCGTTCTGGCCCTTGGAGAACAGGATGGCCGTGCCGTTGTGGAAGCTGTCGACCCACGCCATCTCGTAGCGATCCGGGTCGAGGTGGTAGCCGTAGAGGGCCACCCCCGCCAGCGGCTTGCCCTGGAGCGCGCCCTCGTACTCGTGCACCACGAAGCGCCCGCCGAGCACGGGGCGGATGGTGCCACGACAGGGCGACTCGTCCGCGAGCTTGTCCGGCTCGAACCACGTCCGCGTCACACCCTCCCACTCCCCGACGAGCTGGCCCAGCCGGTGGTGGATGCCGCCCTCTGCCTTGGATTCCTCGAACGTACGCCGGGTCATGCGCGAGTCCTCATCTCCGGGGAAAACCCCGGAACATCCTCACGCGAGACGGACACGACCCATAAAAAAAACCGGGGAGGAGCCGCCCCCACGGCTCCTCCCCGACGTGCTTCCGTCCCTGCCCCCAAGAAAGGCCCTACCCGTCGTACCTCACCCAACCCCCACCGACCCGCCGCCCAAAAACCCTACTGTCGTGCAGCCCTGCCCCACCCCAACCCCGACCGACCCGCCACCCCGAAACCGCCCCACCCACCGTGCAGCCCTGCCTCACCCAACCCCGACCGACCCGCCACCCCGAAAAACCCACAACCCCGTGCAGCCCCGCCCTACCCCACCCACCCGACCCGCCCACCCACCACCGACCCGCCCGTTCTGCCCTGCCGCCTTCACGAGACAGGGACATAGCATCCCGTGTGCCAGCAGGGCCCGGGGGCTGATGGCCTGTGATTTCGAGGGTTTATCGCGCAGCATCGGGCAGCGTCGGCATCGGAACCGGTAAGACTTACGGGGGTCCCTGGGAGGGGAAGCGGAATGTTCCGCTGACGGTGAGCGGAGGCCTCCCCGCTCGCCACGTTCACGAGCCTCCGGCGGGTGACTCGGTATGTCACATCGGGCTTCACAACCTCAAAGGTCAGCTCTAGACTTATGGCATGGGTCATGACGTGAGCGACAATCCCTTGAGGCTGCTTGAAGAAGTACCCACTGCTCCCCATGCTCCGGGCATGAGTGGGTCGAGGCGCAGGGCCACCTATGAAGACCTGGAGACCGTTCCTCCCAATTGTGTGGGGGAGATCGTCGACGGCGAGTTGTACGTGAGCCCCCGCCCGGCCTCGCCCCATGCCCGGGCCGCCTCTCGACTCGGAATGCTGTTGGGAACACCCTTCGACATGGGGAAAGGCGGGCCTGGAGGGTGGATCCTCCTGGTCGAGCCCGAATTGCACCTGGGGGAAGACGCCCTGGTGCCAGACCTGGGGGGTTGGCGCCGCGAGCGCATGCCCGAGCTGCCACACACGGCGGCCTTCACCCTGGCTCCCGACTGGGTGTGCGAGGTGCTCTCGCCCTCCACGGCGGTCCTGGACCGGGAGAAGAAGATGAAGGCCTATGCCCGCGAAGGCGTGGGCCACTTGTGGCTGGTGGATCCCCTCCAGCAGGCGCTGGAGATCTATCGACTGGAGGGCCGGCGCTGGAGCCAGCAGGGCCACTGGCGCGGGGGCACCACCGTGCATGCCGAACCCTTCGCGGTGCTCCCATTGGACCTCGCCACGCTCTGGGCGCGATGACCCTCAGCCCTCGGTCCGCGCACCTGCCTCCGGACTCCGCAGCAGCTTGCGCACGGTGGCGCTCGCCAACGACGCCAGGTTGTCGGGCGTGAAGCGGAACCAGAAGCCGACGTAGCTGCCGTTGCTCCGGAACTCCGGATTGACCGCGGCGTAGGCCCTGGCCGCGGGCCTGTCGAAATAGTCGGGCGAGTAGCGCCCCAGCGTCTCGGGCTTCATGAAGATGTCGACGAAGAAGAGGCCGCGCTCCTCGTCGACACGGAAGTGGCTCTCCTCGGCCAGCGCGAGGAAGGCCTCCCGGACGGCGCCCTGCTCCCCGGTGCGCTGCCGCGGCTCGAAGAGGTGGTAGCGGGCCAGGGCCTCGGTAATGGACACGAAGCCGAACAGGCTGGCGATGGACAGGCGGTAGTGCCGGCTGCGCGGATGTCGCAGCTTGTCCTGGAGGAAGAAGGTCAGGCCGGAGAGCAGGTGCAGGCCGCGATTCCGGAACTCGGGAAGGATTCGCAGCTTGCCTCCGAGAATGACGCGGCCCCTGGGCAGCCCGAGGGGCGCCGTCCGCCAGAACTGGAAGCCGACGAGGCTCCGCGTGTCCGTGCGGCGGAAGAGGTGGACGAGGTCATTGGCCTGGGCATGCACCCGGAAGTGCTCCAGATCCTCGGCCATCAAGGCATTGGCGACCGCGTGCAGCTCCCGGATGAGCGCGTCCGAGAGCGCCTCCCTGCGGACGGTCTCCATCTCGACCGCGGGGGCGTGTCTGGAGAGGCGGAGCAGATGCTGGAGCATGCGGCAGGTTAGGCGCGCCCGAGCCCGAAAAGACATCGGGGAGGAGCCGCCCCCACGGCTCCTCCCCGACGTGCTTCCCCGTTCCTGCCCCCAGAAAGGCCCTACCCGTCGTACCCCACCCAACCCCCACCGACCCGCCGCCCAAAACCCCGACTGCGTGCAGCCCCGTCCTACCCGCCCCACCCGACCCGCCACCCACTACCGTCCCGCCCGTCCTGCCCTGCCGCCTTCACGAGACAGGGAGATAGCATCCCGCGTGCCAGGGAGGCCCGAGGAGAATCACGCGTCATTTCAAGGCCTTAGCGAGCGACAGGGGCAGCGACGGCACCGGAGTCGGTAAGACTTACCGAAGCACGGGGAGCTCGAGGAGGAAGGTGGCACCCTGGCCCGAGCCGGCGCTGGTGCACGTGAGCGCACCGCCCATCTCCGCCGCCGCCAGGGCGCTGGTGTGCAGGCCAAAGCCGTGTCCGTCCTTCTTCGTCGTGAAGCCCTGGGTGAACAGCCGCGGCAGGCTCTCGGGCGAGATGCCTGTCCCGTTGTCCGCCACCTCGATGCGCAGCCGCTCCCCGTCCGTCCCCCCACCCACCCGGAGCACGAGCTGCTTGTCGGCACGGCCACTCTCCAGGAGCGCATGCCGCGCGTTGCTCAGCAGGTTGAAGAGGATCTGCAACAGCTTGTGGCGATCCACCAGCACCGGCGGCACCTCTTTGTACTCGCGCCGCACCTGGATGCCCTGCTTCTCGAAAGACAGGGCCTGTAGCTTCAGCGCGTCATCCAGCAACTGCGCCACCCGCACCTGCTCCATCACGCCGACGAAGCGCGCGTTCTGCTGCTGCATGCTCACGACGGACTTCATGTGCTCCACGCTCTCGCTCAGCGCCTGCACCTCCGCCAGGAGGGCCTCGCGCTCCTGCACGAGCTGCTCGGAGATGGCGATGAGGTAGGAGGGAAGCTGCCGCCCTCGCTCGTCCTCGGTGAGGAAGGAGCTCAAGGACGGCAGGTGCTCCTTGAGCAGCTCCGTGGCCCGGGCCAGCCCCACCACGCGCGAGCCGCGCAGGTGCTGGCCCACCAGCCCCACCGACACGTTCACACTGTTGAGCGTATTGCCCACGTTGTGCAGCACCCCCGTGGCCACCTCCGCCATGCCCGCCTGGCGCGACACGTCCAGCAGGCTGCGGTGCATCTCGGTCAGCCGCGCCTCGGCCTCCTTACGCGCGGAGATGTCCCGCGCGAAGAACGTCACTCCCACCACCTGCCCCTCCTTGCTCCGCACGGGGCTGGCGATGGTCTCCACCGTCCGCGACCGGCCCTCCAGCAGGAACTCCACCTCCGTGCGGCCCCGCTGACCCGTCAACGCCTGCTGGAAGAGCACCAGCAGCTCCCCCCAGGGCGCCCGAGGCTCGGGCGGAAAGAGCCGTCCACCGGGAGGCAGCTCACTGCCGGTGAGCGTGGAGATGAGCCGCAGCGCCGGCTGGTTGGCGGCCACCCGGCGGCCCTCGGTGTCCAGGGACATCACGAAGTCGTCCGTGCTCTCGATGAGGCTGCTCAGCTTGCCCTCGCTCTCGCGCAGCGTCTCCATCGCGCGCTTGAGCGCCGAGTGCGCCTGCTCCCGCGAGGAGCTGTGCAGCCAGAAGAGGACCCACCCCAGCAGCAAGGCCACCATCGTGGAGCCGTTGTTCGACCAGGCATCCATGTTGGAGAAGATGGGCCGCTTCGAGCCGAAGCCCGAGTGGTAGAGCTGGTGGAAGAGCCCCACGTCGACACAGACGATGGCGGTGAAGACGAAGCCCAGACGCCACCCCAACAGGTAGACCGCCAGCAGCGGAATCAGCATGCCCGTCGCATGCGAGGAGACCCGCACATCCTCCGAGAGGAGCGTCACCGACAGGAAGGCGCTCGTGAAGAACACGCACACCATCAGGCCCGGAATCCGGATCGAACGCGTCCAGCGCACCACGGCCAGCACCAGGGCGTAGCTGCCCACCGCCAGGATCGCCACGAAGGCCACCGATTGGCTCGCCTGGATGGTGGAGTACCTGAGACTGACCCAATAGAGGGCGTTGAGCACCAGCATGCTCAACGCGCTGCTCACCAGCACCCGGTACTGGCTGAGCTCATCTGGAGGCAACCGGCGCTGCTGGGGGGTCAGGAACGCATCCACCCCGGCGATGAACCCTCTCCGCAAGGCTTGAAACATCCAGTGGGGTTGCCATGCCGGCCCGCGTGGCGTCAACCGGGGGTCCCCTCGCGGGCGGCGAAGGAGGCCGAGGCTCAAGGGTGATGCAAGCGCCCGCCGACGAGGTGCAAGAAGACGAGCAGCAGGAGCAGGCCCATGGCCCCCAGCAGCACGTACAGCCCCGAGCGCGGAGGGAGCGGCTGCGACACCTGACGCCGCTCGAGTTGCTGACGCTGCCCATAGCGGGTCTTGCCCCAGGGCTTGTAGACCGACAGCACCGTGGCCGCGAGCAGCACCAGCAGGCCGCCAACGGCGTGGACCACGAGCTGGGTCCGCAGCATCGCGAAATCGGCACCGGACAGGGTCGTCTCCGCCGCGAGGCCGGACATGCGGCTCACGGTCCGCATGTGCACCAGCAGGACGAGGGCGCCACCAAGGGTCAGCAGGAACTTCACCAGGAGCCAATAGTGCCGGAACAAGCCCCACTCGGTGCCCAGTGACTGGACAAGCCCGGACAGCAGCGCGGCGAGGCTGCACGGGACGATGACGCACCAGCCGATCAACTCCATCGCGAGATAGGCGGCACGCACCAGCTGAGCGTCCTGGCGGGTCAGACCGGCGATGGCGAGAGCCAGGTAGGCAACGACCGCGCCGAGCCAGCCGACCGAGACAGTGACATGCGCGGTGAACGCGAGTTTGCGGAGACGGGGGGGCAGGGTCATGGCCGGCGGTCCTGCGCTTCAATGAGGGCGCCGCTCGAGAGGCAGGGCAGCGGCTGGAATCTCATCACGATGACGGGGTTGACGTCGTTGCCACACCTTCCCCGGGGGCCACGGGAGTCACAGTGGCTCACGGCTGGATGGACTGAGGCTCACGCGGCTTGCGCGAGCGCGCCGAGACCGGCACGTAGCACTTACCCTGGTAGTCGGCGTAGTTCTCCCCGCACGGCGGACGTAGGGCGAGTTCCAACCAGCAGCCACTGTTGATTTCCACCTCGTGCAGCTTGGGCTTGCAGGGCGCCTTCGCCTGATCGCTGAAAGGCTTCGCCGGCAGGGGATAGGCGATGACCGCCGGGCCCACGTCACCTGTGTCCACCAACATGGGCGCACGGCTCTCTTGCACGGCCACCCCGGCGGCCTCGTGCTGCTCGCCCCGCGGGTGCTCGGTGTAGACCCACAGGTGCCCCGCCACCAGGAACAGCACCAGGGCCGCGACGCTCATTCCGACTCCGTACGGCCCCACTCTGCCCAGCGCCTGGCGCACGCCCGCGGCCCACCGCTTCAGCCGCCCCTCCGGCTGGCGCGTCAGGTGACGGCGCGCTTCGTCGCTCCAATCCATCCGCTCCATCATGCGGGTGAGTACCTCGAACAGCCCCGCCAGTGCCGCCAGCTCTCCCGAGGCCGGCGCCTGCTCCACCTCCAGCGCTACGTAGAGCGGCCGGGCCTGCATCGTGACGCGCACCTTCCAGTCCTCCTCGGGCTCTCCGCTCACACCCGGGGCCGGCACCAGCACCAACGCGGGCGCGTCCGTGTGCACGTTGTGCGCCTCGTAGAGCCGGCCCAGGTCTTCGCTCTCCGGGTTCTTGCCCCCGTGCCGCCTGCCGAGCCGATACGCTCCCAGCCTCCCGTCCTCCCCGCGCTTCGCGTCCGCCATGCGAGTGCCTCCTCCTCCCTCTCTTCTATACCCCTGGTGGCGTGGGCTGAGACGAGTCCACGTTCTGGGACTCGGTAGGTCCGGCATGGGGCGATGCGGGGGTCGGAATCCCACGAACGAGTCGTTTGATACCCCGCCAGTCCACCGAGCGGGCGTTTGCATGTGAAGGCCCGAGGTTGCATCCTCTAGAGAGAAGCGCTGTGCCCTCTGACCCTCGTCGTGCCATGCAGATCACGCTGAACGTTCCCGAGCAGTTCCTCATCGACACGGAGCCCGTGGAGTTGGCGCAGCGCATCCAGCTCTATGCCGCCGTGTTCATGTTCCAATCGGGCGAGCTGTCCGCCGGAGCGGCAGCCGAATTCGCTGGGGTGGATCGCTTCACCTTCCTGGCCGAGTGCCAGCGGCGCGGAATCTCCACCGTGGACTACCCGGCGGAGGAACTGGCCGACGAAGTAGCGGCGCTGCGCTGATGCTGGTTGTCGCGGACACCTCGGCGCTCGTCGCGCTGGCGGCCTGCCAGCAGCTCCATCTATTGGAGGTGCTGTTCGACGAGATACGGGTGCCACCTGCCGTTCATCGAGAGTGCACGGTGCCGGGCAAGCCCGAGGCGACTGCCTTGAGCGAATATCTGAGCGGCAAGGTCGCCGAAGTAGCGCTCTCCGAGTTCGTGATTGCAGTGGCCGGACTGGGTCAGGGCGAACTGGAAGCCATGGCCCTCTACCGGAAGCTCTCGGCGGACGAGTTGCTCCTCGATGATCAGCGAGCCCGGAAGGTGGCACGGTTCAACGGCATGCGCGTCATCGGCAGCGTGGGAGTGTTGCTTGCCGCCAAACAGCGGGGGCATATCCAGGTCCTGCGACCGTTGCTGGAGACCATCCGACGTTCCGGAATCCACATCAGCGATGCGCTGGTCACGGAGGCACTCCGGCTCGCGGGCGAGAGTTGAAAAGGAACTTCAATGATGCCTCACGGCGGCCTCGCTGCCCGGTCTCGCGCGGTTCCTGGAAGTCTGCCGGAACCTGGGGTTGCACCTGGAACAGGAACCGCCGCGCCAGCCTGCGCTCGCAGCCGGAGAACCCGTGGCGGGACTCCCCCTCGATTCGTTGCTCGCGGCTGTGCATGCCCAGTGGGGATACGCCGGATTGGAGGAGGGGTTCGTCCTCCTCCAGGCTGGAGACACTCGGCAATCCGACTTGCTCCGTGTGAATGAACGCTGGTGGCGAGACCAAGCCGACCCCTTTGGACCCCTCCTCATCTTTGGGAAGGAGGACATGCTGGCCTATCAGGCCTATCACTACGCCACCGTTCCCCAGCTCGCGGATGCGCGGGGACCGCAGCCGGTCGTGAAGGTCGACATGCACGAGGAGCCTTACGCCGTGCTGCTCACCTCGAACGTCGATCGCTTCTCCGATACCTACTCGCGCTACTTGGAGGTTCTCGTGGCGGAGCCCGACTACGAGGAACTCGGGCCTGCTGTTCGCACCTTTCCCTGGCAGGTGCCCGAGCTCATTGCCCGGGACAGACCACTGGTGGAGTTGCTCCAAGCCGGGCGCTTCGATTTCCTGATGCCAAAATACGAGGAGACCCGCTCGTGGGTGGCAATGATACTGGCCGCTGCATAGGTGCAGCCTCAGTCCCATCAAGATCCGGTGCTCGTTAGGCTTGAGGCTGAGGGAAAGCGGCGCCGAAGGATCGAGGAGGAAGCGAAAGAGGCAGTGGGGAAAACAAAGATCGAGAAGACAGTGGCAGATGCGTAGGTTGGGTGAACGTCGAAGAGCAGGCCCACGTAAGCAAACTAAGGTTCCTCCAACGCATCTCGGATTTCGAGGCTACAATGGACGCATTTGAAGTGACGGTTGCAAAGATCCTGGAGGCGCAAGGCTACTGGATCCGTTCCTCATACAAAATCAATCTTACGAAAGAAGAAAAAGCCCGCGTCGATAAACCATCAATGCCGCGCCCGGAGATCGACCTCATTGCATACCGGCCGGTGCAGAATGAGATTCTTGCTGTCGAATGTAAGTCGTTATTCGATTCGCCAGGAGTAGTCGCAAAGCACGTGTTTGATCCGAATCCGAAGTCGAAGCACGCGAAACGTTACAAGATGTTCAACCGAACTCCGCTACGTGAACTCGTCCTCTCGCGTCTCGCGCAGCAGCTATGCGCCGAACGATTGTGTGTGAGCCCACCCAGAGTTCGGCTCGCTATGGCAGTTGGTCACTTCCGGAAAGATACAGATCGAGACACGTTGCAACAAGAGTTCGAGAAACGCGGCTGGCTCTTGTTCACCGACAAATGGCTGCGAGATAATCTTATGAACCTCGCGCTTAACGGGTACGACAACAGCATTCCCATTGTCACCGCGAAAGTCTTGTTGCGTACACCAACATAAACCTACGCCTGCGCCACAAACGCCGCGCCAAGTATTTGGCACCGCTCCGAAACTTGTCTCCCGGAGCGGGGCTCATCTTCGGCTTATGCTTGTACTAAATTGTTCCCTTCACCTTCAATGGTCGACGCTCGAAGGGAAGAACGCGCGCTCCTGAATCCTGCAGAGTTGACACTTCAACTCCGAACGAGAGCCCTGTAACTCTTTCCAAGTCTCCAAGAGTAACGCCAATCTCACGAGCAACGTCTGCTGGGCTCACCCCTCGCCGGTTTAGACGCTCAAAGCACACCCTTATTGTTTCTGGGGGCTCTTCTGGGGGCTCTTCTGGCTCATTCCTCAACCAGCCCTGAGCGCTCATCTGCTTGTAGGACCGCTGGTACTCAGCATCGTTGATGCAGCCAAGTTCACGAGCACGCCGGAGGATGACGCCAAAGCTCGTCTTCCAGCGCTTCTTCATGCGGAAAACAAGTGGCCAGTGGACACGATCCTGTCTAGGGAACTCTCGGAGAAAACCTTCGGCCGGCAGAAGAAAGGCCGCAGCAAAAATGTCCGCTGCACGCTCATTCTCATCCAGTCCCGGTTTCTCCCCTCGGTGCATCGCAAGGTGAGCGAGTTCGTGCGCAAGATTAAACCGCGCGCGAGACGTGCTCTCTTTATCCGCGTTGCACACCACAGTTCCGCGTTCCGCGGGGCGGGAGAAAGCATCGACTTTGTCCACATCAGCATGAAATCGTGTGGCGACTCCGCCAGCGATCGATTCAATGACGCGCATCATATTCGTGATCGGCACATCAAGGCCAAGCCCCCACTCGGACCTTAAGCGACGAGCAACCTCTTCGGCATCAGCCGGACCCGTCACCTTCACGACGGGAACACGGTACTCCTCCAGTCTGAGGTTTTTCTCGAAGAAGCGCACGAGTTCAAGAAATACAAACCCATGCGCAGCCATCGTGTCCCACACCCGAGCAGGTGTCGTCTTACGCTTCCTGAAATGATACTCGTCAGGAGACAACCCTCCCGCCACGGGACTCGCCAGGAAGCCCCTCGTCACGCTTAGAGCCGATGCTAGCGCAAGCGCCATGTCCTCTGTTGGCGTTCGGCCATTCTCAAGTTGCTGAACATACCCCTTCGTCACGCCAACTGCTGAGCCGACCTCCTCAAGCGTCTTCCCTCGCAATAGTCGGGCAGCGCGCAGCCTCTCGCCGTAGAACTCAGTCGTCTCCATGTGCGGTTGCGGTTGCGGTCTCGGTCTCGGTCTCGGTCTCGGCAGGGTCTTCCACGCTGGGTGGCCTGATGTCAACGCCCGCACGCTGCTCGGCAAGCGGAACCACAGTGTCGTTCGCGACAAGCTCGGGGGTTCGGATCGGCCAACTATCGAGGATACCTCCGTTTTCCGCAAACTGAACGAGTGAAACCCACGTTGTTCCCGAAGTGAGATCCGTCTTCACGGTGAGGCGCAGCATCCAGTTCAAGTACTCGAAGCCGGGGAAGCCGAACGCTTCTTGATGCGCTGTAAGCTCGGCACCCTCACGAGCAAACCACCGCGCAGACGGTTCCGATGGATCGCCGCTGTAAAAGCGAATCGGCACAGCACCAATGCGGGCAACAAAGTGCTCCCCCTTCCCGCTACCGATCACCTTGAGCCAATCGACCTCCTCGGCGGCTTTCTCCATCGCGGCGCATGAGCGAACGAACGAGGTGTACCCAAACACGCGAGCATCATCGCCCTCCTCACGTTGCATGTGCTGGAGAACCCTGCTGCGCACGCGATAGAAGA
>NZ_DASVSO010000090.1:0-17292 GCF_036388035.1 Archangium sp.
GCGTCGTCGCCGCTCGCCACGCTGCAACCCCGGGGCAACCTGGCGCCGCTGTTCCTCGTCCACGCGATCGGCGGCTCGGCGCTGTCGTTCCGCGAGCTGTCGCAGGCGCTCGGTGAGGAGCAGCCGCTCCATGCCTTCCACGCCCCCGGCCTGGAAGGCGAGGCACCTCCCTTCGAGGACATCTCCGCCATGGCGCGCCACTACCTCGCCCCGTTGCGCGAGGCACGTGTCCCCGGGGCCCCGCTGTGGCTCGCGGGCTGGTCCTTCGGCGGACTCGTGGCGTACGAGATGGCGCGTCAGCTCGAAGCCGAGGGCGTGGACGTCGCGGGGGTCATCCTCCTCGACTCGTGGTTGCCGAGGCGCGCCTGGCCCGTGCAGCCGGACGGCTCCGAGGGCGTCCGCCACCTGGCCCGCGAGCTGGGCCTGGAGGTGGAGGGGGACGCGACGCTCGCTCGGCTGGCTGCCCTGGCCGTGGAGCGCCGGCTGTTGCCGCCGGCCACCGCCGAGGACGACCTGGGCCGTGCCCTGCGCGTCTACGAGGCCCACCAGGCCGCGTTCCGCGCCTTCCGGCCCCAGCCTTCGAAGGGGCTGCGGTTGGTGCTCCTGCGGCCGGAGCAGGTCTCCAGCCCCGCGGATGCCGCGCTGCTCGAGCAGGACGCCACGGGCGGCTGGGGCGCGCTCGTGCCGGGCCCGGTGGAACTCCACGCCGTCCCTGGAGACCACTTCCGCATGCTCCGGGCACCGCACATCGAGTCGCTCGCCCAGGTGCTTCGCGATATCTTGCGGCCGCCGCGGTCCACGCAGCAGCCGGAGGTCGCATGAGCGCTACACCGTCCAACAGCGCGCTGCGCATCTTCCTGGTGACCTGGGTCGGCCGGCTCGTGTCCTATATCGGCTCGGGGCTCAGCAGCTTCGCGCTGAGCCTGCACGTCTACCAGAGCAGCGGCTCCATCACCCAGTTCTCGCTGACCTCGTTCTCCTACTTCCTGCCGCAGCTCGTGCTGTCGCCGGTGGCCGGAGCGCTGGTGGATCGCTGGGATCGCCGCCGCGTCATGCTGCTGGCGGACCTGGGCGCTGGCCTGGGGACGCTCTCCAGCTGGCTGCTGGTGGCCGCCAGCGAGGCGGGCCACTGGAAGCTCCAGAACTGGCACCTCTACCTGACCATCGGCCTGGGCGCGTGCTTCGCCTCGTTCCGTGCACCGGCCTTCCAGGCCACCACCGCCCTGCTGATGCCCAAGCGGCACCTGGCCCGGGCCAACAGCCTCCTCGAGCTGGCGGCCGGCACCGGGCAGATTGTCGCGCCCGTGGTGGCCGGCGCGCTCCTGGGGCGCATCGGCCTGTCCGGCATCCTCCTCATCGACCTGAGCACGCTCACCTTCGCCATGGGCAGTCTGCTGCTCGTGCGCTTCCCCGCGCCGCCCCGGAGCGAGGAGGGCCAGCGGGGTCGCGGCCAGCTCAGCGAGGAGATCGCCACCGGCTGGCGCTTCATCCGCTCGCGGCCTGGGCTGCTGCGGCTGCTCGCCTTCGTCGCCGTCGCCAACCTGAACACGGCCCTGGTGCTGGTGCTGCTCACGCCCCTGGCGCTGAGCTTCACGGACGCCGCCACACTGGGCGCGCTCATGTCCAGCTCCGGCATGGGGATGATGATCGGCTCCATCGCCATGGGCGTGTGGGGGGGACCCCGGCGCCGCATGCTGGGCGTCATCGGCTTCCACGTGCTGGCCGGCGTGAGCCTGCTCGCGGCGTGCCTGCCGCCCCACGTCGTGCTGCTGGGGGGCGCCGTCTTCTTCTTCCTCTTCTCCGTCCCCGTGGTGTCCAGCTGCGCCCAGGCCATCTGGCAGACCAAGGTGCCCGCGGACATGCAGGGCCGCGTCTTCGCCGTGCGGCGGATGGTGGCCCTGGTGTCGCCGCCCGTGGCCGCGCTCGTCGCCGGGCCCCTGGCGGATCGCTACTTCGAGCCGTGGATGGCTCCGGGCGGTGCGCTGGCCGGCACCGTGGGGCGGGTGATGGGCACTGGCCCTGGCCGCGGCATCGCGCTGCTGCTCGTCGTGTTGGGCACCGTCATCCTCGTGAATGCCGTGACGGCCTGGCTGTCTCCCGCCATGCGGAATGTGGAGGAGGAGCTGCCAGACACGCTCCCGGAGCCCTCGGTCCTGCGCGCCGCGTAGCGCCGAGCAACCCTGTGCGTGGACACGTTCCCGTGTCACCACCTGCATCCAGGATTCCGTGGTGGATGCAGCGTCGTTGTCGTCCCCACCCCCCGTAACAAGGATTACCCTTCATGCTTCGACGTTTGTCCGTCGTCCTTATCGCCCTCTGCCTGACCGCCTGCGGCGTTGAGCCCGAGCCCACCCAGACCATCGAGGAGCAGGCCGCCGAGGCCAAGACCCTCTTCTGGGAGGTCTTCAACGCCGGCGCCTACGAGCGCATCCCCGAGGCCCAGACGAAGCTGCTCGCCGTCTATGAGCAGGACCAGACCCTGGGGGAGAACGCCATGCTCCTGGGCGTCTCCTACTACTGGTACGCGGCCGAGTGGCGCCGCGACCTCTCGCGTCCCAACTCGGGCCAGTACGAGGCCATCCTCAACACGGACAAGTACCTGACCGTGGCCCTCGAGCTGCGTCCCAACGACGCGCGCATCATGTGCTGGCTGGGCGGCGCGAAGACGTTCCGCAGCCAGGTCGAGCGCAAGCCGGCCCTCATGGACGAGGGGCTCGCGCTCATCGACAAGTGCGCCACCCTCTACCCGAGCTTCGGTCTCATCCTGAAGGGCTTCGTCTCCAGCTTCCTGCCCGTCCAGAGCGACCTCTACCAGGAGGGCATCTCGGCCATGTGGCGCAACGTCGACGTCTGCATCGACAAGGAGATCGACCGGACGAACCCGGACTTCACCAGCTACATGCACCTGACGAACAACCTCTCGGGGCAGTACTTGGCCTGCTGGAACGGCCCCACGGCGCCGCACAACCTGGAGGGCTTCTGGTTCTTCATGGGTGACGTGCTCACCAAGGCGGGTCACAAGGAGCAGGCCAAGGCCATCTACAACAACGCCCTGCTGGTGCCCGACGTGCAGAAGTGGGTGTTCTACGACAAGCTCACCGCGCGCATCGCGACGGTGGACCAGCGCGCCGAGCTCTACTCGGACAGCGACATGAAGAACGATCCGCCGATGGTGACGCAGGATACGTTCCAGTGCGTGCTCTGCCACCAGAAGCAGTAGTCCGGTGGCCACCCGCTCGAGCGCGGGCTGAGCAGTCATGAAGTCCGGAGGGCGGACGCGGCGTGCGTCCGTCCTCCCTCCCGGAGCGAAGTCGAGGCCTTCCAGGGCCTTCAGGGATGGGATGGCCTCTCGCCATCCAATTGCAGGTTTGAGATACGCAGGATGAATGACTCGAGGAGAAGACTACACATGCGTCGATTGTTCACGGCTGGCTTGCTGCTGACGGGGATGGGGCTGGCCGCCTGTTCCGAGGAAACGGACGAGACCGCTCCGAACTACCACCGGGACGTGGCCCCGCTGGTCCAGCAGAAGTGCGGAGGTTGTCACGTGGAGGGCGGCATCGGGCCCATGCCGCTGCAGACGTACGCCGACGTGTTCAAGAACCGCGACGCCATTCGCGCGGCGGTCGAGTCGCGCACGATGCCGCCGTGGATGCCGTCGAACGAGTGCAACCAGTACCATGGCGACTCGTCGCTCAAGGACGAGCAGATCCAGCTCCTCTCGCGGTGGGTGTCCGAGGGCGGTCGTGAGGGCAAGGCGAGCGAGTCTCCGGGCGTGAAGGCGCCGCCGGCCGGTGGGCTGTCGCGCGTGGACGTGCGGGTGTCGATGAAGGAGCCGTACACCCCGAAGACGGGGGACGACTACCGCTGCTTCATCATGGACTGGTCGGTGGATCAGACGGCCTTCATCACCGGCTTCCAGGCGGAGCCGGGCGTGGCCTCCATCGTCCACCACGTCATCGCCTACCTGGTGCCGCCCGCGGCCGTATCCATCTACCAGCAGCTGGACAACAACGAGGCGGGGCCGGGCTACACGTGCTTCGGTGGCTCCGGCGCGGGGCAGGCCGCCTTCCTGGGCGCCTGGGCGCCCGGCACGGTCGGCTCGGACTTCCCCGAGGGCACCGGCATCAAGGTGGCGCCGGGCTCCAAGGTGGTGCTCCAGGTGCACTACAGCACGACGGGCCATGGCGAGCACTCGCACGGCCTGACCGCCGCCGCCGAGATCCCGGCGGACACCTCCGCGCTGGCGTTCAAGGTGGACAGCACGGTGACCAAGCAGGCCGTGGTGATGGCCTTCCTCAACCCGGCCTGGTTCCAGAAGAAGATGAACATCCCCGCGGGCCAGACGGACGTCGTCCACCGCTACTCCAGCGACGTCACCAAGTCGGTGGGCTTCGCCACCGGGGGCCTGTTCAAGAACAACATGCCGCTCACCTTCCACATGGTGACGCCGCACATGCACAAGCTCGGCACGCGCATCCGTCTGGACATGACGCGCGCGGATACCTCCAACCAGTGCCTCATGGAGGTGCCTCGGTGGAACTTCAACCACCAGAACAACTACAAGCTCCTCCAGGCGCAGGTCATCAACCCGGGTGACACGCTGAACCTCGAGTGCCACTGGGACAACAGCGCACCGGGCGCGGTGGACTCCAACTGGGGCGAGACCACCAGCGACGAGATGTGCATGTCCTTCCTCTACATCACGCAGTAGCAGGGAAGGGCCCGGCGCCGGCCGCTCGCGCGCGGCCGGCGCTCGGGATCACCCCATCACGGAGGCACCTCCCGGCCGGGGGAGTGCCTGTTGACAGCACATGAATTTGAACCGTTCCTCTTCCTTCGTTGGCGTTTCCCTCCTGGCGCTGGGGGCCCTGCTCACCGGCTGCCGTGAGGATCCTCCTGCTCCGCCCGAGGTCTGCACGTCCGTGGCGCCGGAGTCCACACAGGTGGACACTGGCGGGCTGACGCTGCATGCGGTGACGCAGGGCTGTGGCAAGCCCATCGTCTTCCTGCATGGCTTCCCGGCGTTCTCCTTTACCTGGGAGCCCATCCAGTCGCGCCTGGCGTCCGAGTTCAGCACGTTCGCGCCGGACCAGCGCGGCTTCGCCCCTTCGCCCGTTCCCCAGGGCGTCTCGCACTACGAGCTGCCGCGGCTGATGGAGGATGCGGTGGGGTTCATCCGCGCCGTCTCGGATGAGCCCGTCGTGCTGGTGACGCACGATTGGGGCGCCGCCGTCGGGTGGATGGTCGCCTCGAAGCATCCGGAGTTGGTGCGCGGGCTGGTCGTCGTCAACGGGCCCCACCCGGACACCTTCAGGCGGGAGATTCGCGAGAACGAGGCCCAGAAGAAGGCCGCGCAGTACATGAACTTCTTCATGAGCTCCAGCGCGGAGGGCGCGCTCACCGCCAACAACTCGGAGGGGCTGGCCCGCGTCGTGCGTCCCTACGTCACGCCCGAGGTGGAGCAGCGCTACCGCCAGGCCTGGGCCCAGCCGGGCACCGTGACGGGTGGGCTCAACTGGTACCGCGCCAACCTCGTCCAGGGTCCCAACGTGGGTCCCAGCTTTCCCTCGAACGTCTCCGTCTCCATGCCGGTGCACGTCATCTGGGGCTTGAAGGATGACGCGCTGCTGCCGGGCAACCTGGTGGGCCTGGAGGCCTTCACGCCGAAGCTCACCGTGCGCGAGCTCCCCAACTCCGGCCATTGGCCCATGTACCAGGAGGCGGACCTCATCGCCGAGGACATCCGCACCTTCATCAACGGGCTGCCCTGAGAGGCCGTCCGGGTTTCAGCCCAGAAAGTGAAGCAGCCGTGAGAAGACTCTTCCCGTGCATCCTGACGTCCATGCTGTTGATGACCCTCGGGCCCGTGGAGGCCCTGGCGGGGCAGGAGCCCAACCCGCTGGAACCTCCCACGCCCACCCCGGACGCTCCGGTGGCGGATGCCGGGGAGACGTCTGTCCTTGGAGAGGACTGGCTGAGACACCGGGTCGATCTCCTCAATGAGGTGATGCTCGTCGGGAAGACGGACTCGATGTTCAATCCGGGGGGCAAGGTGTGGGCCCAGGATTCGTTGAGGAACACGCTCCGGCTCAACGCCGAGTTCGCGGCGCGGCTGCCGAAGGACTTCTCGGTCAAGGCCCAGGTGTCCTCGGCGCTCAACGTGGGCAACGAGACCGAGACCGCCAGGTCCTTCGCCCTGCGGGAGCTGTACCTGACGGCCCCGCTGGGCGACTTCGAGCTGTCCATCGGACGCAAGGTCCTCAAGTGGACCAACGGGTATGCCTTCAACCCCGCGGGGTTGCTCGAGCCCCGGCGCGTGCCCTCGGACCCGCAGGACCGCCTGCGGCTGCTCGAGGGCCTGGACATGGCGCAGCTCGACTACTTCGTGGGGGACCACGTCATCTCGGCGGTCTTCAGCTCGGACATGCTGACGAATTCAGACAAGACCAGGCGCCGCTATGATCTGGCCCTTCGCGCCAATGTCCTGGTGACCGAGTGGAACCTGGACCTGGCCGTCGTGGCCATGGCGTCGAACATCAAGCATACCGGCGCGCTGACCTTCAACTATGTGTTGGGGGACGCCCTGGAGATCCACGGAGAGGTCTCCGGCATGCAGGGGTCGGTCGCGCAGTATCCGCGGTCCATCCTCCCCGATAAGCAGGAAGGGCTCTTCGGCAGCACCTACCTGAACCAGCTCAAGTTGGATGAGCCCCGGCTGTTCCTGCGCTACGTGGTGGGAGTCAATTACACGCTCCCCTGGGGAACCAACCTCATTGGTGAGTTCTATCACACCGATCAGGGCCTCTCCGTGTTGGAGTGGGACCGCTACATGTCGCAGACGGACTACAGCCGCAGGGCTTATCTGTCGGGGGACTATCTCCCGGTGTTCGACGGTCGCTCGCTGCCGGAGGTGAACCTGCTGCAGAGCCTGAGCTGGTTCGCGGGCCAGGATCTCCGAAAGAACTACCTCTTCGTGCGCGCCGCGCAGTCCTTGATGGCGGAGCGCCTGAATGGACAGGTGCTGGCGCTCATCGGCCTCGATGACTTCAGCGTCGCCTATGTGGGCGAGGTGTCCTACCTCATCCGCCGGAGAACGACTGTCTACGCCCGGGCCTCGATGTTCTCGGGCAGTCGCACGAGCCAGTACGGCAACGTGGGACAGCGGGGCTCGCTGATCACGGGCGTGATGTTCTCGTTCTAGGAGCGGCGCGAGCGCGCCGCGTGGCAATGAAGCCTTCAGGTATGAGATACCCGCGTGAAGCGGTGGAGTAGGGGAGAAGATGGGCTCGGCCATCCAACTGTCGAACGTCGTCCGCAACTACCAGCTTGGAAAGACGATGGTCCAAGCCGCCAGGGGAGTGAGCCTGGAGTTCCAGCGTGGGGAGTTCACCGCGCTGGCGGGAGCTTCTGGCAGCGGCAAGACCACGTTGCTGAACATCATCGGGTGTATCGACAAGCCGGATGCCGGCAGGATCTCCGTGGATGGGAAGGACGTCACGGACGTCCCGCTCCACCGCCTGGCGGGACTGCGCAACCAATACTTCGGATACATCTTCCAGACCTTCAACCTGGTGGCTGTGCTCGATGCCTTCGAGAACGTCGAGCTGCCCCTGGTCCTCGCGGGCATGCCCGCCAAGCAGCGGCGTGAGCGGGTCGAGGCGCTGCTGGAGAGCGTCGGCCTGGCGAACCACCGCCACCACCGGCCCCAGGAGCTCTCCGGTGGCCAGCGTCAGCGCGTGGCGATCGCTCGCGCGCTGGTGACCGAGCCGCTGGCGGTGCTCGCGGACGAGCCCACCGCCAACCTGGACTCGAAGACGGGAGCGGACATCATCGAGCTGATGGCGTCGCTCAATGCGTCGCGCCGGGTGACGTTCATCTTCTCCACCCACGACCACCACATCATCAACCGGGCCTCCCGGGTCATCTGGGTCTCCGACGGTGCCGTGCGTGAGCAGGCTCCCGCCGAGCACGCCGGGGCCCCCCTGCTGCGCGCGAGCGGAACGAATCCATGAAGAGCTTTCTCGTCATTCCCTTGCGCAACGTGCTTCGCAACCGGCGTCGCACGGCGATCACACTCATGGTCATCGTCTTCGGGGCGATGGCGCTCATGCTCGCGGGTGGCTTCTTCGCCAACAGCTACGAAGGGCTGCGGGAGCGGACCATCCGCAACGGGCTGGGCCATGTGCAGGTGGTCACGGAGCCCTTCCTGAAGGACGGGGAGGAGAAGCCCCTGGCCAATGGCATCCAGGACTATCGCGCCCTGCAGGCGCGGCTCGAGCAGTTCCCCCACGTGGTGGGGACCACGGGGGAGGTGGGCTTCGTAGGCCTCATCTCCAACGGGGAGAAGTCGGAAGCCTTCATGGGGCGAGGCGTGGATCCCGCTCGCGAGAAGCAGATCGGCTTCACCACCAACATCAAGGACGGGCAGGCGCTGTCGCACACGGAGCCGACGGAGGAAGACGCCGAGTACGAGGCGCTGCTGGGCATGGGGCTGGCCTCCACGCTCAAGGCGAAGGTCGGCGACATCCTGACCGTGATGAGCACCACCACGGATGGCTCGCTCAACGGTGTGGATGTGAAGGTGGTGGGCCTGTTCTCCACCGGGGTGAAGGAGTTCGATGACCGCGCCCTGAAGGTGAAGCTGCGCACCGCGCAGACGCTGGTGGGCGCGGAGCGGGTCACGCGGATCATCATCCGGCTGGATGAGACGCCGAACACGGATGCGGTCGTCGAGGCGATCAACACCAGCGGGCTGGAGGCCGGGGGCATCAAGCTCCGGGCGCGCTCGTGGTCGGAGCTGGCGACCTTCTACCACCAGGTGGTGCGCATGTATGACGCCATCTTCCTGGTCCTGGGCGTCATCATCGCGGTGCTGGTGGTGCTCAGCAGCTCCAACACGATGATGATGGCGGTGCTGGAGCGGGTGCAGGAGGTCGGCACGCTCATGGCCATTGGCGCCCGCCGCTGGCAGGTGCTGGGCATCTTCATCGTCGAGGGCTTCCTGGTGGGGAGCCTGGGCGCGGTCCTTGGCCTGGTGATGAGCTTCCTGGCGATCAAGGGCATCAATGCCGCCAACATCCTGCTGCCGCCCCCGCCGACGTTCAGCACCGGGATTCCCTTGAAGATCAACTTCGTGCCGCGGCTGTGCGTGATCGTCTTCGTGCTGGTGACCCTCACCCAGACGATCTCCGCGTTCCTCCCGTCCATCAAGGCGGCCCGGCTGAAGATCGTGGATGCACTGAGGCACATCTAGTCGGGGAGTTGTCCATGCAGAAGGGTATGTTGTTGGGAGCGTTGATGGTGGTGCAGTCGGCGGTGGCCCAGACGGAGCCCGTGGCTCCGCCAGCGGCCAAGGCTCCCGCGGCGGCCAAGGCTCCCGCGGCCCAGCCGACAGCGGAGGAGCTCCTCGCGCAGGCGGACCGCGGGCAGAACGGCTTCCAGTCGTTCGTCGTCGACGTGCGCATCACCAACTACGTGCGCGAGAAGGTCGACAAGGTCACCAACTACCAGGTCTTCATCAAGGGGGGAGACCGCAGCCTGGTGAAGTTCGTCGATGCCGAGGACCAGGGAAAGTTCCTCCTGACGGTCGACGAGTTCATGTGGATCTACCTGCGCTCGGCCAGCCGGCCGGTGCGGGTGACGCCCCTGCAGCGGCTGTCCGGCAACGCCAGCAACGGTGACGTGGCCCAGACGAGCCTCGTGGAGAACTACCAGGCGGTGGCGATGACCGAGGAGGTGCTGGACGGCAAGCCCGTCTACGTCCTGGACATGGTCGCCAAGCGCAAGAGCGCGACCTATCAGGGGACGCGGTACTGGATCGCCAAGGACACGCGCCTGCCGGTCAAGGCCGAGTTCAAGCTGGGCAGTGGCAAGCCGAGCAAGCGCGCCATCTTCGCGGAGTACCAGACGGTGGATGGCCGTCAGGTGCTGCGCCGCCAGGAGATCTACGACCTGCTGCGCAACGAGGAGAAGTCCGTCCTCGAATACAGCAACTACGTGCGTCGGGAGCTTCCCGACAAGATGTTCAACAAGAACTTCCGCCAGGAACTCTAGCTTTCAGGAGCATACCCATGAGCGAGCAGGATGCCGGGCTTGTCTACAAGGTCGTCTTGAACCACGAGGAGCAGTACTCCCTCTGGCCAGCGGATCGGGACAACGCCCCGGGGTGGCGGAACGCCGACAAGCAGGGTTCCAAGGAGGAGTGCCTCGAGTACATCAAGCAGGTGTGGACGGACATGCGTCCGCTGAGCCTGCGCAAGCAGATGGAAGGGTAGCCCCGCCAGGCGTTCCCCGCGCCCATGAGCGTTCCGCCCATCCCGCAGCCGCCGGCACCTACCCATCGCGAGGAGCTCGGCTCGCTGCCCGAGTTCCCCCACGGTGGGCCCGAGGACCGCTTGGCGCGGGCCCGCGACTCCCTCCGCGAGGCCCACGCCCGCGTCGAGGCGTTCCACCGGGGAGGGGCCGCCGGCCTGTCCACGTGCCGTCTCCTCTCCGCCGCCACGGACAGGCTCGTCCAGGGTCTCTTCTCCGAGCTCGCCGCCGAGTTCGAGGCGCCCCCCGGCCTTGCCCTCATCGCGCTCGGCTCCTATGGGCGCCGTGAGCTGTCTCCCCAGTCGGATCTGGATCTGCTCCTCCTGCGCGGCCCTGGCGTCTCCGAGGAGGCCGTCGCCCCCCTGGCCCGCGCGTTCCCCACGCTCCTGTGGGACCTGAAGCGCGCCGTCGGCTGGAGCGCCCGGAGCCCCGAGGAATGCGCCCGCGCCGCGGACGCCGACCACACCATCCGCACCGCGCTGCTCGACTCGCGCTTCCTCGCGGGCGACTCCGCCGTCTTCGACCAGTTCGCCGAGGATGTCCTCCCCGAGCTGCTCACCCACCGCGCCGACGCCTACATCCAGGACAAGATCCGCGAGCTGCGCTCCCGCCGCGAGCGCTTCGGCGACACCGTCTTCCTCCTCGAGCCCAACCTCAAGCAGGGCGACGGTGGACTGAGAGACCTGGAGACCGCCCTGTGGATCGCCCGGGTGCGCTTCCGGACTCGGGGCCTCACCGGCCTCCTGCGGCAGTCCATCCTCCCGGGCTCGCAGGTGGCGCGCCTCAAGGCCGCTCGCGACTTCCTCCTGCGCCTGCGCCACCAGCTCCACTTCCTGCGTGGCCGCAAGGAGGACCGGCTCACCTTCGACCTCCAGGAGGAGGTGGCGCGCTTCCTCGGCTACCAGCAGGGCCCCGTGCTGCCCGTCGAGGCCTTCATGCGCGACTACTACCTGGCCGCCAACGCCATCCGCCTGGCCGCCGACGCGCTCATCGCCCGCTGCGAGGAGCTCAACACCACCCGGAAGATCTCCCTCTTCCCCGAGCGCCGGCTCGGCGCCTTCAAGGTGTTCCGCGGCAAGCTCACCGTGTCGGATCCGGGCCTCTTCACCCGCGAGCCCGCCACCATCCTCGACTTCTTCCGCACCGCCGAGGAGCACGCGCTGCCCCTCTACTCGTGGGCCCGCGAGCAGGCGGTGCAGGCCCTGCCCGCGCTGGAGGCCGCTCGCGCCACGCCCGCCGTCACCGCCGCCTTCAGGGCCCTCTTCGCCCGGCCCGGCACCCGTGGCGAGCTCCTCTTCGAGCTGCACGATGCCGGCGTGCTCGGCGCGGTGGTGCCCGAGTTCGGCCGCGTCACCGCCCACCACCAGCACGACTTGTACCATGTGTACACCGTCGACGTTCACACCCTCTTCGCCGTGCGCCGGCTCTACTCCCTGCGCGCCGGCGAGCGGATGGAGCAGGAGCCCGAGCTGTCCCGCGAGATGCGCGACCTGAAGGATCCGCTCCCGCTCTACCTCGGCATGCTCCTGCACGACGCGGGGAAGGGGATGGGGGGCAACCACTCGGAGAAGGGGCGGCTGTTGATGGTGGCCCTCGGCGAGCGCCTGGGCCTCTCGCCCCGGCAGCGCGAGGTGGCCGAGTTCCTCGTGAAGGACCACCTCCTCATGAGCCACACGGCGCAGCGCCGCGACCTGAGCGACCCGGCCCTCATCGCCGACTTCGCCCGGAGCGTGGGCGACGTGGAGAAGCTCACCTGCCTCTACCTCCTCACCTGGGCGGACATCAGCTCGGTGGGACCGAAGATGTGGACGGGCTGGAAGGCGCAGCTCCTGCGCGAGCTGTACGACAAGGCGCGGACCCACCTGGTCGGCACGGCGGCGTCCTCGGGGGCGCTCCCATCCGAGCGTCTGCGCGAGCGCTTCCACACGCGCTGGGCCCGGGTCCTCGGCGAGGCGCGGGCACGCGAGCTGGGCGAGGTGCTCCCCGAGCGGTACTTCCTCGGCACGGATCCCTCTCGCGCCACGCTCCATGGGCGGCTGCTCGCGTGCGCCCGGAAGCGGCCCCTGGCCGCGGCCCTGCGCCACCACCCGGACGCCGGGTACAGCGAGCTGGCCCTCGTGGCCCACGACAGGCCCGGCCTCCTCGCGCTGCTCGCCGGGGTGCTGTCCGCCCACCGCATCGACATCCTCTCCGCGCGCATCGTCTCCACCTCGGACGGGCTCGCACTGGACGTCTTCGACGTGCGGCCTCCGCATGGGCTGCTGCTCGAGCGCTCCCGCTGGCGCGCGGCCCGGACGGATCTCCTCCGCGTCCTGCTCGGCGAGGCCTCCATCGAGGAGGTGCTGCGCCGACGCCGCACGGGCTCGCTCCTGCAGCGGCCCCTGCCGCCCGTGGCCCCCCGGGTGACGGTGGACAACCGCGCCTCCCGCGACTTCACCGTGGTGGACGTGGTGGCGCAGGACCGGGTGGGCCTGCTGCACGCCATCTCCTCGGCCCTCACCGGGGCGGGCGCGCGGATCGCCGTCGCCAAGGTGGCCACCGAGGCCCATCGCGCGGTGGACTCGTTCTACATCACCCGCGAGGGCACCAAGGTGGAGGGGGCGGGCGACCAGGAGGCGCTCGTGGGCGCCATCACCGCGGCCCTGGTGGCGCTGGAGCGCGAGGGCGCCGAGCCCCGGGCCTGAGCCCTCACGGGCCCGAGGGCGGGAGCTCCTGGAAGGTGGAGATCGCCGGCCCGCCGAGCTGCCCCTTCGCCGCCAGCGGCGGGCCGCGCCGCGGGGCCGCGGTGGCCTGGGGCTCCTCCTCGGGCGGGGCCTCCTCGGAGATCTCCTGGAAGATGCGGCGACCGAGCACTGCGCCCAGCACCAGCGACACCACCATCCCCACGCCGGACACCACCGTCATCACGGTCTGGCCCTGCGCCAGTCCGCTGCCGAACTGCGCGGTGAGGAAGGTGCCTGGAATGGTGCCGATCACCACCCCCAGCGCCAGCGGCCAGAAGCGCGCCCCCGCGGCCGTCGCCGCCGCGATCATCACGTCCGTGGGCAGCAGCGGGTTGATGCAGGTGAGCAGGGCGAACTTGAAGCCGTGCCGGCGCGCCGCGCGGGTGATGGCCGGGTAGCGGCTGCCCGCCATGCGCTTCATCAACCGCGTGCCCAGCCAGCGCGACAGTCCGAAGATGAGCGCCGAGGCCAGCAGGCTGCCCACCAGTGAATAGAGCGTCGCGGGCAGGGTGCCAAAGACCATGCCACCCACCGCGGTGAAGAGCTGGCCGGGCAACAGCGTCACCGGCCGCACCGCCAGGCAGAAGATGAAGGTCAGCGGCGCCCACTTGCCCAGCGGGGCGAGGAAGGCGTGCAGCTCGCGCTGATTGACGAAGTCCGGCCCCAGCAACCGCAGCGTCGTGAGCCCCGCGATGGAGGCCAGCACAGGCGCCAGGATCCGAAGCCAGACCTTCACACCGCCACTACCGCCGCGACCAGTCACGCCACGCCTCCCGAACCAGGATTCCCGCTCTGAATTGGCGTGAAAGGTGGGACAGGGTCTGGGAATCGGCAATGCGACCCGGTGTGTTGTTGACATTGAAGCGTACGGGCGGGCAGGCCGTAGTCATGCCCGCTGGGACAGCGTGTTCCCGTAACCTCGCGTATTTGCTGTGCTTTGTATGTGCTCTGTCAGGTGTGAACGGCTGGCGGTGTACGGAGCTTGCTTGCATCGGGGCGCTTCCGTCCCAAGTTTTCAGGCAAGGGGCACCCTCGCGGGGAAGGGGAGCTAGTAGGAGGAGACAAGCCATGCAGCAGGACAAGGACAACAAAGGCAGCATGACGGTGGCCGAGGCGGGCCGTAAGGGCGGAGAGACTGTCCGCAACGAACGGGGCCGCGAGTTCTACGAGACGATCGGTCGCAAGGGCGGCGCCACCGTGAAGGCCGAACGGGGCCGGTCCTTCTACGAGGAGATCGGTCGCAAGGGTGGAGAGACCGTCAAGGCGGAGCGCGGCGCGAAGTTCTACGAGGAGATCGGCAAGAAGGGCGGGGACCGGGTGAAGGCGACGCGGGGCCCGAACTTCTACGAGGAGATCGGCCGCAAGGGAGGCCAGAAGGTCAAGAAGCTCATCGAGGAGGGCAAGCGGGCGGCCCGTGCGGCGATGGAGAAGCAGCAGGAAGCCGCCGCGGGTGGCACTTCCGAGGGCACGGCGACATCTGCCGCCGCGCCTCCGGCCGAGCCGGGACCAGATCGCACCGAGTAGCGTGACGGAAGGGCCGCGGACCGGATAGACACGGATCGTGTACCTCTTCCTCGCGTTCCTCGACCACGCGGACCAACCAGATCGAGCCATCCGGCGGCTTCGGGAGTTTGGCATCCCGGAGCCGCTGGTCGTGCGGGCCCGCAGCGCCGCGGCCACCTTGTCCGTCGAGGTCCCCGTCTTCGCCGGCCTGCGCAGCCTCGCGCTCGGGGCGGATGAGGATCGGCTCATCCTCGTGAGCCTGATGCCCTCGCTGGCCCCGGAGGAGGCGGAGCGGCTCGTCCATCGCGTCCAGCTCGAGATGGATGCGGACGATCCACCCATGGGCCGGCTGGTCGCCCTGCCGGTGATCGGCGCTCCCCCCCTTCGTCGTGAGTGACGGCGTGCACGGGGCGGTGTAAGCACCGCCTCTGTGCAGGCGCTGCTCGTCTTCCTCGCCATCGCGGCGCTCTCGTTGCTCGCCTCCCACCGGGCGATGTTGGACCCCGGCCGCTTTCCCGCCCTGGCCCAGCTCGCCGCCAGCGGGCTGCTCTTCCTCGCGTTTGGCGCGTTGCTGGGGCCGGGCTCGCTGGCCCTCCTCTCGTGGAGCGACCTGACGGCCTTGCGCCCGGTGCTCGCCCTGGGGCTCGGGGTGGCGGGCTTCCTCATCGGCCTCAACCTGGAGCCGCGCCTCGTCCGGCTGCTGCCCCGGGCGGTGTACGCGGCGGCGCTGGCGCACGCGGGGACGGCCTTCCTGTGGGTGGCCCTGCCGCTGGCCGGCCCGTTGCTCTTCTCCATGGGGCTGCCCCCCGGGGCGGCGGTGGGTGCGGCGGCGCTGCTGGGCGCGGCGGCCAGCCTCTCCTCCGGCCACTTCGCGGTGCTGGGCTACCGCACCGGACGCATGGACCGGGGACGGGGGCTGTCCGTGGCGCTGCTCACCATGCTGGACGACGTGGTGGGCCTGGGCGTGCTCGCGCTGGCGCTCGCCTTTGGCGCGACGGGGGACCCCCTGGAGGGGCTCGGCCTGGTGGCGCTCGCGCTGCTGCTGGGCGCGGCGTGTGGCGGCCTGCTCGCCTTCCTCATGCACGGGCTGACCGACCACGGCGAACTCATGGCGGTGCTGATGGGGGGGGTGGCACTGGTGTCCGGGGCGGCGGCGTACCTGCGTGTCTCGGCGCTGCTGGCGGGGGTGGCCTGCGGGGCCTCCCTGGCGCTGGTGGGAGGCCGGGCGGTGGAGCAGGCGGCGCGGGGACTCGGCCGGTTCGAGCGGCCCTCGTACCTGTTGCTGGTGTTCCTGGTGGGCGCCCACGTGCAGGCGCGGGACGTGATGGCCTGGGCGCTGCTGCCGGCGTACCTGGGGCTGCGTTTCCTGGGCAAGGTGCTGGGCGGAGCGCTCGCGCAGCGCATCGCCGGGAGCACGCTGGCGCTGCCGCCGCGGCTCGGCTACGCGCTCATCGCGCAGGGCGGGCTCGCGCTGTGCCTGGTGGTGGAGTACCTCATGCTGGTGCCGGGGCCCATGTCCCAGCGCGTCTTCGACGTGGTGGTGGCGGGGGCCGTCTTCAACGAGCTGCTCGCCAGCCGCGCCTTCCGCCTCGTGGTGGAGGCGGCACCCATGCCGCTCCGGAGAGACACGCCATGAAGGGCGCGCTCCTGCGGTTGGTGCTGTTGGTGGGAGTGCTGGCGGCCATCGGCCAGGCCCAGGAGTGGCGCGCGGCCAGTGGCACGTCGGTGGCGCTCGCCGCGGGAGGGCTGCTGCTGTGCGGGCTGTTCGCGGGGAAGGTGGCCAAGGGGTTGGGACTGCCCCGGCTCACCGGCTACCTGCTGATCGGCGTGGCGGTGGGGCCCTACGCCCTGGGCTTCATTCCGGGCGCGGGGGTGAAGGGGCTGGAGCTGGTGAAGGGGCTCGCGGTGAGCCTCATCGCGCTGGTGGCGGGCACGGAGCTGCAGCTCGGGCTCATCCGGCGGGTGGGGGCCAAGGTGGCGGCCCTGTGCGTCGCGGTGTGTGGGCTGACGTTCGTGGTCATCTTCGGGGCGCTCTTCGCGCTCAAGCCGGTGTTGCCCTTCCTCGCGGCCATGACGGTGCCGCAGGCCCTGGCCGTCAGCGCGCTGGTGTCCACGGTGGTGGTGTCCTTCTCGCCCACGGTGACGATCGCCATCGTGCAGGAGACGAGCGCGCGCGGCAGCTTCACCGAGTTCCTCATGGCCCTGGTCATCATCGGGGACCTGCTGGTGATGGTGGCCTTCGCGCTGGCGGCGGGCCTGACGCGGGCGAGCTTCGGCGGCGGCCTGGACGTGGGCGGGCTGCTGGGCGGGGTGGGGTGGGAGCTGTTCGGCTCGGTGCTGGTGGGCGGCGTGCTGGCGGTGGTGGTGCTGCTGTACATGCGGCGGGTGAAGCGCGAGCTGCCGCTCTTCCTGGTGGGGCTGAGCTTCGTGTCGGCCGAGGCCGGCGCGCGCATGCACCTCTCGCCGCTGCTGGTGTCGCTGGCGGCCGGGGCGCTGATCGCCAACCTGGACGAGCGCGAGGGCCAGCGCATCCACCATGCCATCCAACAGGCGGGCCTGCCCGTGTTCGCGCTCTTCTTCGCGGCGGCCGGCGCGGGGCTCAAGCTGGACGCGCTGGTGACGGTGGGTCCGGCGGCCATGCTGCTGGTGGTGCTGCGCGCGGTGGCCATCTACGGCTCGTGCCGGCGCTTCTCCCCGCCGGAGGATCCGCGCCTGGCCCGCTACCTGTGGATGGGGCTCATCTCGCAGGCGG
>NZ_DASVSO010000091.1:0-9782 GCF_036388035.1 Archangium sp.
CCGAGCCCCAAGCCTCCACCGAAGCCGTCCCGCCGCGAGCCCCCCGCCGTCGCGCAGGCGCCAAAGCCCCCTCCCCCCGAGCCGGCGCCCACGCCCACCGAGCCCCCCACCGTCACCGAGGCGCCCCCACCGAGCGACATGCCCCGCGCGGACATGCCTCGCGCCGAGGGCCCGCGCCTGGGCGCTTCGCGGCTCCTGCCCTCTCCGTCGCTCTCGTGGAGTCCCCAGGGAGGCGTCGCCGTGCCGGACGCGGGCGTGCCCGGGCCCTCCACGCCCGAGGAGAAGGTGGCCGACATGGTGCTGGAGGGCGTGCGCCGCGGGAAGGTGGATCGCGGGCTGGTGCACCCCTACTTCTCCGAGCTGGGCAAGTCCCTGCTGAAGAGCTGGGACGCCGAGCGCGCCGTCAGCGCGAAGGGCCTCAAGGGCTTCCTCGACCAGAGCCGAGGCAACTCGAAGGAGTGGATGCGCGTCTGGCAGGACCGGGCGGCGGCCTACTCCAATACGGGCTCACCGCTCAACGCGGACACGCCCGAGGCCTATGATCGCCTGCCGCCCGGCGGCAACCCGACGCTCGACGCGCGCCGTACCCTGCGCCGGCAGATGCGCGAGGACTTCCGGGCCACCCGCCGCGCCACCGTGCGCGTGGTGCAGGACACCCAGGGCAAGCTGCTCAGCGTGGAGCTCGTCACGCCCAGCAACGACGGCCAGACCGACCGGGAGGCGCTCGTCGACATCCGTGCCGCCGCCGAGCGTCTCCCCGTCCCGCCCCCCGAGGCCCTCCAGGGCCGCACGCAGCTCGTGAGCCTGTGGCAGATCGAGCTCATCATCTCCATCAGCCCGCCCGTGCCCACCGTCAGCATCGAGTTCGACGCGGAGATGAAGCTCACGGACATGCGGATGCCGCTCGACCGCCGCCTCTACAAGCGCGTGCGACTGCTCGAGGTGCGCTGAGTCGGTGGAGCGAGAAGTGGCCCGCCCCGCCGGCGCCGGGTGCATCGGGCTCGGGGTGGTGACGGATGTCTTCGGGGGCAGGGTGAGCGGCAACCTGGGCTCGATGCAGGCTTCCACCACGAGCCACCACGGCAGTGGCGTGCACCACTACTCGGCCCAGGCCGAGCTCAATGGGCCCCACGCCTCCTACGAGCTGCAGAAGGTTCACGCGGGCCGTCTGGGCGTGACCAGCGGCCAGCTCACCGCCGAGGCCAACGCCTTCAAGGCGAGCGCCCAGGCGGGCGTCTCGGCGGATACGAAGGGCCACGCGTACACGGCCGCGCTGACGGCCAAGGCGGAGACGAGCGTGGGCGTCGCGGCGAGCGTGAGCCACGACTTCAACCGGCACGTGGGCGCGTACCTCAAGGGCGAGGGCAAGGCCTCGGCCACCGCCTTCGCCGAGGGCGTGGCTTCCGTGGATCCGAAGACCGCCAAAGTCGCGGATCGAGAAGTTCTTCGCGAAGGCTTTCCGCGGGTAGAGCGCCTAGCGCTTGCTGGCGCGCGACTTCTGCGTCGCCGCCGGGCGCCCGTACACGCGCTGGTAGTCCTTCATGCTGCGCCGGATGATCTCGTGCGCCTCGCTCTGATCGTACATCTCCACGATCTCCACCGAGCGCTTCACCTCACTGGGAATCTGCTTGTAGGTGAGGAAGTAGTGCTTGAGGCGCTCCACCAGCGCGGTCGGGAGCTGCGCGACGTGCTGCAGGGCTCCGTACACGAGGTCCGACTCCAGCACGGCGATGATCTTGTCGTCGGCTTCCTTGCCGTCGACCATGCGGAAGCCTCCCACGGGGATCGCATGCACCAGCAACGCGCCGTTGGTGATGACCTTCTCCGTCAGCACACAGATGTCGAGCGCATCCCCATCGCCCTTGATGTCCTTGATGCCGGTGCGCTCGGCGCAGCGCTTCGCCACCAGCTCGTCGCAGTACGTCTGGGGGATGAACCCGTAGAGCGTGGGGCACTGGCTGGAGAAGCGCTGCGGCCGATCCAACCGGAGGATGCCCGTCTCCTTGTCCAGCTCGTACTTCACCGTGTCGGTGGGAACGATCTCGATGTAGGCGGTGACGACCTCGGGCACCTCCGAACCCGGCGAGACGCCATGCCAGGGGTGGGCCTGCGAGGAGTAGGGCTGCGGCTGCTTCTTCGTGGCCATAGTGATTCTCCCCGGGCGCTCGCACGGCCGGGGTCCTTCAGACGAATTCGTGCGCTGGGAAGAGGAGGACCTCCGAGATGGACTCCACCCCCAGCAACAGCATCAAGATACGGTCGAGCCCCACGGCGATGCCCGCCGAGGGTGGCATGCGCCCTACCGCGTCCAGGAAGCGCTCGTCCAGTGGATAGACCGCCCTCCCGGCCTGGCGTCGGAATTCCTGCTCTTCCACCAGCCGGGCACGCTGCTCCACCGGGTCGGTCAGCTCGGAGAAGCCGTTGGCCAGTTCCAGCCCCCGAGCGTACAGCTCCGTGCGCTCGGCCACGGTGGGGTCCTCCGGCTTGAGCCGCGCCAGCGAGGCCATGGAGGCGGGGTACTCCGTCAGGAAGGTGGGCCGCTCCCACCCCAGCGTCCCCTCCACCTTCTGCAGGAAGAGGTGGAAGAAGACGTCATCGAAGCTCGTGGCGTCCCCGGTGCGCACCCCGGCCGCCTCCGCCGCCCGCTTCAGCGAGGCCCCCTCCGGGCAGGCCCGCAAGTCCACCCCCGTGGCCCGGAGCACCGCGTCGCGCACCGAGAGCCGCTCATAGGGCGTGCGGGCGAAGAAGCCATCGCCTCCCACCGCGCGGTCCGCCTCGGCCAGCGCCCCTTCCAGGTCCGCCATGATGGCGTGGTAGTCCGCGCGCGGCCGGTAGAACTCCAGCATCGTGAACTCGGGGTTGTGCGTCCGGGAGACCTCCCCGTTCCGGAACACCTTGCAGATCTGGAAGAGGGGCCCCGCCCCGTCGGCGAGCAGCCGCTTCATGGCGTACTCGGGGCTGGTGTGCAGGTAGAGGGTGCGGCGCTGCCCCACGTCCGTCTCCGGGACGAAGGGCGCCTCGAAGGCGGTGATGTGGGGCTCCATCCCCGGAGTCGGGACGAGCAGCGGGGTGTCCACCTCGAGGTAGCCTAGCTGGCTGAAGAATCGACGGAGGGCTCCGTAGAGCGCCTGCCGCCCGGCGGCCGAGCGCCACTGGACTTGATTGGGCATGGGCGCCGCGGAAGTTACATTGCGCGTCTCATGCGCCCAAGGCTTCCCGCACTCCTCCTCTCCTTCAGCCTCAGCGCCCTCGGCGGGTGCGTCACGCCTGGCTCCAAGCCGCCCTCCCCTCCGCTCACCGAGGAGCAGAAGCTCGCCACCGAGGTGGCCCGGCTCGCCTCCGAGTCCGAGGCCCTGCTCAAGACCCAGAGCGAGCTGGTGTGGAAGTACTGGGCCGAGGGTGCCCGCGCGGACGTGGCCGCCACCTACGTGGACAGGTCGGGCCTGTTCAGGCTCGACAACATCCGGAACATCGACCGGCTGCGCCAGCGCACCACGGACCCGCGCGAGCTGCGTGCCCTCACCGCGCTCCAGTCGCACTTCGCGGGCGAGTACCTCTCGCAGCAGCTCGCCGAGGTGAACGACGCCATCGCCAACCTGGAGGCCTCGCTCTCCTTCCCCGTGGACGGCCGCGAGGTGCGCTGGCACGACCTGGAGCGGCTGCTCGCCAACGAGCGGAGCGCGCCGAAGCGCCAGGCCCTCTACACCGCGGCCACGCCCGCGCTGGAGCGACTCAACCAACTGCTGCGCCGCCGCGAGGAGCGCACCGAGGAGCTGGTGCGCGAGCTGGGCTACCCCTCCTACGAGGCCTTCGGCGGCGAGCTGCGGCAGGCGGACCTGGGCCGGCTGGGCCTGCTGGCCGAGGAGGTGCTCCAGGCCACCGAGGCGCCCTACAAGGAAGTGATGGAGCGGCTCTCCCAACGCGAGCTGGGGCAGCCCTTCGCGAGCCTCACCCGGGCGGACCTCCCCCGGCTGTTCCGCCCGCGCGACGTGGACAGACTGTTCCCCAAGGACAAGCAGCTCTCGCGCGCGCATGCCACCCTGACGGGAATGGGGCTCAACCTCTGGACGATGAAGAACGTGCGCATCGACGCGCGCGACGACGTGCCGAGGAAGAACCCGCGCCCGCTGACGTTGGGCATCGGCGTCCCGGGGGACGTGCGGATGTCGATGCGCCCCGTCGAGGGCGCACTGGAGGCCTCGCGGCTGATGCACGAGGTTGGCCACGCGCTGCACTACGCCTTCACCCAGGAGTCGCGCTTCGAGCTGGCCAGGCTGGGCAACCCCACCGTCACCGAGGCCTACGCCGCCCTCTTCGAGGACTTGCTGGAGGACCCGGTGTGGCTGGAGGAGCATGCCGGGCTGTCGGGCAGGGACCGCACCGAGTACCTGGCGGCGGCGAGCGCCCACAAGCTGTTCCTCATCCGCCGCGCCGCGGGCCGGCTGCTGTACCAGCTCGCGGTGCACCGCCAGGAGGGCGCCGACACCCGCGAGCTGTACAAGGCCCTCATCACCCGCACGGACGCGATACCGGCCACGGACGACGACGCGGCGCGCTACCTCGTGGACCAGGAGGACTTCTACCAGTCCGCGGATAACTTCCGCGCGTGGTTCCTCGCGGGCCAGCTCCAGGGCCAGTTGAAGGCGCGCTTCGGCCCGTCCTGGTGGCACAGCCCCGAGGCCGGCGCCTTCCTCAAGGGACTGTGGGCCCACGGCAACGCGCTCTCCGCGCGCGAGGTGGCCCAGGCCATGGGCGAGAGCGCCATCGCCCCGGACGTGCTGCTGCTGCGGCTCGGCACCACCCTGCAGGTCCCCATCAAGCTGGATGCCCGAGGCGAGCAGCCCGCTCCCGGTCCCACCGCTCCGGCCTCGCCCGAGCCCGCGGCTGCCGCCCCCGCGCCCGCTCCGGCGGCCGCGACGGTGAAGCCGGCCCCCCCGAAGGCGCAGGTCTCGAAGGCCCGGCAGGCCCGCGCTTCCAAGGCCAAGAGCGCCAAGGCCTCCAGAAAGCACGAAGGCTCCCGCCCGGAACACGGGCGGAAGCCTCGGAGCAAGAGCCACTGACTCGGCGCCCCTCACCCTGTCCCTCCCGTGAGAGAGGGACGGGTGGGGAACCCAGGGGCTAGAGCAGCTTCATCAGCTCGGCGCGCTTGGCGGTGTACTCCTCGTCGGAGAGCACGCCCGCGTCCTTCAGCTCCTTGAGCTCCTTGAGCCGCTGCGCCGGGCTGCGCGTGTCGGCCGCCGGGGCCGCCGCGGGAGGAGGCTGCTGCTGCTGCTGGTGCTGCTGCTGGTTCTGCTGCTGCTGGTTCGAGAACATCTGGGCCATTCCGAAGCCCATGCCCATGCCCATGCCCTGGAGCGCGCCATCCGAGCCCCCGCCGCCCTTGGCCATGCCCTCGGAGGCGCCCAGCATCGCCTGCCCCTGCGCGTACTGCTGGAAACCGCCCGCCAGACGCGAGTACGCCACGTCCTTGGACAGCTTCTTGAGCGTCACCTCGTCCTCCTCCTTGATGCTGACGTGGAAGTTGCCCATCCGCACCACGGTCATCCCGTAGGTGTCCACGTGCGGCTTCAGGCCGGCGATGACCTCGGTCTCGATCTCCTCGGTGTACGCGCCGCTCGTCACGTCCAGCAGCGGCCACTTCTTCTTCACCAGCAGCTCGGCGATGCGGTCGCGCGTCACCTTGAGCACCTGGTTCTTGAACCAGCCGAGGAACTCCGCGTTGCTCGTGCGGCCCATGCCCACCAGGCCCACCACCAGCTTCTCGGGCTCCGTCACGCGGATGGAGAAGTCGCCGTACACCATCGTCCCGATGCCCAGGCCCGTCTCCGGGTCGCGCACGTCACCGATGGGCCCGCCGAACTTCACGCCCGTGAACTCGCGCGTGGAGACGAAGAAGACCTCGGCGATGAACAGGTTGCCGCCGGTGAAGCCCTCGAGCAGCCGCGACAGGAACGGGATGTTGCTGGTGTCGAGCTGGTGCCGGCCCGGCCCCAGCTTGCCCTCCACCCTCCCGTCCTTCACGAAGAGGGCGACCTCGTCCGCGGCGACGGTGAGCTGGGTGAGCATCCGGATGTTCTTCTCCGGATACTTGTAGACAATCTCGTCCTTCGCCTCGTCGGCACGCGCGATGAAGTTGCGCTTCGCCTCGTCCTTGATCGTACCGAAGAATCCCATCGTGCTTTCGTTGCCTCCAGGACCGCGTCGACTACCGGGAGCCCACGCCGCCTCCCCTTCCTAACGCATAGCGTCCGGGCTGATTGCATGCCCGCCGTTCGTACGTCCCCTGCTCTTCCCTGGGAACATGCCAGAGTCAGGGCATTCATGGCCAGCCAACCCGGCGAGCCATCGTCCGCCCGGCTATCCCCAGCGGCTGAGCAGGCTCTCGCGGTCCAGCAGGCGGATGCTCGCCCACAGCAGCCCGATGTCCAGCAGCAGCACCACCACGCCCTGCACGGCGTAGTAGGCCACCCCGGCCCTCAGGAAGCCCGCCACCTGGCCGGCCACCAGCCCCACGAGCGGCAGCACCACGAGCGCGGAGAACTGCTGCGCGGTGCGCGCCTCGGCCACGCGGGCGGAGATGAGCACCGCCACCCCGTTGCCGAAGAAGGCGAACAGCGGCGCCATCACCAGCACCCCGAAGAGCCACAGCCCCGTGGGCATCATCAACCCCTGGCCCAGCGGCCACGCCACCACGTCCACGCCCACGCACAGCAGCACGAAGGCCAGCCAGGTGATGGCCACCGCCGGCACCAGCGAGGCCAGGCTCTTGCCCGCCACCAGCTCCGCCGACGTCAGCGGCGAGGCCAGCAGCGGCTCCAGCGTGCGCCGCTCCTTCTCCCCCGCCACGCTCTGCGAGGAGATGAGGATGGGCACGAACACCGGCATCACCAGGAACATGCCGAACCAGTCCAGCAGCGTGCGCTCCACCAGGAAGCGCCCCGCGCTGGCGTTCAGCGGCAGGTTCGGGTCGTAGTAGAGGGCGATCACCCGCAGGTTGGTGTCGTTCGGATCGCGCACGTACGTCCACACGACGATCATCGGCACCACCACCAGCACCACCGGCAGCGCCGTCATGGCGGCCAGCAGCGAGGGGTTCTTGCGCAGGTCCAGGAAGTCCTTCCAGAAGACGGCCAGCGCGCGACGGGGACGAAACGCCATGCTCACACCCTCCGCTCGCGGATGAGCTCCAGGTAGACTTCCTCGAGCGGGCGCTGGTCCGGCACCGCGCTGCGCACACGCGCGCCCGCGCCCACCAGACACGCCACCACGTCCGGGGCCTGCTCCTCGTCGGCCAGCATCACCCGCAGCCGCCCGCCCTCGGCGAGCACGTTGGGCGCGAAGGGCAGCGCGGCCAGGGCCTGGAGGTAGCGTCCGGCGTCGCCCTCCACCTTCACCTCCAGCTCGCTGCCCGTGCGCCGCAGCTCGTTCACCGAGGAGAGCGCCAGCAGCCGCCCCTTCACCACCGCCACCCGGGTGCACAGCCGCTCCACCTCGGAGAGGTTGTGCGAGCACAGGACGATGGTGCGTCCCTCCGCCGCCAGCTCCGCCACCGCGTCGCGCACGGTGCGCGCCGACTCGGGGTCCAGGCCGCTCGTGGGCTCGTCCAGGAAGATGACCTTGGGGTCGTGCACCAGGGTGCGAATGATGGCCAGCTTCTGCCGCATGCCCTTGGAGAAGCTGCCACAGGGGTCGTCCTCGCGGCCCGCCAGGCCGAAGCGCTCGAGGTAGCGCTGCACGCGCGGCCAGGTGGCGCGCTCGTCCAGCTCGTGCAGCTTCATGAAGAAGCGCAGGTTGTCGCGCGCGCTCAGCCGCTCATAGAGGCCGGGCTGCTCGGTGAGCAGGCCCACCACGCGGCGCAGGGACTCGCCGTCCGTGCGCACCGAATGGCCCCAGACGTGGGCCTCCCCCTCCGAGGGGAGCAGGAGGCCGGTGAGCATCCGCACCGTGGTCGTCTTCCCCGCCCCGTTGGGCCCGAGCAGCCCGAAGACCTCGCCCGGGCGCACGTCGAAGGACAGCCCCTCCACCGCGGTGCGCTTGCCGAAGCGCTTGGCGAGGCCCTGGACGGAGATACCGCTCAATCGATGCTCACGAGGACGAACTTGTTGTTGATGTCGCGGTCGATGACGGTGACGGTCTTGTCGGTGCCCGCCGCCTGCCTCAGCAGGCCGAGCCGGTTGTGCTCCACCAGGGCCCACTCCCGGCCGGGCTGGTCCACGAAGGGCTTGAGCTTGGGCACCTCGCGGATCTGCTTCACCTGGTTGCGCGAGTAGAACGTCTCCCCGCGCCAGTTCATCATGAAGGCGGTGATGGGCTCGGAGGGCTTGCGCTGGGCGTAGTAGCGCCAGAACAGGTCGCGCTGCGTCCAGTGGTGGGACAGGTCCACCCAGTGGCCCCAGTTGAACCAGAGGGCGAAGCCGGCCGCGAGCGCCCAGAAGGTGCCGTACAGCATCACCCGCGCCCGCTGCAGCGCCGCCACCACGGCCAGGACGCCGGCCACCGCGAAGGCGTAGCCCATGGCCATCTTCACGTTCACCGGAGCGGCCAGGGACTTGAGGAGCGAGTCGCTCAGCACGGGCGTGCGGATGCCGCGCGCGAGGAGCGCTCCGCCCACCACCGCCAGCGCGCCGGCGAGCACCCACAGGCCCGTGCGCGACTCGGCGGGAGCCTTCGTCGCCTGCCACGCGAGCCAGCCGCCCACGAGGCCCACCGCGAGGCCCAGCGGCCACTGCGCGCCCACCGCGCCCCGCAGGGCCATGGGCACGAGGAAGGCCGCGCCCATGCCCAGGCACAGCAGCGCCACCGCCCGCGCGCCCACCGAGGCCCGCGCCCTCGCCGGGAATACGCCCACGGCGAGGTAGGCCCCCACGGAGAGCAGCACCAGCGTCAGCATGTCCCCCACCCACAGCGGGCGCGAGGCGAACATGGCGATGGGTTTGGTGACGAGCTCGGTGGGGTACGGCCGGTCGTAGTTGTAGACGAAGAGGTCGGTGAAGTTCTTCGGGTTGCTGGCCAGGTCATGGCCCACGAGGATGAAGAGGACGAGCCCGAAGACGAGGCTCATCGCATGGGCGGAGATGCCCTCCTCCCACAGCCGGTCCACGAAGAGGGCGATGAGGACGGCGAGGCCCGGCAGCACCGGGAAGACGTAGTGGTGGAACTTGGTGGCCGAGGAGGCCAGCAGGGTGAAGGAGAAGGCCACCCACAGCACGGCGATGAGCGCCAGGTGGTCCGCCTTGTTGTGCGAGCGCGGCTTGAGCCGGGACACCACCGCGAAGGCGCCGGGCAGCAGCGCCACCCAGGGGAAGATGCCAAAGCCCCCCTGCTCGATGAAGTAGATGAAGGTGCCGCCCGGCGTCGTGGTGTGCACGCCCGCGCTCAGGCGGTTGAGGTGGTCGTGGATGAAGAAGCGGTACCAGAAGAGCTTGCTCTCGTCGTCCACGCCCTCGAAGAGGGACAGGGTGAGGTACCAGGGCACGGCCACCGCGCAGAACACGAGGATGCCGGTGCCCAGCTTCATCTTGTACATCTGTGCCCACAGCACCGGCATGGGCTGCTTGCCCTCCTCGCGCACCTCGGCGCGGAAGGAGGGCTCCAGCAGCCAGCGCAGGTGCGCGTTGAGGCTCGCCGCGTCGTAGGGGATGACGGCGAAGAAGGCGTAGAGCACGAGGATGACGGCCGGCAGGCCCACGCCCAGCAGGCCCTTGGCCAGGGTGGACAGGCCCGCGAAGACGTAGAAGGCGTACCACCAGCCGGCGCGGTGCTTCGTGGTGTCGTCGAGCTGG
>NZ_DASVSO010000092.1:0-13318 GCF_036388035.1 Archangium sp.
TCTTCTACTCGGACAACGGGAGCACGGCGGTGGAGGTGGCCATCAAGATGGCGGCGCAGCACTGGGCGCAGAATGGCCGTCCCAAGCGCACGCGCTTCATCACCCTCTCGGGGGCCTTCCACGGCGAGACGATCGGCGCCACCAGCGTGGGCGGGGTGGTGCTCTTCCGTGACATCTTCGGGCCGCTGCTCTTCGACGTGGTGCACGCGCCCTCGCCGGCCGAGCCCGCGGGCTGGGAGCGCGCCTTCGCCCAGGTGGCGGACACGCTGCGCCAGCACCCGGAGGAGATCGCCGCCGTCATCCTCGAGCCAGTCATCCAGGGCGCGGCGGGCATGTTGATGTACCCCCCCGAGTTCGTGCGCGCGGTGCGCGAGGCGACGCGGGCGGTGGACACCTTCCTCATCGCGGACGAGGTCTTCACCGGCCTGGGGCGCACGGGGGCGCGCTTCGCGTGCGACCTGGCGGGCGTGGTGCCGGACCTGCTGTGTCTGGCGAAGGCCCTGTCCGGAGGGCTGCTGCCCTTCGCCGCGACGCTGGCCACCGAGCGGGTGTTCTCGGGCTTCGGCGGAGGCAAGGAGCGGGCGCTGTACTACGGGCACTCGTACTGCGGCAATCCGCTGGGCGCGGCGGTGGCGCGCGAGGTGCTCGCGGTGTACCGGGACGAGGACGTGCTGTGGCAGGTGACGCGCAAGGCGCCGAAGCTGAAGGCGGCCTTCGAGCGGATGGCCGCGACGATCCCCGGGGTGATGCGGCCTCGGGCGCTCGGCATGGTGGGCGCGGTGGACCTCGGAGGCGGCGGCTACCTGGCTCACGGCGGCTGGCGCGTGTACGAGGCGGCGAGGCGGCGCGGGCTGTACCTGCGCCCCCTGGGGGACACTGTGTACGTGGCCCCCGCGCTCAACATCCCCGATGCCGCGCTGGACGAACTGCTCGCCGGAGTGGAGGCGAGCCTGCGCGAGGTGGCCGCGGGCCAGTCCTAACCCCGCGCGGGGAAGGACCCGTCGAGCGCGATGATGAAGCTCACCTGCGTGGACGGCGGCTGTTCATCCCGAGGCACGCGGCCCCGCAGGTCCGGCAGGGCGAAGGTGGTCATGCCATCGCCACCGTAGGCGGTGCCCAGCACGGAGAAGAGGGCCGAGTTCTGTGAGATGGACAGGAGCCTGCCATCGCACGGCGCCCAGCCCCGGGGGGCGAAGGGGCCGGCGAACATGCGGATCTCGCCAATGAGGGGTTCGGACATGGCTGCTTTCCCAGGAATTTCCGTACCCCAGCCGACCATGTCTCCCAGGCGGGGAGTGCGAACCGGTTCACGCCAAAGGTGTGAACGCGTTCACAGCGCCCGCTGCCCCGAGCCGCTCTCGCAATGGAGTTCGTCCCGGGACGTAGTTCATGCAGACTGGGGGCTCACCCCAGCAGTGGTAGCACGGAGGGCGCGATGGGCCTGTGTTCTTGGATCATCTCTGGTTTCCTGGCGGGACTGATTGCCCGCGCCCTGATGCCTGGGCGGCAGGGCATGGGGCTCATCGCGACCACGCTGCTGGGCATCGGAGGGTCGTTCATGGGCGGCTTCCTCGCCTCGGTGCTCCGGGGCGGGAGCTGGCGCCTGCTCCATCCCAGCGGCTTCATCGGCGCCATCGTCGGCGCCGTCGTGCTGCTGGGGCTGGCCCGGATGATGTCGGATCGGCGCTAGACACCCCGGTGCGCCCACCTGGAAACCTGTAGGCACACAGGCTCATATGGTGTAGGCTGATGGGGCTACCGCACAGGAATCAGGCGAGCTAATGGTGCCCCCCCCGTGGCGCTGATGGCTTCGCGCGTGCGGGGCTGGTATTTCGCACCAAATCTTTCTATCTGGCCCGGAACGCGAATTCCGGGTGGACGTCACCTGTTCCACCCACACAGCCCTGCTCCCGCGGAGGAACCCCTCCAAGGATTGCCGCGGAGCGGGCTGATCTGGTGACTGCGCGCGTCCTCGGGGTGCAAAACCCCTCCAAGGTCGAACCCCGAGGACGCGCGCAGCCCTAGTTTCCCACCTGTGCGGTCAGATGCAAGCGCCAGGTGATGGAAACGCAACCCTTGGCAGGCTGGTACTCGACAGGTGCGTCCCGTCTCCTCTGGGAGAGCGGTAGCCTGGGCTCCTCGGTTCGACTCCGCGACAGAACCTGTGCGGGAACGCGAGGGGGTCCATGGGAACGGTGACGATGGCGCTGGTGGCGTTGCTGCTGGCGGGGGTACCGGAAGCGGGAGCGTCGGGCGAGGCGCCCGGCACCTTCGTGGCCAAGACGCTCACGGTCCGCGGCGAGACGTACCCGTATTCGGTGTACCTGCCAGCGGGGTATCACCGGGGAACGGCGTGGCCCGTCATCCTCGCGCTGCACGGCGGAGGCGCGCGCGGGACGGACGGGCTGGGGCCGAGGACGCAGAGCCTGGCGGAGGCGGCGCGGCAGCACCCCGAGCGCTACCCGGCCCTGCTGGTGCTGCCCCAGTGCCCACCTGATCAGGAGTGGAGCGGAGCGCTGGCCGACTTCGCCCTCGCGGCCCTGGAGCGCACCGTCGCCGAGTACGGCGGGGACCGGCAGCGGGTGTACCTCACGGGGCAGTCGATGGGGGCGCGGGGCGCGGTGCTGCTCGCGGCCCGTCAGCCCGAGCGCTTCGCGGCGGTGCTGGCCCTGTCCGGGCGCCACACGGACCGATCGGTGGTGGAGCGGCTCAAGCGCACGCCCCTGTGGGTGTGGCACGGAGATGCCGACCCCGCCGTCTCCGAGAGCCGCTCCCTCGTGGCGCAGTTGAAGAGCGCGGGCAGCAGCACCGTGCGCTACACCGAGCTGGCCGGCCTGGGGCACGACATCTTCGACACCGTGTACCTCGACGCGGCCGTGAGCACCTGGCTCTTCGCGCAGCGGCGCGGGAAGTGAGGCCGGGCTCCCGTCTTCCGGCTATGACTGCGCGCATGAGCCCTGACGCCTCCCGCCTCCTGGACCTGCTGTGGGAACGCTATGCCGCCGAGGTGCCCTACGCGCGCACCTTCGCCCAGCTCTCCGGTGGCAGCTTCCGCAATGACCACATCGCGCTCCGCTCCCTCGCCCGGCCCGGTGGGGGCATCGCGCTCTTCTCCCGCGTCTTCGAGCGCTTCGGCTGGAAGCCCGCGGGCCAATACACCTTCCCCGATACCCACCTCTCCGCCATCTACATGTCCCATCCGGAGGGGCTGCCCCGCGTCTTCATCTCCGAGCTCCTCGCCGAGAGGCTCTCGCCCGAGGCCCAGCGCCTCCTCTCCTCGCTGCCGGCGGATCCTCCGGCCCCCGACTCCGTCGAGGCGCTCGCCGACTGGTTCTCCGCTCCGCCTCCGCCCGATGAGTCAGCGCTCCTCACCCTGGAGAAGGAGTCCCAGTACGGCGCGTGGCTGCTCGCCTTCGGCCGCAAGGTGAACCACTTCACCGGCGCGGTGGATGACGTGGAGGTGTGGCAGCGGCGCATGAGCGAGGCCGGCGTGCCCATGAAGAGCGACATCGAGGGCGAGCCCGGCAGTCCCCTGCGCCAGACGGCCACCCGCGCGGCCCCCATCTCCCTCCCGCTCAAGGATGGGCGCTCGCGGAGCTGGCCTTATGCGTACTTCGAGATCGCCCAGCGCACCGGTGGCTTCGATGGCTTCCTCGGCCCCCAGGCCCGGGCCCTCTTCGACATGACGAAGCGCTCCTGACGGCCACCGCCCGCTCCCAAGGCCCCCGCCCCCCCGCACTGGCGGGTGCCAGCCGACGGGGCTCCCCTTGCATCGGGCGCCCGGGTGTCCAGATACAAACCGGTGAGCCTCGCGCCTCGCGCCCGGGGCCAGTCTGGACGGACGGATTTCCCGGAGAGGAGGGCCCTGCGGTTTGCCCTCGACGTTTCACAGCGCTCCTGGCGAGTCCGAGGAGCCCAGGGAGGCGCACCGCCCGGACGAGGCGGCGGGCTCTCGGGGCGTGCTCGCCCTGCGGATACTGGAGCAGGCCGAGGGATGTGCGCTCGCTGGGCTGACCGCGGACGGTCGCATCGCCCTGTGGAGCCCGGGCGCGGAGCTGCTCACCGGCCATGCGAGGGCCGACCTGCTCGGAGCGCCTCTCTCCGCCCTCTATCTGCCCGAGGAGCGGGAGCTGGCGGCCAGGGATCTGCACGAGGCCGAGGTGGAGGGCAGCCGCGTGCTGGAGGGCTGGCGCCTGCGGCGCGACGGCACCCGCTTCTGGTCCAGGCAGGTGCTCACCGCGCTGCACGATACGAGCGGTGGGCTCGTGGGCTTCGCCTGCAACCTGCGGCGCCTTGAGGAGCGGGAGCGCGAGCTCGAGCTGCTGGGCCACCTGGGTGGGCTCATCCTCACGTCCGCCGACGAGGGCATCTACGGCCTGGACACCGAGGGCCGTACCACCTTCGTCAACCCCGCCGCGGTGCGCATGCTGGGGTGGAAGCCCGAGGAGCTCATCGGCCAGCCGCTGCATGAGCGCATCCACCACTCCCACCCGGACGGCACGCCCCTGCCCGAGTCCCACTGTCAGCTCTACGCCGCCTTTCGCGATGGTCAGGTCCATCACTCGGAGGCGGACGAGGTCTTCTGGCGGCGCGACCGCACCCACTTCCCGGTGGAGTATTGCAGCAGCCCCGTCCGGGAGGGCGGACGCATCATCGGGGCGGTCATCACCTTCCGCGACATCACCCTGCGGCTGCGGGCCCTCGAGCACGAGCGCCAGCTGCTGCGCGAGCAGGTCGCGCGGGCCGAGGCCGAGGAGGCGGAGCGGCGCGTGCGCCGCATCCTGGAGAGCATCACCGAGGCCTTCGTCACCCTGGACCGGGCCTGGCGCTTCACCTACGTCAGCCAGCGGGCCGAGAAGCTGACCCATCGCTCGCGCGAGCAGCTGCTCGGGCGCGCCATCCAGGAGGTGTTCCCCAGCTTCATCGGCTCGCGCGCCGAGCAGGAGTACCGCACGGCCTTCACCGAGCAGCGGGCCGTCCACTTCGAGGATTACGCCCCCGAGGATGACTCCTGGGTGGAGATCCACGCCTATCCGTCCCAGGAGGGGCTCTCCGTCTACTTCCGCGACATCACCGAGCGCAAGCGCACCGAGCAGCGACTGCGCCTCTTCGAGTCCATCGTGGTGAACGCCAACGACGGTGTGGTCATCCTCGAGCCCGAGCGGCGGAACGGCTACACCACCCGGCGCATCGTCTACTCCAACGCGGCCTTCTCGCGGATGACGGGCTACAGCCCGGAGGAGTTGATGCAGGCGGAGACGCTGCGGCTGGTGGGGCCGGAGACGGACCCGGCCACGCTCCAGCGCATGCAGCAGGCCCTGAAACGGCAGGAGCCCTTCCAGGACGAGCTGCTCGTCTACTGCAAGGTGGGTGCCCCCCTCTGGACGGAGAGCACCTTCGTGCCCGTGAAGGACGACAAGGGACGGCTGACGCACTGGGTGGCCGTGACGCGCGAGGTGACGGAGCGCAAGCGGGCGGAGGAGGCGGCGCTGCGGCTCGCCCGCGAGGAGGCGGCACGCTCCGAGGCCGAGGCGGCGCGCGCGCGCATCGAGGCCACCCTGCAGAGCATCACCGACGCCTTCTTCGCCCTGGACCGCGCGCAGCGCTTCTCCTTCGTCAACCGCCGCGCGGAAGAGGTGCTGCGGCGCCCCCGGGAGGAGCTGCTGGCGCTTCGTCTGGACGAGGTGCTGCCCAGGGGCGAGCTGTCCGGGCTGGTGAAGAGCGTGCGCCGGGTGCTGGCCGGCGAAGCCGCCTCCGAGTGCGAGATGTACCTCGAGCCCCTGGAGGCCTGGTTCGAGTGCCACGTGAGCCCCTCGCGCGAGGGCGTCTCCGTCTACCTGCGCGAGGTGACGGCACGCAAGCGGGCGGAGGAGGCGAGCCGCCGCCTCACCTCCATCATCGAGGCCACCCCGGACTTCGTGGGCAGCACGGACGCGCAGGGGCGCGGCCTCTACCTCAACCGCGCCGGCCGACGCATGGTGGGGCTCGCCGAGGAGCAGGATGCCCGGGCCTGGAACATCTCCTCGGCCCAGCCGACGTGGGCCGCCCGGCGCCTGCTGGCCGAGGGCGTGCCCACCGCGCTGCGCGAGGGCGTGTGGACGGGCGAGACGGCGCTGCTCACCTCGGATGGGCGCGAGCTGCCCGTCTCCCAGGTGCTGCTGGCCCACCGCGAGGCGGAGGGGAAGCTGGAGATGCTCTCCACCATCATCCGCGACATTTCGGATCGCAAGCGCGCCGAGGAGGCGCAGCAGTTCCTCTCCGAGAGCAGCCGGGTGATGGTGGCCGCGCTGGAGTACGAGGCCACGCTGCGCAGCCTGGCCCGGCTCGTGGTGCCACGTCTGGCGGACTTCTGCGTGGTGGGGATGCTGGAGGGCGAGAGCATGCGCCGGGTGGCCATGGCCCACAGGGATCCCGCTCGCGAGCCCGTGCTGCACCAGCTCGAGAGCGTGCAGCGCCTCCATGAGACGGTGGTGGGCGTGCAGGGCGTGCTGCGCACCGGCGAGGCCGAGCTCGTCCCCGAGGTGACGGACGCCTGGCTGCGGGCCGCCTCCGATGACGAGGCGCACTACGCCACCCTGTGCAAGCTGGCACCCCGCTCGCTGATGATCGTCCCCCTGGTCGCTCGGGGGCGGACCCTGGGCGCCATCACCTTCGCCTCGAGCGCGGAGTCAGGGCGGCGCTACGGGCCGGCGGACCTCACCCTCGCCGAGGGACTGGCTGGCCGGGCCGCCCTCACCATCGACAACGCCCGGCTCTACAAGCAGTCCCAGCAGGCCACCCAGGCGCGCGACGAGGTGCTCGCCGTCGTCTCGCACGACCTGCGCAATCCCCTCAACGTCATCTCGCTGGGCGCCACCTACCTGCTCAAGCACCTGCCCGAGAGCCAGGAGGCGACGTCCTGGCGCAAGCAGGGGGAGCTCATCCGGCGCTCGGCGGAGCGGGCCGTCCACCTCATCCAGGACCTGCTCGACGTGGCCAAGCTCGAGGTGGGACGCATGACGGTGGAGCGCAAGCCCGAGTCGGTGAGGAGCCTGCTGGACGAGATCATCGAGCTGCACCGCTCCCTGGCGGAGTCCCACGGGCTGCGGCTGGAGCGCGAGGAGGAGGCGGAGCTGCCGCCGGTGCTGGCGGATCGGAGCCGGGTGCTGCAGGTGTTCTCCAACCTCATCGGCAACGCGCTGCGCTTCACGCCCGAGGGCGGGCGCATCACCGTGCGGGCCCGGCGAGAGGGCGGGGCGGTGGGCTTCTCCGTCAGCGACACGGGCAAGGGCATCGCCCCCGAGCACCTGCCGCACCTCTTCGACCGGTACTGGCAGGTGAAGAGCTCGCGGGAGGGCGCGGGGCTGGGGCTGCCCATCGCCAAGGGCATCGTCGAGGCCCACGGCGGGCACATCCAGGTGGAGAGCCAGCCGGGCCAGGGCAGCACCTTCTCCTTCACCCTTCCGGTGGTCGAGGCGCCAGCAGGGCCGTGAGGACGTGGTCGCGCCAGCGGCCCTCGATGAGGACGAGCTCGCGCGCCAGGCCCTCGACGGCGAAGCCCAGGCGGCGCAGCACGGCGGCGCTCCGGTGGTTCTCCGGCAGGTGGTTGGCCTGGAGGCGGTGCAGGCCCAGGGGCCCGAAGGCATGGTCGCACACGGCGCGCACGGCCTCCGTCATATACCCCTGGCCCTGGGCGCGCTGGTCCAGCCCGAAGCCCAGCTCGGCGGACTGCAGGGGCCCGCGGCGGAAGTCGGTGAGGGACAGGCTGCCGAGCACCGGGGCGGAGGCGAGGGGGGCCTCGCGCGGCAGCATGAAGAGGCGCAGGGCGATGCCCCGCCGCCAGTCCTCGGCGTCCTGCGCCAGCCGCGAGCGCCACCAGGTGACGGTGAAGAAGTTGTCGGGGCGCGAGGGCGAGACGGAGCCGAGGTGCTCGCGGTTGGCCTGGTGGTAGGCCAGCACGCGTGCGGCCCCGTCGGGAGGCAGCAGGGCCAGGTTCAGGCGCGGCGTGGTGAGCAGGACGGGTGGGGTGTCCAGGGACATGGCGTGCGGCGGGGAGGCTAGCGCGCCCCGAGGGGAAATGCGTGTGCGCGGAGAATGGACACTCGACAGGGCCTCGCCGCTCGCGTTGACTGGTGGAGGTTGGAGCCCACCATGACGCCGCGCATCGTCGAAGGAGACCTGCTGGAGCAGCGGGTCGACGCCATCGTCAACGCCTGGAACCGCAACATCATCCCCTGGTGGTTGTTGCTGCCCCAGGGCGTGTCGGGTGCCATCAAGAAGCGGGGCGGGCTCCAGCCCTTCCGCGAGCTGGCGCGCGTGGGGCCCATGCCCCTGGGCTCGGCGGTGGTGACGTCCGCGGGCCGGCTGCCCTACCGGGGCCTCATCCACGTGGCCGGCATCAACATGCTCTGGCGCTCCTCGGAGCGCGCCATCCGGGACTCGGTGCGCAACGCGCTCGCCCGGGCGCGGGAGTACAACTTTCGCACCGTGGCGTTTCCCCTCATCGGCGCGGGCAGCGGCGGCTTCAACGAGGAGCGGGCGCTCGCGGTGATGCTGTCCGCACTGGAGTCAGAGGCTGCGGACGTCGACGTCACCGTGGTCCGCTACCGCCCGAATTGAGTTAGACAGGCCCCATGCGCCTGCACCTCGTCGACGGTACCTATGAGCTCTACCGCGCCCACTTCTCGCCCCGGCCGGGGTCCACCTCGCCGGACGGGCGGGACGTGAAGGCCACGGTGGGGCTCGTCTCCTCGATGCTCGCGCTGCTGCACGACACGGAGGAGGCGGTGACGCACATCGCGCTCGCCTTCGACAACCCCATCCGCTCGTTCCGCAATGACCTCTTCGCCGGCTACAAGTCCGACGAGGGCGTGCCTCCCGAGCTGCACGCGCAGTTCGACCTCGTCGAGCACGCCGCGCGGGCGCTCGGGCTCACCGTGTGGTCCATGAAGGACTTCGAGGCCGATGATGCGCTGGCCACCGCCGCCGCGCGCTGGGCCGGGCAGGTGGAGCAGGTGCGGCTGCTCACCCCGGACAAGGACCTCGGGCAGTGCGTGCGCGGCCAGAAGGTGGTGCAGGTGGACCGCAAGCAGCAGAAGGTGATGGACGAGGAGGCGGTGCGGGCGAAGATGGGCGTGCCCCCGGCCAGCGTGCCGGACCTGCTCGCGCTGGTGGGCGACGCCGCGGATGGCATCCCCGGCCTGCCCGGCTTCGGCGAGAAGGGCGCGTCGGCGCTGCTCAACGCCTACGGCCACCTGGAGGCGATTCCCGCCGACCCGGCCGCGTGGACGGTGCGCCCGCGCGGGGCGGACAAGCTCGCCGCCACCCTGCGGGAGCACCGCGAGGACGCGCTGCTGTACCGCAAGCTGGCCACGGTGGTGACGGACGTGCCCCTCGCCGAGTCCCTGAAGGACCTCGCCTGGGCCGGTGTGCCGCGCGAGCGCTTCCTGGAGATGTGCGACGCGCTGGGACTCACCACGATGAAGACCCGCCCCAAGCGCTGGGCGGCGTGAGACCGAGAGAGGAGACTGCACCCCCGCGCACCGGGGTTGAACACCGCTATGTCCACCGAGATGAAGCCCATCGGGCTGAACATTCCTGGCAACGATGACTGGGTCCCCTCCATGGAGGACATGCCCTTCCACCGTCTGGGAGGGGAGGAGGGCGTACGAGCCCTCGCCCATGCCTTCTATGACGCCATGGATGCGCACGAGCCGGCGCTCGCCCGCCTGCATGAGCTGGATGAGCAGGGCCGGGTGTCGCGCGGCATGCGGGAGCGCTTTGGCCTCTTCCTCATCGGCTGGCTGGGCGGACCCCAGCACTACATGGAGAAGCACGGCCACCCGCGCCTGCGCATGCGCCATGGCCACTTCCCCGTGGACCTCGCCATGCGCGACGCGTGGCTGCGCAGCATGAACCGGGCGATGGATGCCCGGGGCGTGACGGGCGGCGTGCGCGCCTTCCTCGACAAGCGCTTCGCCGACGTCGCCGACTTCCTGCGCAACACCGAGGGCTGAGTCCGCATGAAAATCTGGGTCGACGCCGATGCGTGTCCGGGGCCGGTGCGGGACATCCTCCTGCGCGCCTCGCAGCGGTTGCAGGTCCCCATGGTCTTCGTGGCCAACAAGCGCCTCACCCTGCCTCGCTCGGAGCTCGTCTCCACGGTGCAGGTGGGCGCCGGGCTCGACGTGGCGGACCGGCACATCGCCGCCTCGGCCGAGCGCGGGGACCTCGCCGTCACCCAGGACATCCCGCTCGCCGCGCTGCTCGTCCCCAAGGGCGTGGTGGTGCTCGACCCGCGTGGGGAGCTCTTCAGCGAGGAGAACATCGCCGAGCGCCTCTCGGTGCGGAACTTCATGCAGGAACTGCGCGACAGCGGCGTGCAGACGGGCGGCCCCAGTGGTTTCTCCAACCAGGACCGCCAGCAGTTCGCCGCCGCCCTCGACCGCGAGCTCACCCGGCTGCTCAAGACGCGCGGGTGATTGATTCGGAGCTGGCACGTCGTGAGAGACGAGAGGCTTCTTGAGAACTACCGCCCACTGACCGCGCCTCGCCTACGCACGGTGAAGGAGGGGGTATCTGGCATCATGTTCCTGTCGAGTGTCCCATCGGAGATGTAGTAGTAGCCGCTATCGCCTAAGTTCGGTCCCCACGAGTTGCGCAAGATGAAGTAGCGCTTGCCATTGAGCCGTTTGTAGCCCACCGCGAGCAGTGCGTGAGCTCCGGTCGTGTCCAAGTCGTACTCGGGGATGATGCCACTCTCGGCACGCGCCCAGACTTGGGTGGACATGTAGACAGCCACGACGACGGCCTCCCCCTTTGCGAGCATGGTGGCGATCTGAGCGGTCGTCGCGTGCTTCGCCCCCTCTGGCGGCTCGATCGCGGCGGGGTCGAGCGTTCCAATCTCGGCCGGAACCTCGACGTCGAGCAGACCAAGCTTGGCGATGTCGGGCTCTTTCTTCTCGCTCCCAGCCTCGTTGCCACTGTCCCATGCAGCCGCGAGTCGCCAGTCGTAACCGAAGCCGGTGCGCGCCGCGAAATCCTCGGATACGACACCTTGACTCGTAGCAACGCGCGCAAGGTGCATGTTCTGATGGTGATAGCGTGCCCACAGGTGCATCTCGCTCAGCGTGCGGGAGTGCCCCTGCGTAGCGAGTAACGATTCCATCGCGGCAGTGGTAGCGAACGCGGTACACGTTCCCGCCGCTCCCTGGTTCTTGGCCTGGCCGAAACGTGACCGGAGATCGACGTCGGCGGGTAGCACTTCCATGGGCTGCACCTTCAGCCAACTCGGCGTCCACCCCTCCTTGGGGCTCTTCGTCACGGGGCTCATCGCCGCCGCCATGGGGCTCATTCCGACCGCCATGTCACCGAGGTCGTTCGAGCACGAGATGGCTGCCCAGCCACTGCCGACCCGGATGTAATCACACAGCCTGTCGCCATCGGCGGGCTCGGCCGGTGAGCCGGGCCTGGGTGAACCGTCTGCCTGACAGGATTCGGGCCAGACGCTGACGCCAGCGGGCACATCGCCGCACGCCCACTCGCACGCGGTATAGGTCTTCTTGTCGGTGCCGCAGTAGCTGCCGTCACGCATCAACTGCTCGGCCGCGCACTGCTTACGGCATACCGATTGGTCGAATGCGAGCTCCGGTTTCCTGCCCGCGGTGTCATCCCTGCTCGAACGAACGAGCATGCAGCCGGCGCACACGTAGCACAGCACCGCGGTCAATAGCTTCAGTCGCATCATTCTCATGGGCTGCTCCGGGAAGCAGAAGGGACCTCCGGTCCCCTGCTGGCGCCCTTCTGTCTACCCGGAGCGTGGCGCTGAGTCTGTGCGCTGCCTCATAGCAAGCGTATGAACTGCCTCACAGCCCAGGCGCTTCACCGCTCACCCATGCGAGATGTCCGCGAGCTCACCCGGCTGCTCAAGCGGCGCGGGTGAGCCGCGGCTGAGCGGGACTCAGAAGCGCATCAGCATCCCCGGGCCCGCCGTCAGCGACTCGCCGCGCTGGCCCGTGCGCATCAGCACCGGCACGGGCATGGCCCGGAAGGTGTCGGACGAGGGCCGCCGCTGGTGCAGCGTGGGCTCGCCCGGCGGCGGCTCGGCGGTGGCCAGCGCCGTGATGACGAAGGTGGCGGCGATGCCTCCCATCGCCGACAGGGGCACGGCCGGGCCATTCGCGAGCGCCGTGCCCGCGGCCAGCAGCACCGCGCCCACACCCAGCGGCAGTACCGTGAGCTTGAAGACGCGATCGGGCGCGATCTCGAGCGGTATCGCGAGCAGGCCACCTACCGCCATGCCGAGCGCGGGGGCAATCAGGGTCGGCGAGAGGTCCGGGTCGTCGTCACCCTTGCGCCCGAGGTCGATCGTGGACTGGGTGAGCCCGGTGAACACGAAGGCGTAGAGGGCCGACATCCCCACGAGCGACGCGTCCCCCTGGCTCACGTCGCCGGGAGTGGCCGTGGCCGCCAGCACACCGATGATGCCGGCCTGGGTGGTGAGCAGGGTGGTGACGGCGCGGTCTCGGCTGCTGAGGTCGTGCTCGGTGCCGTAGCCGAAGCCGGCGAGGAAGCCCAGCGCCGCACCGCCCACCGCGAGCAGCGACTCGTTGCGCTCCACCGGCACGTAGTACTGGTACACGGCCGCGGCGGTGCCGAGCGACAGGCCCCCGAGCACCGCGCCCACGTAGGCCCCGTTCTCCGACTCGAAGGTGTGGCCGAGGATGGCGCCCGTCGTCAGGCCGCTGGCGATCTCCGTGAAGACGAGCAGCATGCCGCCGGAGCCGGAGGAGAAACGGCTGTAGCGCATCGCGCGCTCGGAGGGCAGCTCCGCCGGCCCCTGCGCCGCGGGCGGGAGGGGAGCGGGCTGCGCCGTGGGCGGCGACGGAGGCGGCGCGGGTTGGGCCGTCGGAGGCGGAGGCGGCGCGGGCTGGGCCGTGGGCGCGGGCGGCGGTGGAGCCGCCGGCTGCGTCGTGGGCGGGGGCGACGGTGGCGCCGTGGTGGTGGTGGGCGGAGGCGCGGGAGGTGGCTGCGTGACGGGCGCGGGCTGCGTCGTGGCAGGCGGCTGCGCGACGGGCGCGGGCTGCGTCGTGGGCGGTGGCTGGACCGCTGGCGCGGGCCGCGGCGCGGGCGCGTAGGTGGGTGGCGGGGAAGAAGGTTGTTGCGCCCGAGCCACTTCGCTCACGGACAGCAGGCTGAGACACAGCAGGGAAACGACAAGCCGCATACACAAGTCTCCTGGGACGTACCGAGAGAGGAAGATGGGTCGGCTCCTCCGGGCGCGCATCGTTCGCTCCTCGGCTCTTCCTCGTCCCGTGGGGCAGGAGCGTGTCGGGTGGTG
>NZ_DASVSO010000093.1:0-21920 GCF_036388035.1 Archangium sp.
GATGTAGCCCACCGCGCTGGCGGGAAGGCGGGCGTGGCGCAGCGCTCGTTCCATGGCGCGCCGTGCGGCGCCGCCGTCTGGCCGAGGCGCCGTCACCCGGTAGGCATCCTGCGTTCGCCCCCAGCCGAGGATGCTCGCCAGGGGTCGGGCCCCACGCCGCAGCGCCCGTTCCTCGGACTCGACGAGGAACATCGCCGCGCCCTCCCCCACCACGAGCCCATCCCTCCGGCGATCGAAGGGCCGGCACGCATCCGGAGCGTTGCGAGGAGACGGCGCCCCCAGCCGCGACATGCCGCCGATGCCGAGTGGATTCACCATGGAGTCCGTCGCGCCACACAGCACCACCGAGGCCTCCCCCCGCTCGATGAGCGCGGCGGCATGCGCCACGGCGAGCCCACCGGCCGCACACGCCGACACGTGCACCGTCGTCCCTCCTCGGAGCCCAAGCAGTTCCCGGAGCGCCTCGGCCGCGAGGTCGAGCCGCGCACGGAAGCGCACCGGGGGCAGGGAGGCCTCCGGCTCACGGGCCCAGGTGATGCGGCCCTCGTCGAACAGGGGGCCGAAGTCCCCGAGGAAGGCCTGCTCCAGCCCGAGCGCCACCGAGAGGGAGGCGTCCTGCTCGTCGGGGCCACACCGCGCACTCCTCCAGGCCTCCTCCGCCGCGAGCAGTCCGAAGAGCAGCTTGCGATCCCGGATCGCCCCGCTCGCTTCGAGCGAGTCGAGCAACCTCGCGCCGGGGCCGAACGAGGACAGTCGATCGCGCAACGTGCCGGAGCCGATGGGGGGAACCTCGCCCGCGACCTGGGTGGGGAACGTGCGTGCGTCGAACGCGCGGATGGAACCGACCGCGCCACGGCCCTCGGCCAACCCACCGAAGAACGCGGGCGCCCCCACCCCGAAGGCGGACACCACCCCGACTCCCGTGATGACGGCGCGAGTCATTCCACCCCCCCCGCCAGTTCCACCAACCCCACTTCTCCGTCCACGCCCAGCGAGAGCACCAGGACACGGCGGGCCCGCCCCTGTGTGAGCAGATCCACCGCCGCCGCCCACGCCAGCGCGGGAGAAGCGGCCAGCGCCTCGCCCAGCACCTGCACGGTGTCAAAGGCCCGCACGCCCAGCCGAGCGGCCTCGCTCCCCAGTTCCCCGGCCTTCACGGCCCCCCACGCCGCCGTGAGGACGGTGTCCACCCGACCCTCGCTGGCGGCGAGCGCGCCCGAGAGCCCGGCCCTCGGGAGCACCTCGCAGCGCTCGATGAAGGCGAGCGCCGGCTCATCGGACCTGGAGGAGAGCGCGAGCAGCCCCGCTCCCTCTCCGGGCACCAATCCCTGAGCGGCGAACCCCTCCCGCCCCAGCTCGGCCCAGGTCACCGGGTGCAGGGCGGAGTCCGAACCTCCCGCCACGGCCCGCTCGCACTCGCCCGTGGCCACGGTCGCCACGGCCTCGCGCAGGGCGCGCACCGTCCCGGCGCCTCGCGAGAAGAAAGCACCGTTCGGCCCGCCCACGCCCTCCAGGATGGCTCCGTGACAGAGCGTGAAGTTGTTCATCAACTGGAAGGCGAAGAGCGGGTTGCACGCGGCGAGCCCCTCCTGGCCGAACCGCTCCAGCGAGAGCGTCCTACCCTGGATGCTGGCCTGGAGCATGGCCGTCAGCTCGTCCATGGCTCCGCCCGAGGCCCCCACTCCGAGGAAGGCGCCGATCTCCTCGTGCCCCTGGCTCCAGCGCGCGTCGCGGAGGGCCTCGCGCATCACCACCGCCGCCAGCCGCGCGCCGCGAGACATGAGCTTCCGCTGGCGCCCGTCCCCCGCGTCCTGCGCGGGCGCGAGCGCGGGGACTCCAGCCGCCTCGACACCGGGATGGGTCGCCGAGAGCGCATGCGAGGTGGAGCGCAGGGGGTTGCCCGTCACCACCGCGTCCCCCAGTCCTCGCCACCCGAGGCCGAAGGCGCTCACCGCCGCCGCACCGACGACGGCCACCCTGGAAGTGCGCTCCGTCATGCGCAGCGCCGGACCACGAGGCTGGTGTTCGCCCCGCCGAAGGCGAACGCGTTCACCAGCGCGGTCCCGGCCCCCTGGTGCACGGCCTCCCCGACGACATGCGGAAGGTCGCAATCCGGGTCCGGGGTCTCCAGTCCCGCGGTGGGCAGCATCCGCCCGCCCACCACCGCCTCATGGGCACAGACGACTCCCAGGGCCCCAGCGCCCGCCACCCAGTGCCCCAGCGCTCCCTTCACGCTGCCCACGCGCGCCCTCGCCAGCCCGTCCCCGAGCACCGCGCGAAGGGCTCGGGCCTCGACTGGGTCATTGAGCGGCGTGGAGGTGCCGTGCGCCTGCACGTAGTCCACCGCCTCCACCCGTGCGTCCCGCAGCGCGGCCCGCATGGCCCGCCGTGCCCCATCCCCCTCCGGGTCCGGAGCGGTGAGGTTGTAGGCATCGAGCGAGCGCCCCACCCCGGCGATCTCCGCCTCCGCGCCACCGCGCTCGACCGAGAGCACCACCAGGGCCGCGCCCTCGCCCACCACGAAGCCATCCCGGCGCGAGTCGAAGGGCCGGGAGCACCCCTTGGCGCTCAGGATGCCCAGGTGGCCGAAGCCCGCGAGCATCAGCGGATCCACGTCCGCGCCCACGCCGCCGCACAGGGCCACGTCGCACAGTCCCAGCCGGAGGGCCCGCGCCGCCTCGATGATGGCCGCGCTGCCCGAGGCACACGCCAGCGACACGGTCTGCGCGGGGCCTCGCGCGTCCCACTCTCCGGCGAGCATCGAGGCCACGGCCGCCGGGGACACCACGGAGGCATCGATCTTCGCCGCCAGCGCGGGGGCCTGTGCCCCGAAACGCACATGGTCGAACGTCCGCCCGCCCCCGGCCGCCCGCGCCAGCTCGCACACGGTGGCGAGCGTGGCCCGCCCGGACTCGGCGCCGATGAACACCCCGAGCCGCTCCGGCGCGACGGACACGCCCGCCCGAGCCCACGCCTCCCGCGCCGCGCGCCGCGCCAGCCCGAGCCGGCGATCCGGCCCCTCCAGCTCCGGATCGAGCACGGGAGCCCCGACGGTGCAGGGAAACCCCTCCACGTCGAAGTGGGTGATGGGCCCGATGGCGCTCCGCCCCTGGGCGAGGGCCGCCGCGGTCGAGGGCCAGTCCCGCCCCAGGGCGGAGACCACGCCCACCCCGCGGATGAAGACGCGCCGGGCGCTCACGGCTCCTCCGAGGAACCGTGGAGCCACACGTTGAGGACCTCGCGGCGTTTGGCGACCAGCGAGGCGTGCTTCACCTGCGCGAAGGCGAAGGTGAGCTCGGCCTCGGCGACGAGCTGCTCGTCCACCCGAGCGAAGGCCCGCACCTGGCCACCGTCCTCGCTGGCGGTGAGCCCCTTGGCCTCCAGGAGCATCTTGTCCCCTGGCCGTACGAGCCGGCGGAACTTGGCGCGCTCCACGGACACGAGTAGCGCGTGCAGGTCCGAGCGACCCCGGGAGCGCATCGTGGCCTCCAGCAGGACGCCGCCGAGCTGCGCGAGCGACTCGAGGATGAGCGCGCCGGGCATCACGGGGTGTCCCGGGAAGTGGTCGACGAAGACGTCATCGGCGAGCGAGACGCACTTGACGCCCAGGGCCTGCTCGGGCGGGTGCAGCTCGGTGATCCGGTCCAGCAACACGTAGCGCATGGGGGACCGGGAGCATAGCGCGCCCACGTGAGGGGCCCAGGGGGCATCTCGTGCGCGGAACCCCTTGACCCGGCGAGGGGGAGCAGTGCCTTGATCGCCCCTCCCCACCCGACGTCCCTTGGAGCACCCATGGACTGCACCAGCTGTGGACCGACGCCCACGCCTCGGAAGGACCGCCCCCACACCTTCCTGATGCACGAGATGTCCCGGTGCCCGACCTGCCGGACCGAGGTGGAGGGCCGCGTCGTGCTGCGCGACGAGCAGGTCTACTCGCTCCAGCACTGCACCACCTGTGGCCCGTCGGAGCTGCGCATCGCCAACGACGCGAAGGCCTACATCCAGACGTTCCTCGCGCGGGGCGAGGTGCCCGAGGGCCTGAAGAGCGACCACATCTTCAAGCACACCACCTCCACCTGCCCGCACTGCCTGGCCCTGACGCGGGCCGAGGTGGTCATCCGGGAGGGCAAGGTCTTCTTCAAGAAACAGTGCGAGAAGTGCGGCCCGTCCGAGGCGCTCGTCTCCGAGGACGCGAAGTACTACGTGAGGGCCTACGCCTTCGCGCGCGCCGGCACCGAGCCGCTGAAGTTCGCCGCCGAGGTGAAGCACGGCTGCCCCACGGACTGTGGCACCTGTGGGGACCACGAGCAGCACACGTGTCTGCCCATCGTGGAGATCACCGACCACTGCAACCTCGAGTGCCCCATCTGCATCGTCAACAACCAGTACGCCAACCACCTGGACCCCGAGGTCTTCCGGGCCCAGGTGGACACGCTGGTGCGCAACGAGGGGCAGTGCGAGTCGATCGCGCTCTCGGGCGGCGAGCCCACGAGCCACCCTCGCCTCTTCGAGCTGCTGGAGATCGCCAACCGTCCGGAGATTGGCCGGGTGGTGGTCATCACCAACGGCCTGCGGCTGGGGCGGGACAAGGCCTTCGCGCAGCGCCTGAAGGACACGGGGGCCTACGTGGGCCTGCAGTTCGACGGCTTCACCGCCGACACCCACGAGAAGATCCGCGGCAGGGACTTGTGCAAGGAGAAGGCGGCGGCGCTCGCGATGCTCAAGGAGCTGAAGATCCCCACGCAGCTCATCTTCGTGGCGACGCGCGGGGCGAACGAGCACCAGATCGGCCAGATGGTGGACCTGTTCCTCTCCGAGGATCACTTCCTGTCGCTGAACTTCCAGCCGGCGGCGTTCACCGGCTTCGGAGGCGGGCGCTTCCCGCATGATCCGATGGACCGGCTCACCATCCCGGGCGTCATCAAGGCCATCGAGGAGCAGACGCAGGGGCGGATGAAGATGAGCGACTTCTCGCCGCTGCCCTGCTCGCATCCCCAGTGCGTGTCGCTGACGTACCTCCTGCGCCTGGACGATGGCACCCACATCCCCTTCGGACGCTTCGTGGACTTCAACCGGCACGGCACGCTGCTGCGCTCATCGGCGACGCTGGGGGCCTCGCCGGAGATCCACGATGCGCTCAACGACGTCATCCACGACGTCTTCGCCCGGCAGGATGAGATCGAGCGGGGCCCGGAGATCCTCAAGGCGCTGCGGCGCTCGCTGGACGTGATGTTCCCGGACCGGCCCGTCTCCGCGAAGGAGGCGGTGCGGATCGGCGAGCAGCAGGCGAAGTCCATCTTCCTGCACCACTACATGGATCGGCACGACTTCGACCTGGAGCGGCTGCGCAAGTGCTGCCACCACTACCCCCAGGTGGACGGGCGCATCATGCCGGCGTGCGGCTTCAACATGTTCCACCGCGGCGCCGCCAAGGGCCCTGAGACGCCCACGGCCCCCTTCGGCAAGAAGCCCTGGTCCATGCCGCTTCCGGTCCTCAAATGAGCACGCCGGGGAGCCGATTGCTGGAAGGGCGGCTCGCGCTGGTGACGGGCGGCTCTCGCGGGCTGGGCCGGGCCATCTGCTTGGCGCTGGCTCGCGAGGGCGCCTCCGTTGCCTTCAACTACCTGCGCGCGGACGCCGAGGCCGAGAAGACGCTCGCGGCGCTCCGGGAGCTGGGCGCGCGGGCGTGGGCGTTCAAGATCTCAGTGCTGGACCGGGCCGGGCTGCAGGAGATGGTGCGCACGCTGGAGCGCGAGGCGGGCGTGGTGGTGGACGTGCTCGTGAACAACGCGGGCATCGGCCAGGTGGTCCCCGTGGCGCTGATGGAGGAGGAGGACTGGGACCGGATGATGGACGTCAACGTGAAGGGGGCATTCCTCACCTCGCAGGCCGTCATGCGGGGGATGGTGCGGGAGCAGCGGGGGCGCATCCTCAACATCAGCTCGCTGGCCGGAGCGAAGATGATGCAGGCGCCGGTGCACTACTGCGCGGCGAAGGCGGCGATGAAGGGCTTCACCGAGGGACTGGCGAAGGAGTTGGGGCGCTACGGCATCACCGTGAACTGCCTGGCCCCCGGCGTGCTGAACGAGGGCGTGAGCCACAACCTCCCCCAGAACCGGCTCCAGGAGTTCCTCCGCCACTGCGCGCTCGGGCGGGTGGGCACGGTGCAGGAGTGCGCCGAGGTGGTGGCCTTCCTCGTCTCGGATCGCAACAGCTACATGACGGGCAGCACCATCGTCCTGGACGGGGGCGTGTGAACATGGACGAGAAGCCGCCGGACCCGCTGCCCTTCCCGACGAGCCTCTGCCACCGCTGTGCCGCGCCGCCCCGGTACGTGCGGACGAAGACGTCCACCTTCATCATGTGCCCGCTGCTGCCGCAGAAGTACGCGCCCCAGCCGGTGGTCCGGTGCGCGCTCTTCCGCCCGAAGTCGCCAGACACGGAGCAGAAGTAGCGGGGCCCGGGGTGCTCAACCGAGGTGTTGCAGCTCGCGCGAGAGCTGGGTCTCCAGGTCGCGGATGTTCCGGTACACGAGGCACCGGTGGCCCGCGACGTCGAACTTGAGCTCCTTGAGATCGCGCACGAGCAGCACCGTCTGCCGTCCCCTGCCCCACGCGTAACCGACCTCCAGGTACACGTTGGGGTTGGCCATGGAGAGGTCCGCGATGACGACCTTCGCGGTGTCGATGCGCTCCTTGATGCGCTGGATGATGGCGCCCTCGAACACGGCCTGATCCACGCGCTCACAGAGGAGCCCCGCGGCCCTCACGGGCCCCAGGATGCCGTAGTGGTAGACGTCCTCCAGCTCGGGAGCGAAGGGCATCGCGACGAAGGCGTGGGGCTTGGCCAGCGACTGCGCACCGGCCGTGGCCAGGGAGGGTGCCTGGACGACCTGGTTCATGCGCTTGACCCGGAAGCCCCAGCCCGTCGGGAGCGGCTCCACGCCGGGGCTCCCTCCGAGGCCTCGCTCCAGCGCCTTGCGCAGCCGCTCCACGCGCTTCGGCCGCAGCTCCACCACGGTGATGCGCTCGAGGCTCTCCGGGCCAGCCCCCCGCAGGAAGGCCTCGACGAGACCTCCGACGAGCGCGAGCGCCGCCTCGTCCTCGTCGAGCCCGTAGTTGGTGCCATGCACCGTGCAGGCGACGTGACGGATGCCGGAGCGGGACTCGAGCGCCTTGAGCGCCCGGGCGGCGAACTGGCGGATCTCGTGGTAGCCGAAGTTCCCCAGACGCACGGTCCCGAGGAAGAGGGCCAGGGGCGCGCCGAGGGTGCCTCGCGTCTCGACGAAGAGGTGGGCCCCGACAGCCACCTCGAGCTGCGACCGCGGGACGCCAATTGACTCGAGCCGCTGCGCGACCGCGCTGTCCGCGCCGTAGAAGTTCTGCGCGTGCTTGAGCAGCACCACGTCCGCACGCGCGTCGGTAATGTCTCCGGCTTCCAGCACCACGTCGAGGGCAGCGCTCATCGCGGAGGAACTGTAGGGTTCCTCCAGCCCCCGCTTCAATGCTTCGGCCAGAAGGTGACGGTCTTCTTGCCATTCAGCGAGGCGACGAGCTTCTTCGTCTTCGCGTTCCACAACCGGGCCAGCTCCTGGCTCTCGGAGGCCTGGCCCTCCACGAGCACCAGCTCGCCGCGCGTGGCCACCGAGATGCCTCCGCTCACGTCCAGGCCCTCCGGCGGGACGAGCCCCTTCGCGCCTTGGATGCGCATGGGCATCGAGAGATAGGGGAGCTCGCTGTCCGTGCTCTCCCACACGTACAGCGGACCGCCCGCGGTCTCGAGCTGCTTCCAGTTCCCCTCGTCCGACGTCTGCTTCACGGCATTCAGCGCCGCGAGCTCGGGAGCGTCCTCGAGCACCGGCTTGAAGGCCTCGTTGGACTCCGCCTCCAGCTTCTCGGGAGTGGGCCCGATCGCGTCATAGGCCTCGAGGGCGCGGATCTCCGCCGCGTAGTCCCACCCATAGGACGTGTCCTTCGTCTCGAAGCGCTTCCACGTGCTGCCCTCCAGCCGGAAGGCGTGCGCCAGGCCCGGCTGGCCATCCAGGGCCGCGGGGTAGCTCTTGCCCTCGAAGACGATCTGCTTCTGGTCACCCTCTCCCTGGCCCTCCCGAGGGTCCTCCATGAGCGCCACGGGGCGCCCCTCGGCGTCGAAGCCGAGTCCACCGAGCGTCCCCAGCGTGGGGCTCGACAACGGCGCGCCCTGCCCGGTCGCCAGATCCACCCGCCACGCCTGGGGCTTCCCCCCCTGGCTCGGCCCCGCGAGGTAGACCAGCCCCTCCTTGCCGTCCTTGCTCCAGGCCAGCTTCACGCCTCCGCAGTCGCTGGGGAGGGTGAAGACGGTCCTCGGCTCGCCCGGCGGGGTGTGTTGGACCCAGCGGCACTTCCCGTCGGTGGAGGGCTCCAGGTACGAGAGCGTGGCATCGGTCACCGGCGCCACGGTGGGAGCCGGTGCCGGAGCGGGCGCCGGGGGCTTCGTCGCTGGAGCGGGAGTGGCCGCGGCCTGGGGCTGTGGCGCGGGCTCCGGGGTCTTGTTCGACTTGCAGCCGGCCAGCAGCAGCCCGGCGACGAGCGCGTGGTGCCAGAGGGGGTGAGCAATGCGCATGGTGGGAATATTGCCTCATCCCGACGCGGGACGGCGGCGGAACAGCACGGTGGCGAGCTCGGTCATCACCACCTCGCCCTTCTGGTTGCGCGCCTCCATGCGGGTCTTGACGCTGCCCCGGTCCGCTTTGCTGCGCGAGGGCGTGGAGGCGAGCACCTCGATGCGCGCGGAGAGCGTGTCCCCGGGCCTCACCGGGAGCAGCCAGCGCAGCTCGTCCAGGCCCGGCGAGCCCATGCTGGCGGAGTCCTTCAGCACGGAGCCCACCAGCAGCCGATGGCAGATGGCCGCGGTCTGCCAGCCGCTCGCGATGATGCTTCCGAAGATGGACTGGCGGCCGGCTTCATCATCCAGGTGGAAGGGCTGTGGGTCGTACTGCCGGGCGAACGCGAGGATCTCCTCGCGCGACACCTCGTATGACCCGAGCTCGAGCACCTGGCCCACCTGGAAATCCTCGAAGTAGCGCATGCATCCCTCCGAATGCGTTCGGATCCCAGCATGCCCCGTTCTTGAATGGCGGGCAGCCTCATCTCGTTCTGGTAGGAAATCCTCATGAACGCCGACACCCCCGTCGTGAACCGGATCGATCACCTCATGATCGAAGCCGAGGATCCGTCCTTCCTCTTCCAGCTCTTCAGCGAGACGCTGGGAATGACCGTCGCGTGGCCCCTCAAGGACTTCGGTGAGTTCGTGAGCGGCGGCATCTTCGTTGGGAACGTGAACCTCGAGTTCATCCGCTGGAAGGGGCTGCGTTTCGGGAAGGCACCTCCCCCGCTCGGGAAGGGCGAGGCCGTGTTCAGCAGCATCTCCTTCGAGCCGCATGGCTCCACGGCCTCGGCCCTGGAGGAGCTGGACCGACGAGGCGTCCGCCATGGGGTGCCGCGTCCCACTCCCCACTGGACGAACGCGATCATCGGCGCGCCGCTCGATTCACCCTTCGTGACCTTCATCACCGAGTACCACCTCGATTTCCAGGGCTGGCGCCGCTCCCTGCGCGAGGACCTGGAGGGCAAGAAGGGAGGAAGGCTCGGCATTCAGGAGGCACGAGTGCTCCAGATCGAAGTCTCCCCTCTGTCCGAGGCCGAGGTCGGCTGGGACGCACTGCTCCGCCCCCACCACCGCCCGGCTCCGTACACCTGGACCTTCGATGGAGGACCGGCCATTCGGCTCGTGGCGGGACGCGGCAACACGATCCGCGAGCTGGTCCTCGGGGTGGCATCCTTGAAACGCGCTCGGGAGGAACTCAGCCGGCTGGGCCTGCTCGGGGACGGTTCCGCCCGTCACGTGGAGCTCCTCCCAAGTGCCCTCCAGGGTCTGAACTTCCGCCTGGAGGAGTGACGCGGCGAGGGCGGCCGCGACGCTGCAAAGTAATGGCCTCGCTGTAGAGCCCTCGCTCACTGGCGAGTCGTGGACAGCCCCGTCCCCGGGGCTTGCCGTGTCTCGGAGGCAGGAGGCGTATCCTGCGAGTGCTCGCGGGTCCGCGGCCACGCCGATGGGAACCCGTACACCCAGCGCGGTGTCCGTCCTCACCAGGAGGTGTTCCATGAAGCCGTCCCTTGCCGCCCTCGCCTTCGGAGTCCTGTTCTCCGGTTGCTCCGTGCGCTCCCCCGAAGCCGCGCTCCTGCCCACCCCACCGCGCTCTCTCGCTCCCGCCACTTCGGCACCCGCCCCCGCCATCAAGGCCAGCCCGGCTCCCGTCTCCACGTACCACTACGTCCCCGCTGGGAAGCGGGATCCCTTCCGCGTCGACTTCGAGCTGCCGCCTCCGCCCCCCTCTCCCCAGAGCTGCGAGGAGCCCCTCTGCCGCTTCGGCCTCGACGAGCTGAAGCTGACGGGCATCGTCTCGGGCATGGGGCGCCCCGTGGCCGTGCTCGAGAGCCCTCGGGGGAAGGGCTACTCGGTCTACCCGGGCAGCAGGATCGGCAAGTACGGCGGCGTCGTGAAGCACGTCCTCCGCGACTCCGTCGTCGTGGTCGAGTCCTGGCCCGATGGCCAGGGTCACTCGCGTGAGGAGGAGACCGTCCTCCGGATGCGCGAGGATGCGCCGCTCACGCTGGAAGAATAAGAGGTGCGGCCCGAGGGCCGTGCCCGCGTCAAGCCGGAGCAACCTCGACCGCTCCGCCTGGATCCACCGTCACCCGCACCGGCAGGAAACGCTCGAGGACCCGCGCATGCGTGGTGAGGTGCTCCGTCACCCGCTCCGTCGTGTAGCGCGTGGTCCCTGGTGACGCCGGGCCCAGCTTCCCCGCCGCCAGCAGCGCCGCCGGCAGGAGGATCTGATCCCCGAGGTGCTCGTCCAGCGCGCCCCCGCTCTCCATGAAGCGCACCACCTCCTCCGCCGCCTCGCGGCCCACCTCTTCCGCCGGACGCCCCCGCGCGCCCAGTGCCGTGAAGCCGGCAATGGTGTTCTCGAACTGGGCCAGGATGAACGTCACCGTCCCCGCCGAGCGTGTCGTCGGCAGCGGCCGGTTCTCCGCGTGGCTGTAGAGGCCCCGCTCGCGCAGCGCCGCCACCGCCGCCTTGGACTGCCGCTCCGCGATGCCGAAGGGCAGCCCGCCCACGAACGAGCCCACCGACATGTCCCGCAGCGTCCCACGCGCGGGCAACTCCACCCGCAGCGGGGGCAGGTGCACGGGGCCGACGTCGGCGATGAACTCTCCCGCCCCTTCCGGGTAGAAGCCCGCGTGGATGAGCCGCAACGAGGTGCTCAGCCCATACGCCCGAGCCACCGGGAGCCACACGCCCACGAGGTAGTGGTAGCTGGGGCTGTGCGGCAGGTGCGTCCCCCCGCGCAGGGTCAGCGAGCCACCCCCCGCGAGCGCCAGCGGATAGAAGAGGCACTGGAAGAGCAGTGGCGTGCTGCCCGCGGTGCCCACCTCCAGCACGTAGTCGCCCGGACGCACCGTCCCCGGCTCGAAGCGCAGCTCCGAGGCCCCCACGCCGGCGCCCTCGCTCCGCCCTCCGCTCAGGGCCTCCGCGCCTCGCACGCAGGCGAGGTGCTGGGGTCGCAGTCCCGAGGGCTGGCGGTTGGCCCGCACGCGCGTCAGGTGGAAGGGCCGTCCGGTGATGAGCGACAGCGAGAGCGCCGAGCGGAGGATCTGCCCCCCTCCCTCGCCCTCGCTTCCATCCAGCTCCACCGGCCCATCGTGGCGGTCGGTCCCTGCCATGCCCCTCCCCGTCCAGAATCAGGAGGGCGCAGCCTAGCAGAAGGCTTTCGGCTACTGTCCGCCCGCCGTGGCCCTCGCCATCTTCCTGTTCACCTACGTCTTCATCGCTGGCATCAAGCTCCCCTTCCCCCGGCTGGATCGCCCCGGAGGAGCGCTCGTGGGCGCCGTCCTCATGGTGGTGGCCGGCGTCGTCGCCCCCTCCGAGGTCTTCAACTACAGCTCCGACTCCTCCCGGCACGCCGTGGACATGGACACGCTCGTGCTGCTGCTGGGGATGATGCTGCTGGCGGACTACCTCTCGCAGGCCGCCTTCTTCCGAGCCGCGGGCGCCTGGGCGCTCCGCAAGGCCCACACGCCCCGGCTGCTCCTGGTGGCCGTGGCCTGCACCAGCGCCTTCCTGTCCGCCTTCCTCGTCAACGACACCATCTGCCTGATGCTCACCCCGCTCGTGCTGGTGGTCGTCGAGGACGCGCGCCTGCCTCCCATCCCGTACCTGCTGGCCGTCTGCATGGCCTCCAACTCGGGCTCGGTCGCCACCTTCACCGGCAATCCGCAGAACATGCTCATCCAGGGCGCCTCCGGGCTGCCCTATGCCCAGTTCGTGGCCTACATGGCGCTGCCGGCCGTGCTCTCCACCGGCGTGGTCATCGCGGGGCTCCTCTTCGTCTTCCGCAAGGAGCTCACCCACGAGCGCTTCGAGGCGCACCCGCCCCCGCCTCCCATGGATCGGCCGCTGCTGGGGCTCACACTCGTCACGCTGCTCGGGGTGGTCGCCGCCTTCTTCGTGGGCCTGCCCATGAGCTGGAGTGCCCTGACGGGCGCCGCCGTGGTGATGACGCTGTCGCGCCGCGCCCCGCCGCGCCAGGCCATCGAGCGCGTGGACTACGTCCTGCTGCTCTTCTTCGCCTGCCTCTTCGTCGTGGTGTACGGCGTCAACAAGGCGGGCTGGGCCGATGACATCTACCGCGTCTTCTCGCCCTTCATGTCCGGGCCGCCCTGGCGCGAGACGCTCGGCTTCGCGGGGCTCACGCTCGTGGCCTCCAACCTCTTCAGCAACGTGCCCTTCGTCATGCTCGCGCGCGCCTGGGTGCCCACGCTGCATGATCCCGTGCTCGGCTGGCACGTGCTGGCGCTCGGCTCCACCCTGGCCGGCAACCTCACGCTCGTGGGCAGCGTGGCCAACCTCATCGTCTTCGAGGCCGCTCGGGGCAAGGCGGAGATCAGCTTCCTGGGCTACCTGCGCGTGGGCCTCCCCATCACGCTCATCAGCTTCGTGCTGGGGCTCGCGGTGCTCCTCGCGGAGCACGCCCTGTTCTGAGGGCTACTGATCCGGGTCCGGCAGCTCGCCGGGTGCCAGCTCGGAATCCGCGGGCTGCTCGGGAGCCGGGGCCTCGCGGCCGGTGCGGTTCACGCTGTCCGGATCGGACAGCTCGGAGCCCTCGGGCAGCGGCGCGCCGCCCTTGCGATCCTTCGGCGTCAGCTCCTGCGCGAACCGCTCCGCCAGCACGTCCAGCAGCTCCGTCATCTGCTGGCGGAACAGCGAGGGCTCCTTGCCCACCTGGAAGGGATCCAGGTGCTCGGCACCCTCGGAGACCCGATCCACCTTGAACGGATGGCGCCAGATCTCCGCACGCCCATTGAGCTTGAACATCCGCGCATAGCCCTGGATGTACGGGCCCGCGCGACCGTCCTTGCTGCGCATGCCGTAGTCCTGGATGACGAACTCCACCACCGTGTCCGCTCCCAGCGGCGCCAGCAGATCGTAATCCGGAGCGTTCGCCGGCACCTCCTCCACCAGGAAGCTCTCCAGCACCGTCGCCACCCGTGCTGGATCCAGCGTGTTCACCCAGGGCCGCTCCCGCGGCAGGTGCCGGAAGGTATTCACCCGCAGGCGCTCGGAGACCTCGAAGCGCGTCACCGCCGAGGTCAGCTTCGCCTGGAGCCGGCGATCCGCCTCCTTCGGCTCCAGCTTCTTCAGCTTGTCCTTGTAGGCGCTGTCCTCCCGGAACACGAGGCTCCGAGGGCCGGCGTCGATCTCAATCCGGGAGATGAAGGCGGGCCGCTTCACCCGATCCAGGTCCGCGCCCACCAGCCGCTGCGAGGCGCAACCCGTCATGAGCAGCGCCAGGAATACGAGGAATGAGTTCCGCCCCATTCCTCACACATACCGCGAATTTCCGCCTCCACCCAACTTCAGGTGTTGAGTGAGCAACCCACACTCCCGCCCGCTTTCAGCGAAGTGAACAGAGCCAGCGGCAGACATGCGAGCTGGCCCACGGCAGGGCCGCCCGTCCGGGCCGGTTCGAGGAGCAGGTGCGCTGTCGTGGGGAGCCCTCGGGTACTGGCTTCCGGTCCAATGGGTCTGGCACGGAAGGGAGCCCACCTTCCCTGCGGCGTCGTACACCCTGCCGGAGGGACATCACCATGCAGCACACGGATGGGCGCAATGGGACGGGAAGCTCGCTACCGGACCTCGTCTGCTTGTCGCACCTGCGCTGGAACTTCGTCTTCCAGCGTCCGCAACATTTGATGTCGCGCTTCGCCCGCGAGCGCCGCGTCTTCTTCGTGGAGGAGCCAGCCTGGGGCCCCGGCCCCACCTCCCTGAAGGTCGTCCGCTCCCCGGAGGGGGTCTGGGTGGCCACGCCCCACATCCAGGTGGAGGGCGCCACGCAGGTGACGCCCGATCCACCGCCGGGCACCCGGGTGGAGCCGGAGGAGCTGGCGGCCATCCAGCGGGAGCTGCTCGCCGCGCTGCTCGCGGACCATGGCGTGGACGACTTCGTGCTCTGGTACTACACCCCGATGGCCCTGGCCTTCTCGGGGAAGTTGCAGCCGCGGGCGGTCATCTACGACTGCATGGACGAGCTGTCCGCCTTCAGCGGAGCCCCGCCCATCCTGGTGCAGCGCGAGGGCGAGCTGATGCGCCGCGCGGACGTCATGTTCACCGGGGGCCACCACCTCTACGAGGCCAAGCGGGAGCGCCACCCCAACGTCCATCCCTTCCCGAGCAGCGTGGACGTGCCGCACTTCGCGCAGGCCCGCCAGGGGCCCGCGGACCCGGCCGATCAGGCCGGCATCCCACATCCGCGCATCGGCTACTGCGGGGTCATCGACGAGCGGATGGACCTGGCACTGCTCGAGGCCGTCGCCCGGGCGCGTCCGGACTGGCAGTTCGTGATGGTGGGCCCGGTGGTGAAGATCAATCCGGCGACCCTGCCGAGCCTGCCCAACATCCACTACCTGGGTGGCAAGCATTACAAGGAGCTGCCGTCCTATCTCGCGAGCTGGGACGTGGCCATGCTGCCCTTCGCGCGCACGCCGGCCACCCGCTTCCTCAGCCCCACCAAGACGCCCGAGTACCTCGCGGCGGGCAAGCCCGTGGTGTCCACCTCCATCCGCGACGTGGTGCGCCCCTACGGTGAGCTGGGCCTGGTGCGCATCGCGGACACGCCGGAGGACTTCGTCCAAGCCATCGAGGCCAACCTGTCCCAGTCGCGCGAGGCGTGGCTGCCCAAGGTGGACGAGTTCCTCTCGCGCCTCTCCTGGGACCACACCTGGCGCGGGATGAAGGGCCGCATCGACGAGGCGGTGGCGGGACGCCCCCGGTGGAACCTGGACTCCTCGCTGGAACCGCTCTCGGACATGTGACACGCTCCGCGCGAGCGAGTCACACATGCCGCCATCCCTTGTCGTGTCGGAGTTGAGCCGTCGGCGGCTCCTGGCCTGGGCACTCCGGGCCGGAGCCGCTGTCGCCTTTTCTGGGTGTGAGGGTTCCAAGAGCAAGGAGTCCACCCGTCCAGGCGTCATCACGCTGAGGTTCTGGACCGGCTTCACCGGCGGGGATGGGGCCTACATCAAGAAGATCGTCGAGGACTTCAACGCGGCAACGCCCCGCGTCGAGGTCAAGATGACGACCTACATGTGGCTCGACCTCTTCCAGAAGCTCGCGGGAGCGGTGATCAGCGGGCAGTCCCCCGACATCGCCGTCATGCACGTCGATGACATCCCGACCAATGCCGCGCGGACCCTCATCACGCCCATCGACGAGGTGGCCCGGGCGCTCGGGCTCCAGGAGTCCGATTACACCTCGCGGATGGTGTGGCAGGGCGGGCTCTACCGAGGCAAACGCTACGGCATCCCGCTCGACATGCATCCGCTCGGGCTGTTCTACAACAAGACGGTGCTGCGGAAGGCCGGCCTGGATCCGGAGAAGCCACCACGAACGGGCGACGAGTACATGGCGGCCCTCGAACAGCTCAAGGGCCACGGCATCCAGGGCCACTGGGTGTCGCCCTTCCTGTTCACCGGGACGTTCCAGTTCGAGACCTTGCTGTGGCAGTTCGGCGGCGACCTGTTCGACCCGGAGGGCACCCGGGCGACCTTCGACTCCGACGCTGGCGTGCAGGCGATGACCTGGATGGTGGACCTGGTGAAGAAGGGCTACAGCCCCGCGAACGTCGCCCAGGACGCCGACTACCTCGCGCTCCAGAACGGGCGGAACGCCTTCAACTGGAACGGCATCTGGCAGATCAATGCACTCAAGGAGGTGCCGAACCTCGAGTGGGGGGTAGCACCCATCCCGAGGATCGGCTCCCAGCAGGCGGTCTGGGGCAACTCCCACCAGTTCGTGCTCCCGCGGCAGCCGTCGCAGGACCCGGCCAGGCAGGAGGCGGCGCGCGCCTTCCTCCAATACATGAGCCAGCGCTCCATCGACTGGATGAAGAGCGGTCAGGTCCCCGTGCTCAAGAGCGTGGCCGAGAGCCCGGAGTTCCAGTCGCTGACGGAGCAGAACCAGCTCGCCCAGCAGGCCTCGTACATCCACTTCCCCCCAGCGCTCGCGGGCATCAATGACGCGCTGGTGCTCATCGACAGGGCGGTGAGCCAGGCCGTGCTCGGCAAGGCATCGCCCGCCGACGCACTGAAGGCGGCCGCGGCGCAGGCCACGCAGGTGGTGCAGCACAACCGAAAGAAGTACGGAGCCTGACCCCCATGCAGACGGAAGCCCACACCCGTGCTCGCGGGCAGGAGCCCCAGCCGATCCGGTACGTGGGGCGTGTGACGCCGTACCTCTTCCTCGCCCCGTACCTCCTGCTGTTCGCGGTCTTCGTCCTGCTCCCGGCCATCTACGGGCTGTGGATCAGCCTGCATGACTGGGACTTCTTGCTGCCCGCCAAGCCCTGGGTGGGGCTGAGCAACTACACGGAGCTCTTCACCCCGGGCTCGCGCGACTTCGTCGACTTCTGGCAGAGCATGCGGGCCACGGGGATCTTCACGCTCTTCAGCGTGCCGTTGCTCGTCACCGTGCCCCTGCTCGTCGCGATGCTGCTCAACCGCCAGTTCCCCGGTCGCGCCTTCTTCCGCGCCGTCTACTTCGCGCCCTACGTGCTCGGCGTGGCCGTGGTCGGCGTGCTCTGGCGGTTCCTGCTCGATCCCAACCTCGGCCTGGTCAACTACTACCTGGGCGCGTCCATCCCGTGGATCACCGACGTGCCCTGGGCGTGGATCTCCCTGGTCGGCATGACGGTGTGGTGGACGTTGGGCTTCAACGCCATCATCTACCTCGCCGGGCTGCAGGACATCTCGCCCGAGCTGTACGACGCGGCGAAGGTCGATGGGGCCAACGGCTTGCAGCGCTTCCTCCACGTCACCCTGCCCGGGCTGAGGCCGGTGCTGCTGTTCGTGCTCACGGTGACGATCCTCAACTCGGCCAACATGTTCGGCCAGTCCTACCTCATCACCCGGGGCGCTCCGGCCAACGAGACGCGCACCGCGATCATGTTCATCGCCGAGACCGGCCTGCGCAGCTTCCGCATGGGCAACGCCACGGCCATGAGCTACGTCCTCGGGCTCGTCCTGCTCGCCATCAGCGCCTTCAACAACCGCCTCCTGCGGCAGTGGAGGGACTCGTGATGGAGACCACCCGCCAGGGCCGACCCCTCAACCGGCTCCTCTCCTACGCCCTGATCGTGCTGTTGACGTGCGTCTTCGTGGCCCCGCTGTTTTGGATGTTGAGCACGTCGCTGAAGACGAACTTCGACGCGACCCGACAGCCGCTGTCGTGGATCCCCCGGCCCTTCACGACCCGGGGCTACGACGTGCTGCTCACGACGGCCTCCGAGACGCCCGTGCTGCGCTGGTTCTTCAACAGCCTGCTCGCGGCCCTGGGCAACGCGCTGCTCGTGGTGAGCACGTCGGTCCTGGCGGGCTACGCCCTGGCCCGGCTGGACTTCCCCGGCAAGCGGGTGCTCTTCAGCCTGATCGTCGGGACGCTCTTCATCCCTCCGTTCCTCTTCCTGGTCCCCAACTTCCTGATCGTGACCGAGATTGGCTGGCTCGACTCGCTGTGGGCCCTGATCGTGCCTGGCGCGGGAGGCGCCTTCGGCGTCTTCTTCATGCGCCAGTTCTTCTCGGCCCTGCCGCGGGAGCTGGAAGAGGCGGCGCTGCTCGACGGCGCCAATCAGTGGCAGATCTTCTTCCGGGTCATCCTGCCCCTCTCCCGGCCTGGCATCGCGACGCTCGGGGTGCTGTCGTTCCTCGGCAACTACAACGACTTCCTCTGGCCCGTGTACGTGCTGTTCAGCCCGCACAACTTCACGCTCCCGCCCGGCCTGTCCATCCTCCAGGGCGCCTATACGACCGACTACCCGGTGATCATGGCGGGCGGAGTCATCGCCAGCATCCCGGCGATCATCCTCTTCGTCCTCGCCCAGCGACACATCATCGAGGGCGTCTCCCGCAGCGGCCTGAAGGGCTGACAGCGCGCCCTGGGTCTAGCGGTGGTTGTTCTGCATCCAGCGCCAGGCGGACTCGATGATGGCATCGAGCTTCTGCTGCGTGGGGTGCCAGCCGAGCTCGCGCGTGATGCGCGCGGAGCTGGCGATGAGCACCGCCGGGTCTCCGGCCCGCCGAGGACCCTTGCGCACGGGAATCTCCCGGCCGGTGACGCGGCGGGCGGTGTCGATGACCTGCTTCACGCTGTAGCCCTCGCCTCCGCAGCCCAGGTTGTAGATGGAGCTGGGGTGCCCCTTGGCCAGTGCATGCAGGGCTCGCACGTGCGCCTGCGCGAGATCCACCACGTGGATGTAGTCGCGCACGCAGGTGCCATCCGGCGTGGGGTAGTCGTCTCCGAAGACGGTGATCTCCGGAATGTGGCCCACCGCCGCCTGGAGCACCAACGGGATGAGGTGCGTCTCGGGTGAATGGCGCTCCCCGCAGCGGTCCGTGGCGCCGGCGGCGTTGAAGTAGCGCAGGCTCACGTAGCGCAGCCCGTACGCCCCGTCGTACCAGCGCAGGGCCCGCTCGAAGGCGAGCTTCGTCTCGCCGTACGGGTTGGTGGGCTGGGTGGGATCGCTCTCCTCGATGGGCTGCTTGGCCGGCTCGCCGTAGACGGCGGCGGTGGAGGAGAAGACGAGGACGCGCACCTCCGCCTCGCGCATGGCGTTGAGCAGGCTCAGCCCCCCGAGGACGTTGTTGAGGTAGTACTTCGCGGGGGCCTTCACCGACTCGCCCACCAGCGAGTCGGCCGCCATGTGCACCACCGCCTCCACCTTGTGCTGGGTGAGCGTCTCGCGCAGCAGCGCGGTGTCGAGCAGGTCCCCCTTCACGAAGGCGGCGCCCTCCACCACCGCCTCCCGGTGGCCCTTGTAGAGGCTGTCGTAGACGACGACCTCGTCACCCCCCCGCAGCAACTCCTCCGTCACCACGCTCCCGATGTAACCCGCACCGCCCGTCACCATGACCTTCATCGGCATTTCCTCCACACACCGCGCAGGCCGTCCGGCCACCGCCGGCCGTCCGTTGCATGGGCTTGATTTCGTCCTCTTCGAGGTAACGCTCCAGGGCCTTGGTGAGCGGAGGCATGAGCTGGGCGCGCTCGCTCGCCAGGGCGCTATAGCGAGGCCGCGCCGCCGCCCACCCGAAGGAGGCCAGCGGACGGCCCTCCACCCGCCGTGGATCCAACCCCACCAGGGTAGCGGCCTGGCGCGCGAGCTCCGCCCACGTCACCTCTCCCACGTTGGTGAGGTGCAAGACGCCGCTCGTCTCGTCGAGGAGCAGGTCCAGGCAGGTGTGCACGAGGTCCGGCACGTACGTGGGGGAGACGACCGCGTCATCCACCGCCGCGAACCGCTCCCCGCGCGCGAGCGCCCCGAGCGCGATCGTGACGAAGTTGTGCTGGTCCCACGGACCGAAGAAGGCGCCGGTGCGGACCACCAGCGCATCGGGCATCCGCTCCAGCACCCGGCGCTCGGCCTCCACCTTGCTGCGGCCGTACTGGTTGAGCGGCTGGACATGGCTGCTCTCCAGATAGGCCGAGCTCTGCTCGCCCCCGAAGACGAGATCCGAGGAGAAGGTGACCAGCCGCACGCCGTGTGCCTCGCAGGCGGTGGCGAGCACCTCCGGGCCGAGGGCGTTCTCGCGGAAGCACCGCTCGGCATCCGCCTCGGCGTCGTCCACGCGCACGTAGCCCGCGGCGTTGATGACGGCCCAGGGCTGGAAGCGCTCGAGCGCGCGCTCCACCGACTCCGGTGAGGCGATGTCCATGTCCTGGCGTGACAGGAGCCGGAAGGCGATTCCGCGCGTCGTGCACAGCCGGGCGAAGGCCCGTCCCAGCGTCCCCGTCGCGCCCGTGATGAGCAGGGGCCGAGGTGCCTCGGAGCCGGGACGTGGGGTGGGCACGAACGTCTTGTAGGGCACCGGGCTGTCGCCATGGAGGCTGGCGGCGAAGTTGACCTCCGGGCGCTCGTCGCGCCGCCACCAGCCGGGCGAGGCGAGCACCGGGTGCTCGAAGGTCCCTCGGGTGGCCAGCGAGTGCGTCATCCAGGCCAGCGCGGTGGGGCGCGGGCGTGGCGAGCGCATGTCGAAGACGCCGGGCTCGTAGAAGCCGCGCTCGGCCGTCACCAGCGTGTTCCAGTCGTAGGCGCCCAGGAGGCTCCACACGGTGAGGGCTCGCACGTCGACGCCCTCCTGCCGCAGCGAGCAGACGGCGTCCCACGCCTCCCCCAGCCAGCGCAGCTGGTCCTCACGGGTGCAGCCCAGGTGCACCTCGGTGAAGGCCACGGGCAGGTGGTAGCGCTCCCAGGCCCAGGAGAGCACGTCCCGGTGGCCGGAGATGGCGTCCTTCCACACCCCCGCCACGTGCACGTCCGCGTAGCGGTCGCGGTCGTTGCCGCCATGGGACCAGGCCGGGTAGTGCTCCATCCGCTCGTCGAGCAGCCGGTCACTGGTGATGTAGTAGTTGATGCCCACCACGTCCGGGGGCATGGGGTTGTCGAGGAACCACCCGAGCTCCTGCTCCGAGACGCCCCAGCTCAGGAGATGGGGCCACAGCGGGTGCTGGCGGTCGATGCGCCCGCAGAGCAGGTCCAGGCTCAGCCAGCGCCGGTGGTTCTCGAACTCCGCCTGGTAGGCCAGGTGCGGAGTGCTGTAGGTGCGCCCCATGTCCTCCGTCTGGATGAGACGGGCGTTGGAGTTCACCTCGCGGATGGCGCGCATGGCCTCCACGATGGCGCGGCACTGCACGATCATCGTGCGCGCGAACGTGGGGTAGTCCTTGCCGTGCGGGTACCAGTGCCCGTAGAGCCCGCTGAAGCGCCCGGTGGTGAGCGGCTCGTTGACGGGGGTGTAGTCCTCCACCCACGGGTAGCGCTCGGCCACGGCCCGCGCGTACTGCGCGAGCTCGAAGGGGAAAGCCGGGTCCACCAGGCTGGTGTGCCGCGGCCCGCTGCCGTGGTGGACGAGGCCGACGATGGGCCGCACGCCCAACTGCCGCAGGCGTGCCAGCCGCGCGTCCGGCCACGTCCAGTCCGCCCGGTGGGGACCCCGCGGGGCGATGTGCTCCCAGAGCACCGGGTAGCGCAGGGCCTTGATGCCGAGGGCCGCGATGAGGTCCAGGTCCTCGATGCGCTCCCAATGGCCGCTGCGCTTCATTTGATCCAAGTACCGGTCCCCTACCCGGTTGACCGTGCCCTCCATGCCGCCCCACACCTCGGGCAGTCCGTCGAGCTTCCTGGAGTTCTCGCTCACGCGTGACCCTCCACCTGCATCTCGAGCAGGTCCTTGCGGCGCACGCCGATGATCTTCGTGCAGAGGGTGAGCGCCTGCGCCACCACCTGGTCCATGTTGTAGTACTTGTACGTGGCCAGCCGGCCCACGAAG
>NZ_DASVSO010000094.1:0-6272 GCF_036388035.1 Archangium sp.
GCCCAGAGCTGGACCTTCCACGGCGACGGCACCGTCCGGGCGCTCGGCAAGTGCATGGACGTGGCCTGGGGCTCCACCGCCAACGGCGCGGCCATCCAGCTCGTCGCCTGCAACGGCAACCCGGCCCAGAAGTTCGTGCTGAGCGCCGCGGGTGACCTCGTCAACCCGCAGGCCAACAAGTGCGTGGACATCAAGGACTGGAACTCGGCCAGCGGCGCCCGCCTGCAGACCTGGGAGTGCGGCGGCTCCGCGAACCAGAAGTGGTTCCTCCGCTAACGCACCCGTCTCACCCTCCGGGCGTGACCCTCTCGGTCACGCCCGGTTGTCGTTTGTGGCCCAGTTCGCCGCGACCCGCCCCCTTCAGGGAAACAACACCTGACCCGGCGTGAGGTAATAGCCGGCCCGGCCATTTCCCAGCTGCCCATAGAAGTTGTTTCCCCACGCGCTGACACGGCCCTCCGCCCCTCTGATGACGAGGGAGTGAGCACCGGCCGCGGCCACCCGCGCGACACCTCCCGGAAGAGTCACGGGACTCGGAAGGAGGTGCGAGGCGAAGGTGCCATCCCCGAGCTGGCCGGAGCCATTGCTCCCCCAGGCAGACACGGTGCCATCCTGACGCAGCGCCAGCGAGTGGTCCTCGCCCGCCGCGAGGGCCGTGACGCCCGTGAGCCCGGAGACCGCTACTGGGGACAGGCGCGTGGTTCTGGTGCCATCGCCGAGCTGGCCAGAGTCATTGCGACCCCAAGCCCACACGCTGCCATCCGAGCGAACCGCCAGGCAATGGTGGTCGCTCGAGGTCACGGCCTTGATTCCCCAGGAGGGAGCAATCACCTGGACGGGCGTGAAGCGGTCCGTCGTGCTCCCATCACCCAGCTGGCCCCACGGGTTATCGCCCCAGGCCCACACGGAACCATCCGAGCGCAGCGCCAACGAGTGGTTGGCTCCCGCCGCGATGGCCACCACGCCCGACAGGCCGGGGACCTGGAAGGGAGTGAGGCGCCACGGGGTGGTGCCACCATCACCGAGTTGGCCCTGCCAATTGTTCCCCCAGGCCCAGACGGTGCCATCCGAGCGCAGCGCCAGCGAATGCAGCTCCCCCGCCGCGACAGCCGTGATGTTTGAGAGACCGGGGACGAGCACTGGAGTCGGACGCGTGCCTCCTCGGGAGCCATCTCCGAGCTGGCCGTGCCCATTGCTTCCCCAGGTCCAGACGGCGCCATCCGAGCGCACCGCGAGCGAATGGAGCTGTCCCGCGGCGATGGTCATCACGCCTGACAGGCTGGGAACCTGTCTTGGAGCGAGGCTCCGCGTGTTGGTGCCATCGCCGAGCTGACCGGAGGTGTTCTCGCCCCAGACCCACACGGTGCCATCCGAGCGCAACGCCAGCGCGTGTCGCTCGCCCGTCGCCACGGCGACAGCTCCCGTCAGGTCCAGCGACAGGGGAGTCGGTTCCTGTCCGGTGAAGCCCCTGCCGAGCTGGCCGAAGGAGTTGTCACCCCACCCCCACACGGTGCCATCCGAGCGCAACGCCAGCGAGTGATAGGAGTTGTCATCCGCTCCAATGGCCACCACGCCCGACAGGCCAGGCACCTGGACGGGAGCGTGGTGCTCGACGTAGGTGCCCGTGCCGAGCTGGCCGCTGACGTTGAAACCCCAGGCCCACACGGTGCCATCCGAGCGCAGTGCCAGCGAGTGATAGCTGCCCGCGGCGATGGCCACCACGCCCGAGAGGCCGGGCACCTGGATGGGCAAGGAGCGGTGGGTGGTCGTGCCATCACCGAGCTGGCCGGCGCCGTTATGACCCCAGGCCCACACGGTGCCATCCGAGCGCAACGCCAGCGAGTGGTAGAGTCCCGCCGCCATCGCCACCACGCTCGTCACGCCCGTGACCTGGACCGGAGCGAGGCGCTGGGTGCTGGTGCCATCGCCGAGCTGCCCATTCGGATTACCGCCCCAGGCCCACACGGTGCCGTCGGGGCGCAGCGCCAGCGAGTGAACGCCTCCCGCCGCGACGTCCAGCACGCCTGTCAGGTTCGTGACCTGGACGGGAGCGTAGCGCCGCACGGTGGAACCATCACCGAGTCGCCCGTCTTGATTGTCGCCCCAGGCCCAGACCGTGCCATCCGAGCGCACGGCCAGCGAGTGGATATCTCCCGCCGACAACGTCGTGACACCCGAGACACCGAGGATCTGGATGGGAGATGCACGATCCCGGTTGGTCCCATCACCCAGTTGTCCGCGCTCGTTCCAGCCCCAGCCCCACACGGTTCCATCCGAGCGCAGTGCCAGGGAGTTCAGGCGCCCCGCACTTACCTCCACCATCACCATTCCCGTGAGGGCAGGCACCTGGGTGGGAGTCGAGCGCGTGGTGATGGTGCCATCGCCAATCTGCCCCTGGGAGTTGTCGCCCCAGGATCGCACGGTGCCGTCCGGGCGCAGCATGAGTGAGTGATCGAAGCCCGTCGACAGGCTCGAGCGTTTGAAGAACCCCAGCACCTGGACGGGCACGAGCCGCCGCGTAGTGGTGCCGTCGCCGAGCTGCCCCCGGAAGTTGTTCCCCCAGTTCCGCGGGGTTCCGTCCGAGTGGAGTGCCAACGTGTGATGACGGCCCGCCGCGAGCGCCGTGACGCTCGCGAGGGCTGGAACCTGGACGGGCACGAGGCGCTGCGTGGTGGTCCCGTCCCCGAGCTGACCAGTGAAGTTTCCACCCCAGGCCCACACGGTGCCATCCGAGCGCAGGGCCAGCGAGTGGGTATCTCCCGCCGCGAGCGCCGTGACTCCCGTGAGGCCCGACACCTGTACCGGAATGGGAGAAGCATCGGTCGTCCCAGTGCCGAGCTGCCCATTGCCATTGCCTCCCCAGGCCCAGACCGTGCCATCCGAGCGCAGGGCCAGCGAGTGGGTGTCTCCCGCGGCAACGGCCACCACGCCCGAGAGGCCGGGCACCCGCACCGGCGTGGTGGAGAAGGACGCCGTGTCGTGGCCGAGCTGGCCGAAGGTGTTGTCACCCCAGGTCCAGACGGTGCCATCCGAGCGGACGGCCAGCACATGGAAGCTTCCCGCCGCAACCGCCAGCACCTGCGTGAGGCCGGGCACCGGCGCCGGAGAGGGGCGGTCGGTGAGGCTCCCATCCCCGAGCTGTCCCCGGTCGTTGTCGCCCCAGGCCCACACGGTGCCGTCCGAGCGCAGCGCCAGGGAGTAGGCGTCTCCCGCCGCGAGCGCCGAGACACCCGTGAGGCCCGTCACCTGTGTGGGGGTGAGGCGCCGGGTGGTGGTGCCGTCACCGAGCTGGCCCTGCTCGTTCTCGCCCCAGGCCCGGACGGTGCCGTCCGAGTGCAGTGCCAGGGAGGAATGATCTCCCGCCGCGAGGGCCACCACCCCCGTGAGACCGACCACCTGGGTCGTCATGAGGCGCTGGGTGGTGGTGCCCTCACCGAGCTGCCCCTGGGAGTTGTCGCCCCAGGCCCACACCGTGCCATCCGGCGCGAGCTGGAGGGAGTGCCACGCGCCCGCCGCGATTCGAGCAGGCGGGACGAGCGCCAGGACGGACTCGGGCCGGGCGGCCGTTGCGCCCGCCTCCTCGTACGCCCACGCAGGCGCCAGCAGGAGTCCCAGGACTCCCCAGACAATCCCTAACGGCACTGCCAGTCTTTGTCTCATTTCAACACCAATCCCGTGTTGGAAGAGAATGGATTGGCGACAACAAGACACAGACGCCCACGCCACCCCTTCGGACCTTGCCCCGTCACGCTGGTGACACCGCCGGGGCCCGTCAAGCACCCTCGCGGGCCGGGGAACTGCCCGGTCAATGTCAGACGTGGCCTGTACACGTGATGAACACGCTGCCGGGTCCTTCCGGGCAGCGGGGTCGCAATCCGTACCATCTGTGTCGTTTGCCCAACACCCGTGGAATGGGAGCACGCATGGCCAAGGCGCACACGTTCAGCGACAACTTCAACGACAACACGACGGACACCTCCAAGTGGACTGTCGAGGTGAATGGCGATGGCGGCGACGCACGGGAGATCAACCAGCGACTCGAGCTCAGGCCACCGCCCAACAAGAACGACGGGTACATCAGCTACAAGTCGGTCTCCTCCTACGACCTGACCAGCTCCGCGGTGAAGGTCGAGGTCCCCCCGGCGTTGCGCATGCCGACCGCGTTGTACACCTACCTGATCGCGGGCAGCAGCACCGCCAGCGTGCGCATCGTCAGGACGGACGGGCACCTCCACTGCAGGTACACCAACGCCAGTGGCTCCATTACCCTCGCGCGCGTTGCCTACTCCGAGGTGCACCACCGCTGGTGGCAGCTGCGGGAGTCCTCGGGCATCACCTACTGGGAGGTGTCGGGGGATGGCCAGCAGTGGGCCACGCTGTTCAGCATGAGCAACCCGGTGGACCTCAGCGCGGTGACCTTCGAGCTGCGCGCGTATACGGACAACCCCACCCCCTCTCCGGGCGTGGCCATCTTCGACTCGTTCAACACCCCCTCGGCGGGGCTGTCGCGGCGCGTGGAGGAGCGGCGGCTGTCGGCGCAGCGGGTGCGCGAGCAGGCCGCGGAGCTCGCCGCCCAGCGGGCCCACCCCGAGCACGCCAACAACAACGACGAGGTGAACTACCCGGCCCAGTCCTTCATCGGCAACTACTCCAAGGCCCTGAAGCACGATGCGTATGGTGACCCGGATCCCGTCTCCTACGGCTCGCTGCTGCGCGCACTGGAGAGCCGCGACCCCGGGGACTTCGAGGAGATCCTCCAGCCCGCGGGGGCCAAGAAGCTCACCAATCCGCAGGCGGGGCTCGCCTTCGACCTGGAGGCCCCGGACGCGCAGGCGTTGACGCAGTCCCCCGCGCCGCGCTTCGACAGCGCTCAGACGGCGGCGGAGATGGGCGAGTTGTACTGGATGGCGCTGGCGCGCGACGTGCCCTTCATCAACTACGCCACCGAGGCCGGCACCCCCACCAGCGTCCTCGCCCAGGCCATCAGCTCGCTGAACACCGAGTTCCCCACCTTCGGAGGCACCGTGCCCGTCACGGTGCAGAACCTCTTCCGGGGCATCTACCCCGGCGAGCAGGTGGGCCCGTACGTGTCGCAATTCCTGCTCAAGGGCAACGTGGACCCGCGCAAGCCGGATGGGCAGGGGCGTGATGCCGCCGAAGGCTACGTCACGTTCGGCTCGCAGGTCATCGATCAGCGGCAGTTGACGGTGAAGGGCTTCCCGGAGTTGGGGCCGGCCGCCGACTACCTCACCCGCTTCACCGAGGACTGGCTGCCGGTGCAGAACGGCCGGGACGATCGGGGCAAGGACCAGTTCGACCTGACGCGCCGCCGCTTCATCCGCAACCTGCGGGACGGGGCCAACTACGTCCACTTCGACCAGGTGGTGAACGCGTGGTGGAGCGCGGCCTTCTACCTGATGTCCGAGCCGCGCGGGAACCAGAACATGGGCAACGCGGCGGGCACGGGCCGGCCGCAGGTGGACTTCGAGTTCCCCTCCAACGCGGGCAATCCGTATGACCCGCCGGGCACCACGGGGGACTCGCGCACCCAGGTGGGCTTCGCCACCTTCGGGCCCGTGCACCTGCTGCAAGTGCTCATCGAGGTGGCCGGACGCGCGGGGCGGGCGGTGTGGTGGCAGAAGTGGGGCGTGCACCGGCGGCTGCGTCCCGAGGAGTACGGCGGCCGCATCGACAACCAGTTCAACAACCGGCGCACCTACCCGCTCCACGCCTCCATCCTCACCTCGCTGTCCACCGGTGGGCTGGCCCCGTACTTCCCGGAGCGCTACGGCTCGTACCTGCTGCCGCAGGCGTACCCGGAGGGCTGCCCCACGCATCCCGCCTATGGCGCGGGGCACGCCACCATCTCCGGCGCCTGCGCCACCATCCTCAAGGCCTTCTTCGACGAGCGCGCGCTCGTCGAGAGCCCGGTGGTGGCCAACGCGGACGGCACGTCGCTGGTGAGCTACACGGGCGCGGATGCGGCGCAGCTGACGGTGGGCGGTGAGCTGAACAAGCTGGCCGGCAACATCTCCCTCTTCCGTGACGCCGCGGGCGTGCACTGGCGCAGCGACTACACCGAGTCCCTGCCCCTGGGCGAGGCGGTGGCCATCGGGCTGCTGCAGGAGATGAGCCTCACCTTCAACGAGGACGACGCCTTCTTCCAGCTCACGCGGTTCGACGGCGTCACCATCCGCATCCACCGCGGAATCGTGGAGCCGCTCATCTCCTGAGGCCGTGCGGCTCCTCGTGCGTCCCTGAGCCTCAGTCCA
>NZ_DASVSO010000095.1:0-10104 GCF_036388035.1 Archangium sp.
CCCTACCTTCTCCGAGTCCAAGGTGTACCGCTCCCTCGCGCTGCCTACTTCCTCGGGTCGGAGGCGATGAAGAAGACCGAGGCCGCGCCCACCACCAGCGCCGCGCCGCCCGCGTAGACCCACGGGCTCTCGTACCAGGGCTTCTGCTCGATGACGGAGAGCTGAAGCGGGGCCAGCGGGTTGGCCGCCCGGGCCACCGTGTTGCCCTGCGCGTCGAGCGCCTCGACGAAGTACCAGGCGGTGAAGGAGGCCGCGCGGGTGGGGGAGGGCAGCTCGCCCTCGCACGTGCCCTCCTGGCACACCATGGGCGCGGCACGGTAGGGGCCGCCCGCGACGGGGGCATGGCGCAGGAGCACCTCGCTCGCCTTGCCCTGCGGATCCTTCAACGTGGCGCGCACCCGCTGGGGACGATTCGCCTCCTCGCGCGGCAGCAGCTCCAGCCGGGGCCGGGCGGCGAGCTTCGCGCGCACCCGCTCCAACAGGTCCACCTGCTTCTTCGGCGCGTCCTCGGGCGGGCGCACCCAGGCGTCCAGCTCCAGCGCCTCGGTGGTGCGCTGCTCCGCGTTCACCGTGTCGTCCAGCAGCAGGTGGATGAAGCCCAACTCGAGCAGGGCCCGGGCGCGCTCGGCGGAGGGCCGGTTGGGGTGGCCGAGGTAGCGCTGGTACTCGACGACGGCCTCCTCGTAGCGCAGGGCGGCGGCGAGCTCGCGGGCATGGGCGAGGTCGGCCTGGGCCTCTCCGGACGTGGCGGCCTGGGCGAGCACCAGGGAGACGGGGGCGAGAATCGAGAGCGGGAGCACCGCCCCCGAGCCTACCCGGGTGTCCGGGACTTGTCAGACCGGTGCGCTAGAAGTCTTCCTCGCGCGGGCCGGAATGGTGGGTGGCCCGAGGCACCTGATGTGACGGTGGAGCCGGGTCCGGGCGGGTCTCGGGCCCGGCTCCCACTTCACGGCTTCAGAGCCCGCCCACGCCCAGCGCGCCGTCCAGCCCATTGAAGGACTTGGTGACGGTGGCGCGCAGGATGATGTTCTCGAGCTGGATCTGCAGCGGCAGCGTGCCGCCGATGGTCGCCCGGGTCACCGTGTTGCTCACGATGATCCACAGGCGCTTCTTGCCGATGGCCTTCACCAGCGTGGGCGAGTTGACGGTCACCGGCGTGCGCGAGCCCGGCGCGAACTCGCGCTCCGGCAGGAGGATTTCGGCGGTGGCGTAGTACGGGGGCAGGTTGTTCTGGCTGTAGAAGAGGGGCGAGTCCGGCGTGGCGTTGCCCGTGAGCGACAGCCGCCCGACCGTCTTCAGGGTGAAGGCCTGCGAGGGGTTGTGCACCGTGAGGGTGCCGCTGATCTCCTTCACCGTGACGTCGAGCCCCTGCGTCTCGGGCGGCAGGTCGACGGCCACCTCGACATAGGCGGGCTCGAGCACCGAGGTGACGGGGATGTTCTGCGTCAGGGGCGGCGTCTCCACGGCGACCTCGGCGGAGCACGCGGAGAGCAGGAGCGGGCAGACAAGGGCGAGGACGAGGCGTTTCATCGGAAGGTCCAGGACAGGTCGAAGGCGGGGAGGAGGGGGAGGCGGCCCTCGTTGAAGGGGACCATGGGCTCGCGCAGGTCCACGTACGCGGCCCCGAGCGAGATGCCGAAGTTGTCTCCGGCGTAGCGGATGCCCGCGGCGCCGCGCAGGGGCAGGCCCTCGGCCTGCTGCTGCTCCAGGGTCTGGCCCGGGTCGTGCCGCAGCCGGACGCCGAACTCACCCACGAGGGACCAGTTGCCGGCGAAGTTGAGCACCAGGGCGCCCGTCGCGGTGGTGGTGGGGACCTCGTAGCGCGCGTGGCGCACCTCGGCCTGCACCAGCATTCGGCCGAGCGACACGCCGTAGAGGGCATAGAAGCTGGGCCCGCCGAAGGTGAGCTCGAAGCGCTTCACCGCCGGCTCCTGGGAGGTGACCAGGTTCGAGGCCAGGGTGGAGCCCACGAACTTCGCGTAGCGCGCGCCGACGACGAAGCGGTGGGGCCCGGCCTCCAGCGCCCAGCGCAGGCCCAGGTTGGGCGTGAGCGCCAGGTCCGCGAGGACGGAGGTGTCCACCGCGAAGCCCAGGGCCAGCGGCAGCGCCGAGCGCTGGAGACCGAGGACGGGGTGCTTGATGGCGGCGGCCTCGTCCGAGGTGAGCAGCCGCGCGTTGCCGGCGGAGTTGCCGGCGGAAGCCTCCGCCGGCTGAAGCAGGGCGACGAGCGCCCCGAGCAGAAGTCCGGCCGTGGGGAGGCGGCTCGGACGGGAAGGATGGTGGTGGGGTTTCAACCCGCTCACTCCTGTGGGAAGGGGAGGGGGCCGATGTACCGCGTCCGGGCTCGCCGTGTCACACACCTCTGGTGGAGTGCCGTGCACGGAACAGACGCCCTGCGAGGAGCGGAGCCCGCGAGCACCCGACGTGCGAGCCCGGCCGGGCGTGCTTCACAGGCTTGGAGGCGAGTCGTCCTCGGGGGGCACGAGCGTGGGCGCGGGCGCGAGGAATACATCCCGGCCCTGCACGCGCGCCACTCCGTGGTAGCGCACCATGTAGTCCCGCCGGGCGGGCCACCCCTGCTCCAGCTCGAAGTGGGTCTCTCCCACGTTCGCCACCGTGCCGAGCTTCCGGCCCTGCTGGTCCCTCACCGTCATGCCCTCCTGGATGTCCCCGGGGTCGATCATCGCAGTCCCTCACTCATCGCAAGCCTCCATGGTGGTTGTCCCTCCTGCTCAATCTGTGTCTGCCGCACGTTCCTGGCGGGGGAAACCTCAAGTTCTTCTCGCCCCACCGATCCCGCCTCCCCCGGAGCGAGAGGGGAGCGCCCGCGCGCTTCGGTGGCAGGGAGGGCGGGCAGCCTTCATTCCGGGTCACACTTCGCGCCTTCCCCTACCTTCTCTCCGAGGTGTCGTGACGTAAGGGAGTCGCCCATGGCGGAGGCCCAGGCCCAGAAGTTGAACGCACTCCGGATTGATCGCTCGGCTCACCCCCGGCGGAGACTCGGGCGCCGGTGGTTCATTCCGCTAGCGCTCGTCGTGGTGCTGGCCCTCCTCGCGGCGGCGATGGTGGTGGGCCGTGCTCCGAGCGTGCGCGTGGCCGAGGTCCGCGAGGCCCGTCCCGGTGAGCAGCAGACCGAGCTCTCCGCGGCTGGATACGTGGCCTCGCGCCGCCGCTCCGTCATCGCCTCTCAGGTGGCGGGCCGACTGCTGGAGGTGGCGGTGGACGAGGGCGACGCGGTGAAGGAGGGACAGGTGCTCGCCCGCCTGGATGACCGGGAGGCGCGGGTGGCGGACGCTCGGGTGCGGGCCGAGCTTCAGGCGGCCTCCCAGCGGCTCATCGCCGCGAGGGCCACGGCGACGCGGGCCCGGAGTGAACTGGGTCGGGCCGAGCAGCTCGCCCAGGCGGGAGTCGTCAGCCGGGCGAGCCTGGAGGAAGCGCAGACCCTGGCGAGTGCCTCCTCCGCCGAGGAGCAGGCCGCCGTGGCGCAGCTCGAAGTCGCCCGTCGCGCCTCGGAGGCCGCGGGCCTGCAACTCTCCCACACCGTGGTGCGCGCGCCCTTCGCGGGCACCGTGGTGCGCAAGCTGGCGGACGAGGGAGCGGTGCTCGCGCCCGCCGCGCTCGAGCAGGAGAACATCGGCGGCATCGTCGAGCTGGTGGACTTGGGGGCGCTCGAGGTGGAGGCGGAGGTGAGCGTGGAGCAGCTCCCGCGCATCGAGCTGGGACAGCCCGCGCTCGTCTTCCTCGATGCCTTCCCGGACCAGTCCTTCCGCGCGAAGGTGCGCTCCATCCGCCCGGCCATCGACCGCTCCAAGGCGACCGGCGATGTGAATGTGGAGTTCGAGGAGATTCCCCCGGGCGTGCTGCCGGACATGGGGGCGCGGGTGGCCTTCCTGAAGGAGGAGGTGTCGCCGGAGGCGCTCGCCAGCAAGGACTCGGCGCTGCGGGTGCCGGCGGCGGCGGTGGTACAGGGCGGCGATGGGCAGTCCGCGGTGTGGGTGGTGCAGGACGGGCGGCTGAAGCGCCAGCCGGTGCAGGTGGCGGAGAAGGTGGGCGAGGAGGTGGCGCTGGCCAAGGGACCGCCGCCGGGGACGCAGGTGGTGGTGTCGCCCAATGGCAACCTGCGTGCGGGGCGCAAGGTGAAGGTCCAGACGGAGGGCGGATGAGCACCGTGCTCGTGGAAGCGAAGGCGCCCTTCATCCGACTGAGAGGCGTGTCCAAGGCGTACCGGCGTGGGGACATCGTCGTGCCCGTGCTGGAGACGGTGGACCTGGACATCGAGGCCGGCGCCTTCGAGGCCTTCATGGGCCCGTCCGGCTCGGGCAAGTCCACGCTGCTCAACCTCATCTCGGGGCTGGACCGGCCCACGGCCGGGGTGGTGGAGGTGGGGGGGCATGACCTGGCGCGCATGAATGACAAGGAGCTGTCGGACTGGCGCGCGGGCCACGTGGGCTTCGTCTTCCAGATGTACAACCTGCTGCCCGTGCTCACGGCGGCGGAGAACGTGGAGTTGCCGCTGCTGCTCACGCCCCTCTCCCGCTCCGAGCGCCGCGAGCACGTGGCCGCCGCGCTGGAGGTGGTGGGCCTGGGGCACCGCATGAACCACCGCCCGCCGCAGATGTCCGGAGGCGAGCAGCAGCGCGTGGCGATTGCACGGGCGATTGTCACGGACCCGGACCTGCTCATCGCGGACGAGCCCACGGGGGACCTGGACCGCAAGTCGGCCGAGCAGGTGTTGGATCTCTTCGAGGTGCTGCACCACGAGTTGCACAAGACGCTCGTCATGGTGACGCACGACCCGCACGCCGCCGAGCGGGCGGACCTGGTGCGGCACCTGGAGAAGGGGCTGCTGCAATGACGTTCGGGCGGCTCGTCTGGCGGGACCTGTTGCGCAACCCGTTGCGGCTGGGCCTCACGGTGCTGGCGGGAGCGGTGGGGGTGATGGCCTTCATCTTCCTGCGCACCGTGGTGGACCTCTTCTACATCGGGGCGGAGCAGGCCCAGGCGGACCGGCTCTTGGCGCGCAGCAAGGTCTCCATCACCGAGGAGCTGCCGCTGGCGTACCTGTCGCGCATCGCCGCGGTGCCGGGCGTGGACGACCTCACCTATTACGGCTTCTTCGGCGGGCGCTACGGCGAGTCCCAGCGTGACTTCTTCGGCTCGGCCTACGTGGACCCGGCCTCCTTCATGCGGGTCTTCGACGAGATGGTCGTTCCCCCTCAGGAGGTGGCGGCCTTCCAGGCGGACCCGTGTGGCGCGCTCATCGGGAAGGACCTGGCGGCGCGCTACGGGTGGAAGCCGGGGAGTCGGGTGACGCTCAAGGGCACCATCTACCCCGGCGACTGGACCTTCACCGTGCGGGGCATCTACGACGTGAGCAAGGGAGGGATGGACACCAACACGCTCTTATTCGGCTACCGCTGCCTCAACGAGAAGCTCCCGGACGAGCGCAAGGACCGGGTGGGCGCCTTCATGCTGCGCATCGAGGATCCCTCGCGCTCGGCGGCGGTGGCGACGGCGATCGATGGCATGTTCGCCAACAGCCCCTATCCCACGCGCACCGAGAGCGAGCGCGCCTTCACCCTGGGCTTCATCTCGATGATGTCGGCCATCATCACCGCGGTGAAGGTGGTGTCGAGCGTCATCCTGCTCATCATCCTGCTCGTCATCGGCAACACGCTGGCCATGAACGTGCGCGAGCGCACGAGGGACCTGTCGACGCTCCGGGCCATGGGCTTCAAGAGCGGGCGGGTGGTGATGCTCGTCCTCTTCGAGTCGCTGGCCATCGGCCTGGCGTCGGCGGGGCTGGGGGTGCTCATCTCCCCGCCGCTGGTGAATGCTTTCCTCGGGGTGGTGGGCTCGCAGCTCGGCGGCCTCCCCGACAACGTCATCCGCCAGAGCACGCTGGTGCTCGGGGCGCTGGCGGCGCTGGGCGTGTCGATGCTGGCCGGAGCCATTCCCGCGGTGCGCGCGGTGCGGATTCCCGTGGCCGAGGGCTTGAGGAAGGTGGCCTGAGCGATGATTCCGCTCTACTACAACACGCGCAGTCTCTGGGCGCGGCGGCTGTCCACGGGGCTCACCGTGGTGGGCCTGGGGCTGGTCGTCTTCGTCTTCGCCGCGGTGCTGATGCTGGCCAACGGCATCGAGTCCGCGCTCGCCTCGGGGGGAGACCCGCGCAACGTCATCCTCCTGAGCGAGGGCGCCACCAGCGAGCTGATGAGCACGGTGGAGCGCGACGCCCTGCGCGCCCTGGGCAGCTCGTCCGAGGTGGCCTCGTCGGTGGCGGGGGACCCGCTGGTGGCGGGCGAGCTGGTGGTAGCGGTGCTGCTGCCGCGCGAGGACGGCAACGAGTCCAACATCACCGCGCGGGGCATTGGACCGGAGAGCTTCGCCATCCGGCCCACGGTGCGGCTCATCGCCGGCCGGCAGCCGAGACCCGGCTCGAATGAGATTGCCCTGGGCTCGGCCCTGGTGGGGCGCTCGTCTGGAGCGAGGGTGGGAGGCGAGCTGTCCTTCGCCGAGCAGCGCTGGCCGGTGGTGGGTGTCTTCAGCGCCGAGGGCGGAGGCTACGAGTCCGAGGTCTGGGCGGACGTCAACCGGCTGGGCGCGGCCTTCGACCGACCGGGGCTCAGCTCCGTCATCGTGCGGACGGGCTCGGAGAGGGCGCGCGACAGCTTCATGAAGCGGGTGGAGGACGATCCGCGCTTCCTGCTCGAGGCGAAGTCGGAGCCCGAGTACTGGGCGGAGCAGGCCACGTGGCTGGCCACCTTCATCCGGGTGCTCGGCCTCTTCGTGTCCTTCATCTTCAGCGTGGGCGCGGTGCTGGGGGCGATGATCACCATGTACGCCCAGGTGTCGGCGCGCATCACCGAGCTGGGCATGCTGCGAGCGGTGGGCTACCGGCGGCGGAGCGTGCTCGCGAGCATCCTCATCGAGTCCGCCGTGCTGGGCGCGGCGGGCGGTGTGCTGGGGGCACTGGGCGCATTGGCCACACGGTGGATGGAGATCCGCACGCTGAACTTCCAGACGTTCGCCGAGGTGCGCTTTGGCTTCACGCCGACCCCGGGCATCCTGGTGGCGGCGCTCGTCTTCGGGACGATGATGGGGCTGCTGGGCGGGATGCTGCCCGCCCTGCGAGCCTCACGGCTGTCCATCCTCGACGCCCTGCGCGCCTAACCCGGCTGGCAGACCTGGCGCAGGATGTCGAGCGACTCCAGCGCCTTGCCCGCGCCCATCACGACGGCGGACAGCGGGTCCTCGGCGAGGAACACGGGCAGGCCCGTCTCCTCGCGCAGCAGGGTGTCGAGGTTCTTGAGCAGCGCGCCACCCCCGGCGAGCACGATGCCGCGGTCGGCGATGTCTCCGGCCAGCTCCGGCGGCGTGCGCTCCAGCGTGAGCTTCACCGCCTCGACGATGCCGTTGACGGGCTCGGCGAGCGCGTCACGCACCTCGTCGCTGCTCACCGTGAGCGTGCGCGGCACGCCGGCCACCAGGTCGCGACCCTTGATCTCCATGGTCATGACCTCCTCGGTGGGGTACGCGGTGCCGATGCCCATCTTGATGAGCTCGGCCGTGCGCTCGCCGATGAGCAGGTTGTACTTGCGCTTGACGTACTGAATGATGGCCTCGTCCAGCTTGTCGCCGCCGATGCGCACGCTCTTGGCGAACACGATGCCGGCGAGGCTGATGACGGCGACGTCGGAGGTACCGCCCCCGATGTCGACAATCATGTTGCCGCTGGGCTCCGTGACGGGCAGGCCGGCGCCGATGGCCGCGGCCATGGGCTGCTCGATGAGGTAGACCTCGCGGGCACCGGCGTTGGCGGCGGCCTCGCGCACCGCGCGGCGCTCCACCTCGGTGATGCCCGAGGGGATGCCGATGACGATGCGCGGGTTGACCAGCGACTTGCGGTTGTGCGCCGTCTGGATGAAGTAGCGCAACATCGCCGCGGTGATCTCGAAGTCGGCGATGACGCCGTCCTTCATGGGGCGGATGGCCACGATGTTGCCCGGCGTGCGGCCGAGCATCTCCTTGGCCTCCTTGCCCACGGCGAGCACCTTCTTGCCGCCGCGTGCGTCCTGCTGGACGGCCACCACGGAGGGCTCGTTGGAGACGATGCCCTGTCCGCGGATGTAGATGAGCGTGTTGGCCGTGCCCAGGTCGATGGCGAGGTCACGCGAGAGAAGAGTGTGGAGCCAGTCGAACATACGGGGGCGGGAACTTTCAGGGGTGCGGCTTCATTTCCTGCACCAACAGGGAACGCGCGGCAAGGTACTATGCAGGGCCCGCAACAGGAAGAAAAGCCGACTGTCAAGTGCAGGGCCCGGCCGGAGAGCGTCCGGCCCACGAGGCCCCGTGTCCTTCCCCTCCGTTGGCCCTTCCTCCCTCGGAGAGAAGGTCCGGGGTGAGGGGTTTCCCCCACAGGTTGTGCCTGCCTGGTGACTCACGAGACCGGGTGGGACTGCGTCTCCTCGGCGAGGAGGAAGGTATCGGCCGCCTCTCCGGCCTCCTGCTCGGTGGTGACGGCGCTCAGGTGGAGGGGCTCGGCCACGGCACCCTTGCGCACGGCGTGGCGGTACTCGGGCGTCTGGCGGAGCGCCTCGCTGGTGACGCGCAGGAAGGCCTCGCGTACCGGCTCGAAGAGGAGGGCGGCGACGTACCAGAAGGGGGCGTAGTCCAGGCGGATGAGCCCCTTCACGCTCCAGCCGCGCTGCTCGTAGTCCCAGGGGCAGCGGCCGAGCGCCTTGCGCAGCAGCCACCCGGTGGTGAACTCGGCGCCGAAGATGACGGCCGTATAGGCCAGGGCGCGCACGGGCCGGGGCAGGAAGCGCAGCCGGTCATGGAGGAACTCCATCCCCAGCGCGGTGGCACCGTAGATGGGGTGCATCCAGAGGTACGTCTTCGCCGTACCGTGCTTGTCCTGCTCGAAGAGGGCGGCGCTCACTCCCGTGAAGCACACCTCCATCACCCAACCAGCACATCCATAGAGGACGAATCGCGGTAGCACTCTCGGAACTTAGGAACCCGAGACGCAAAGGGCACCTCTGACCCGGAGGACGGGAGGGGGTAGGGAAGTGGCGGCGCACTGGCGCCTCGCCGCGTTGGGCGCCCGACGGTGTCGGACGCCGGACGGCGCAGGGGGGCGCAACGTCAGCGCTTGAGGGAGTACTTGCCGATGGCGTAGAGCGCTCGCACGCCGTCCTTCCAGCCGATCTTCTTGCCCTCCTCGTAGGTGCGCCCGTGGTAGCTGATGGGCACCTCGAAGACGCGCCAGCCCCCGCGAGCCACCTTGGCGGTGATCTCCGGCTCGATGCCGAAGCGGTTCTCCTCGATGGTCACCGACCGGATGACCTCGGAGCGGAAGGCCTTGTAGCAGGTCTCCATGTCCGTGAGGTTGAGGTTGCTGGTCATGTTGGACAGGGTGGTGAGGAGCTGGTTCATCACCGAGTGCCAGTAGTAGAGGACGCGCCGGGGCGTGCCGATGAAGCGGCTGCCGAAGACGACGTCCGCGTCGCCATCGACGATGGGCTGGATGACGCGGGGGATTTCACGCGGGTCGTACTCGAGGTCCGCGTCCTGGACGATGACGATGTCCCCGGTGGACTCGGCGAAGCCCCGGCGCAGGGCGGCGCCCTTCCCCTGGTTCTTCTCCTGGAAGAGGATGCGCAGCTCGTTGCGGTTCTTCGGGGTGCCGCCGATGACGGACAGGCCCTTGTCACTGAGCTGCTGCAGGAGCTCCCGGCTTCCATCGCGGGAGCAGTCGTCCACGATGACGATCTCCTTGGGGAAGTCTACCGCGGTGACGCGGCGGAGGATTTCGGCGAGGGTCGGGATCTCGTTGTAGACGGGGATGACGACGGAGACGAGCATGGCGGAGCGGGGCTCTATCCGATTTCAGATTCCCGCGCGACTCTTCCGATCAGCCTCCCGGGGGGCGGGGTGGGACATGCCCCGCCCTGGCGCCTACCAGTACCGGCGCGGCGCGGGGGGGGGAGGGGGAGGCGCGGCGGGCACCGGCTCGAGCATGCCGCACTCCAGGAGCCGCTCGACGGCCGCCTTCACTTCCTTCGAGCTGGCGCAGTCCTCGAGGCTGCGCGTCGCCTCGGT
>NZ_DASVSO010000096.1:0-16743 GCF_036388035.1 Archangium sp.
CTGCTCGCGGCCTTCCCGCGGGCGCAGCTCGCAGTGGATGAGGGAGGTGCGCACGTCCTCGACGGACCCGAGCGCGAAGTGCTCGAACAGCACGGGGTTCTGGCTGGTGAGGAAGGACTGGCGATCGTCCAGCTCGCGCACACACGCCTCCACCCAGCGCGGGTGGAGGCCCGAGGCCAGCTCGTCCGCGATGATGAAGTCCTCGTTGACGTCCAGGTGGTACAGGAAGGACAGCAGCCGCTTCTGCCCGTGGCTGAGGTGCTCGTGTGACACCCCCGAGCCATCCCGCCGGAGGAAGCTGAAGCCGAAGCGCCCGAACTCCAGACGCCCGCCCCCCTCGTAGCTGCGCTTGCCGAGCAGCTCCACCCGGAAGCGCCCCGAGGCGAAGCCGGCCAGGGCGATGAACTTCGCGAGGAAGCCGTGCTCGACCTCCTCGGGGAGGATGTCGATGACGTCGGCCAGGGGCCCCCGGGCCACCCGCTCCCGGAGCAGCCCCGGCATCCACGTGGGCAGCCCCATCAGCCCGAGGGGGAACACCTCCTCGCCCCGCATCTCCATGCCGTATTCAATCTTGCCGATCCGCTCGAAGGAGCCGAGCACCTCGTCGAAGCGCGAGGGGGCGAGCAGGAAGGTGCGGCGCAGCAGCTCCTTGAGCCGGTCCTTGACCCGGGGCTCGAGGGACTGGGCCGTCATGAAGAGCACCACCCACACGGTGCGATCCAACAGGGACCAGCGCATGGACTGGGCGTAGGCGGGCTGGCCATCCACCTCCCAGGTGATGCCCGAGGCATCAGCGCGCATCACCAGCCGGGAGGCGGGCTCGTGGAGCTGGAGGACCAGCTCCATGAACGGGTCGAGCGCTGGCACGGGCTCCGGGGTGCGCGGGTTGAGGAGCGCCAGCTTGTCGTGGGGGGAGAGTCGCGGCCGGGTGGGGGAGTGCGCCTCGTTGCGCACGGAGATGTGGAGGTCCATGCCCGGGAAGGCGAGGCCGTACTCCAGGGAGAACTCCTCGCGGAGCAGCCCGGAGAAGTCCGCGGCGAGGACGAGGGAGAGCAGGTCCAGCAGCATCGTCCTGCCCGTGCCGTTCTCACCGAGCACCAGGTTGAGGGACGGGCTGAACACGAGCTCGGAGCCAGGAGCGACGTCGCGGTACCTGTGGATTTTGAGCTTCGTGAGCTTCATGGAGGGCTCTTCGGGTTCCTGGGTCCGCGAGGGGGAGCCAGGATAGCGGCCCGTCTCCTCCGGTTCATCGCGCCGTTCCAGGAGGCGTTCATGGTGGGCATTCGAGGTCCGCCCAATGGCAGCGCCGGAGGGTTTCTCCGCGACGTTTATGAATAGTCATCAGAGAAAATCGAGAAAATCAGAAGCTCGCCTTGAAACCCCAGCAACATGCATGTCAAGAAAGAAGCCTCTTCTTCGGAGAGGTGCGAGTTGAGCAACGGGTTCTTGAGGACGTTCTGTGTGGCGTGGCTCGGTGCGAGCCTGGCCGCGTGCGGTTCGATGCAGGAGGGCGAGGCGCCCGTGAGCGCGGGCGACGACTCGGACATCCGGTCCGCGCTGGCTCGCATCAAGGGGGCCCAGGTGCTGGGCAGCGACGAGGGCGTTCCCTACGCCATCCGCGGTCAGTTCGGTCGGGCGGCCCAGGCACAGGGCACGCTGGCGCGCGCGGCGGAGCTGGATGTGCGCGAGGCGCTGAGCCTCGTGGCCCCGGTGTTCCGGCTGAGCGAGAACGACCTGGTGCTCAAGCGCGCCTCGGTGGACGAGCAGGGCCACCGCCACCTGCGCTTCCAGCAGACGCTCAACGGCCTGCCGGTGGTGGGCGGCGAGCTCGTCGTGCACGTGGACGCGGCGGGCAATGTCTACGGGGCCAACGGCTCGGCCCGGAATGGCTCGCGGGCGTCCACCCAGGCGAAGGTCGCCCCCGAGGCCGCGCTGCGCGCCGCCGTGGACGGCTCCTCCGCGCGCGGTGCCTCCGCCGAGGGCGGGGCGAAGCAGGTCTACCTGCGCTCCGAGGGCAGCCAGGAGCCGCGGCTGGCCTACGAGGTGCGCGTGAAGGGCGAGCGCCACGGCATGCCCGCCGATGAGCTCGTCTACGTGGACGCGGAGCGCGGCGGCATCCTGCTCGTCAACCCGCTCATCCACACGGCGATGAACCGCAAGGTGTACTCGGCCAACAACGGCACCACCACGCCGGGCACCCTCAAGCGCAGCGAGGGCCAGGCGGCCATCGGTGACGCGCACGTCGACACCAACTACGACATGCTGGGCAAGACCTACGAGTGCTACAACGTGCTCTTCGGTCGCGACTCGTACAACAACGCGGGCGCCGTCCTCACCAGCACCGTCCACTACGGCTCCAACTACGTCAACGCCTACTGGGACGGCACCCAGATGGTGTACGGCGATGGCAACGGCACGGACTCCATCGAGCTGGGCAAGGACCTGGACGTGACGGTCCACGAGCTCACCCACGCCGTGACGGACACCGAGTCGGACCTCGTGTACTCGGGTGAGTCCGGTGGCCTCAACGAGTCCATGTCCGACATCTTCGCCGGCGTGTGCGAGAGCTGGACGCGCGGCTGGGCCGTGGACGCGGACGTCTTCAAGATTGGCGAGGACATCTGGACGCCCGCCACCGCAGGTGACGCGCTCCGCTACATGGACGACCCGGCCAAGGACGGCGTGTCGCTCGACTTCTTCGGCGACTACTCCTCGGGCGTGGACGTGCACTACAGCTCGGGCATCAGCAACCTGGTGTTCTCGCTGCTCTCCAAGGGCGGCACGCACCCGCGTGGCAAGTCGGTCAACGTCGTGCCGGCGATTGGCCCGGAGAAGGCCGGCCGCATCTTCTACAAGGCCAACACGGACCTGTTCGTCGCCAGCACCACCTTCGAGCAGGCCAAGACGTACACCCTCCAGGCCACCGAGGCCCTCTATGGCGCGGGCTCGGCCGAGGCCGTGGCCGTCAACGAGGCCTGGAAGGCCGTGGGCGTGCCTCCTCCGCCGCCCGTGGTCAACCCGCTCTCCAATGGCGTGCCGGTGAGCAGCCTCTCCGGCAGCTCCGGCAACAAGAAGTACTACGCGCTCGAGGTGCCCGCCGGTCAGCCGAGCGTGGCCTTCGAGATCAGCGGTGGCACGGGTGACGCGGACCTGTACGTGCGCTACGGCGCCGTGCCGAGCTCCAGCACCTACGACTGCCGTCCGTACAAGAGCGGCAACGCGGAGCTCTGCTCCTTCACCAACCCGCAGGCGGGCACCTGGTACGTGATGCTCAACGCCTACTCGACGTACTCGGGCGTCACCCTCAAGGGCAGCTACAGCGGCTCGGACGGCGGTGGCGGCGGCACCGGCACGCCGGTGACCGAGACGGTCAGCGGCTCCGTGGGCAAGAACACCAACGTCAACCACGGCCCGTACAGCGTGGTGGCCGGCTCCACCTTCACGGTGACCATGACGGGCACGCGCAACCCCGACCTGTACGTGCGCTTCGGCTCGGCGCCCACCACCAGCCTCTATGACTGCCGCCCGGCCACGAGTGGTGCCTCCGAGACGTGCACCCTGACGGTGCCGGCCGGCCAGAGCAGCGCCTACGTCATGGTGCGCGGCGCCGGCTCGGGCACGGCCAGCTACAGCCTGACCCTCAACTACACCAGGCCGTAACCCGGCTGGACGGTAGGGAGTGAACGGCGGGCGGTCCTTCCTCACGGAGGGGCCGCCCGTCGTCTTTCAGGACTCCAGCTCGGGCCGGGTGGCGCGGTGCAGCAGCGCGGTCCGGCTGTCCACGCCCAGCTTGTCGAAGATGCGCTGGAGGTGCTTCTTCACGGTGCCCAGGCTGCAGCCGAGCTCGTCGGCGATGAGCTGGTTGTCCCAGCCCCGGAGGACGCAGGTCACCACCTCGACCTCTCGCTCGGTGAGGCGCTGACGCCACGACTCCGGCAGGGGCGGGGTGTTCGACATCTCCTGGAGCACGAGGGCCCAGGGCCTCGTGCCGCTGGCGTCCACGGGAAGGGGCACGTAGGAGACGCGCAGTTCCATGCCGGGGCCCGTGCGCGTCCAGGTGTCGGGTGTGCTGGCCCCTCGCGCGGCGGCGTCCACCAGCCGCGCGAGCTGCTCCCTCAGGACTCCTGGCAGCCCGCCCGGTCCTCGCTCCATGGGGGCGAACCACCGCTCCAGCAGCACGGTGGCTCGGGCCGTGCGCATCAGCTCGGTGTCCGGCGGACGCAGGACGATCGACTCGGCGCCCTGGTGGTGGAAGAGGGACTCCAGCAGCGCGCCCCGGCGGCTCACCTCGCCGAGCATCTTGCAGTTGCGCATCGTGCTGGCCAGCACTGGCGTCAGGCGTTGCAGCAGCGCCCGGTCCCGCTCCGAGAAGGGCCGGGGGCTGTCCCGGTACAGGGTGATGCCGCCGTGCCAGGCGTGCTTCATGTCCAGCAGCACGGCCATGACGTGCTCCAGCGGCATCTCCAGCTCGCGGCAGCGCCGGTACAGCAGGCTGCGCTGGAGCTCCGGCCGCGGCAGCATCTCCGAGTCGCGCAGCACCACGTTGGGCTGGCGCGCCACGGCGCCCCGGACGAAGTCCTCGTGCGCGAACTCGTGGTAGTGCGAGAAGAACTCCAGGGGCATCTTCGCCACGGCCCACTCGTAGCCGCCGGGGCGGTCCGGGTCGGACACGCAGAGCGCCGCATAGTCCGCCGGGAGCAGTCGCGACAGCACCGTGTATGCCCGCGGCAGCACCTCGGACAGCTCCAGCGAGCTGCTCAGTGCTTCCACGAGCTGCAGGGTGAGCTCCTGCTCATCCAACATACGGCATCGCCCCCGAATGAAAAATGACCAGGAGGCTACGCTACGCCGCCTCCCGAGCGGAGGAAAGGCCTCCCCGGCGGACGTGTCGGACAGTCAGCGGCGAGGCTTGCCCGGCAGCCGGCGCACCAGGTTCAACAGCCGGAGCGTCGAGTGCAGGCCGCCCTGGATTTCCCAGGGGTCGATCTTGTCTCCCCCATTGGTGAACTGGGGCGAGAGCACGAAGACCCGGACCCGGGCTTGCGCCATCATCCCGTGGAAGCGCGCATCCCTCAGCAGGCCGCCGCTCAACCGCAGCTGCGGCGAGGGCTGGAAGTAGTCCAGGTCCAAGGAGATCCAATCCGTCCCGGTCGCGCCGGGCCGCTCGAGCACCTGCCGCCAGTGCAGCTCCCCGGTGTCCACGAACCAGGGCACGCGCAGGGAGGCGTCCACGTTCCGGCCCGTCATCCAGGGCCGGTGCTCGGCCTGGGCGGTGGTGAAGAAGACGTCCTGCTCGGTGAGCACGGGCTCGGCGCCCTCCGGCCGCTTGAGCCCCTCGAGGAGCTTCCACCAGGTGGCCGCCTGCGGGGGCGTGCGCGACTCGAGGAAGCTGTCCTTGCACCAGTCGGAGTGGCGATCCGCGTGGAAGAGGGCGCGCGGCAGCTCCCCCGTCGTGCGGTAGTGGTAGAGGGCCACGTCGAGCATGTGGTGGTCGCGCAGCACGTAGTCCGTCTGCCCGGCGCGGCCCCTCATCACCCGGACGTCGCCCCGCAGCACCGCGTCGAGCTCGCGCATCGTGAGCGCCTCCCGCCACGCGTGCTCCGCGAAGGTGTGCTGCTGCCCCGCGTAGGGCTTCTCACCCGCCTCGCCGACCACGTCCTCCGGGCCGGACCAGCGGTGGATCCGCTGCTCGAAACGCTCCGCCCCTTCGTCCCCGAGAACCTCACGGGCGACCTGCCGGATGTCACTCCGAGTCCCAGGCGCGGGAAGCTCCGGGGTGACCGCGCGCAGCGGGAACGCGTAGGCCGCGTCGGTCGGCTTCTTCCAGTCGGAGTAGCGGGTGAGCACGGACGGGGTCCTCGGAGGCCGCCTGTCGGGTAACCAGGGGAGCACGGCGGGGGCGGCGGACTACCGGGAACGCCCGAGCCGCCGGGGAAATTGCCGGGGCCGCCCGTCAGGCGTTGAGGCCGACTTGACCCTGGAGATCCTCGAGGATGGCCTGGTGCAGTCGCGCCCGCTCGGCCGCGAGGAAGAAGTGGTTGCCCGGGAACATGCGCAGCCGGAAGTCGGTGGTGGTCTGCTGGCTCCACGCCTCCGCCTCCGCGGGGCTGACCTCGGGGTCCTCCCAGGCGCCGAAGGACGAGATGGGCACGTCCAGCGGGGGCTCCTCGGCGTAGCGGTAGCTCTCGGCGACGAGCAGATCCGCGCGCAACGCGGGCAGCACCGTGTCCCGCACGTCGTCACTGGCGAGCACCTCCCGGGGGGCGCCATAGCGGCTGGCGATCTGCTCCAGGAACTCCGCGTCCGACAGGTGGCTGATGGGCGGGGCGGGCCGGGGCCGCATGTGCAGCGCCGGGCAGGCCGACAGGAAGAGGCGCAGCGGCAGGGGGCCGCCCTGGCGGCGCAGCCAGCGCGTCAGCTCGAAGGCGGTGATGCCGCCGAAGCTGTGCCCGAAGAAGACGGAGGGGCGATCCTTGAGGAAGGGGCGCACCATGCTCGCCACCTTCTCGAGCAGCTCGGGGAAGGCGGTGATGGGGGGCTCGGCGCGGCGGCTGGCCCGGCCCGGCAGCTCGATGGGACAGACCTCGATGGAGGCGGGGAGCTGCTTCGTCCACAGCCGGAAGAGCGAGGAGTCACCCCCCGCGAAGTGGAAGCAGAACAGGCGGAGGTTGGCCTGCGGGCGCGGCTCGGGACAGGTCACCCAGCGGCGGTAGACGGGAGGAACGAGCATGCGGGTGACGTCATGCTGCGGAGTACAGGGGGTCCCGTCAATCCCCCTGGGTCGGGGCGCACCCGAGGCGGCGCGTCAGTCGCCCGGCTACCATGGCCGAGCATCTCGGGTGCCCGGCCCGCTCACCGCCGGGGCGCTCGTTCACACTCCGTATGGGGGAAATCGACATGGGTATGCTGAATGGCAAGGTAATCCTCGTGACGGGCGCGAGCTCGGGCATCGGCCGGGCCACGGCCATCGCGCTCGCCGCCGAGGGCGCCAAGGTGGTCGCGAGCGCGCGACGCGAGGACAAGGGCCGCGAGCTCGTGGCCCACATCCGGCAGCTCGGGGGCGAGGTCACCTGGGTCACCGCCGACATGCACGTCGAGCGCGACATCGAGGCGCTCGTGGGCAGCACCCTCTCCACCTATGGCCGCCTCGACTGCGCCTTCAACAACGCCGGTGCCGGCGTGATGAAGCCGCTCACCGAGATGACCAATGAGGAGTACGACCTGGTGATGAACACCAACCTGCGCGGCGCCTTCTGGTGCATGAAGTACCAGCTCAAGGCGATGCTCGAGAGCGGCGGGGGCTCCATCGTCAACTGCGCCTCGGTGGGCGCCTCGCGCGCCCTGCCGGGGCTCGCCGGCTACAGCGCCACCAAGGCGGGCCTCCTCGCGCTCACGCGCGGTGCCGCCATCGACTACGCGCAGAAGGGCATCCGGGTGAACGCGGTGAGCCCCGGCGTCGTCGAGTCGGAGATGGCCACCGAGGGCTGGCGGCTCGATGATCCGCAGGGGCGCGCCTTCGCCGCCTCGCTCCACCCGATGAACCGCGTGGGCACGCCCGAGGAGGTGGCCGGGCTCGTCGCCTTCCTCTTCAGCGACAAGGCCTCCTTCGTCACCGGCCAGGACTTCGCCGTCGACGGTGGGTTTACCGCCGCCGCGGGCGTCTCCCCCTCCCTGGTGGGGCGTACCGGCTGAGACCGCCTCCCCGGGGGCATGACTCAGTCCCAGGCGGAGAGCCGGTCGAAGTCCTCGGCCGTGTAGTGGATGCTGTCCAGCCCGTTGGTCAGCCACGCGCCCTTCAGGCCGAAGTGCTCGCGCATGCCCCGGTAGGCTTGCACGTCGGTGAGGCTCGGGGCGAGCGCTCCGCCGATCTCATTCACCGAGTCCTCGGTGGTGTACATGCGGTCCCCCGGCACGCGGTCGAACATGAAGGGGTGGTTGTGGAGGTGCGCCACCGGCTCGAAGCCGTTGGCCACGTCCGCGACCACCCGGTCCCTCACCTCGTGCCGCAGCTTGCCGCCGACACTGTCACTGCCCGACAGGTACACCCGGAGTCGCCCGTGGCCGCGCAGGATGTACGCCCCGAACTCGGTGGGGTGCGCGAGCATGGGGTAGCGGTGCGCCTGGCGTTGGAAGAGCCGCCACTCCAGGCAGGACGCGGGGCCCTCCTGGCCAGCGCTTCCATCGAGGACGCGCCCGGTGTTCTCCGACTCGCGGTGCCTGCGCTTGTCGGCCATCGTGAGCTGAAGGTCATGCTGGCGTTGGAGCAGGGCACGTTGCCGCACGCCCTGCTCCCCAATCCTCGTCACCAGCGCCGCGCGGTATTGCTCGCGCTCGGCGTCCATGGGCGCGGGTGCCCACCACGCGGGCGCATCCGGCAGATCGAAGAACTCATTCAGCTCTCCCGGTTTGGGCTCCTCCACCGCGATGAGCTCGGGTGGGGTGTCGAGCACACACGCCGGAGCCTCTTGGGGGAGGGTGCTCGCACGCGGGGCATGGCAGGCCGTGGCCAGGACGGCGCCAAGAATCCAGGGGATGACTCTCATGGTGTGGCAGCCTAACCATGTCGCGAGCGGTCCCCGACCGGTTTTACGGGCGTGCGGCGAGCCACGCATCCACGGACTCGAGCACGCGCGCTCCCGCGTCGCCCGCCTCGAGGGCGAGGGCCCGTGCCTCGTGCGCCAGCCGCAGCGCCCGGGCCCGGTCCTCCTTCGCGTCCCACAGCGCCCGCGCGAGGAAGAGGCGGGTGTTGACGCGCTCGACGGGTGTGGGCTTCGCGCGCTCCCAGCCGGCCAGCACCTTCTCCAGGGGCACCCGTGCGTCCCGGGGTTGCTTCGCCTCCAGGAGCGCCCGGCCCAGGTCCAGGTGGGCCCCCGTCCAGCCGGAGAGGGCGTCATCGGGCTGGGCGGTTTGAATGGCGACGGCCCGCTCGAAGTGCGGCAGTGCCTCGCGGTGCTTGCCCTGCTTGCGCAGCGTGTTGCCCAGGTAGCGCAGCACCGGCACGAGATGCGGGTGGCTCGGCCCGAGCTTCTTCTCCTTGCGCACCAGCACGTCCTGGAAGCGGGCCAGCGCTTCGTCCAGCCGCCCCTGCTGCGAGAGGACTCCGGCGATGTTGTGCTCGAGCGACGCCGCGCCGGAGCTGTCCGGGCCCTCCGTCTTCTCCACGATGCGCAGGGCGCGCTCGAAGAGGGACAGCGCCTCGTCCAGCCGCTTCTGCGATTGGAGCGCCAGGGCGAGCAGGTTGAGGGCATCTCCCACGCCGGGGTGCTCCGGGCCGAGCGAGCGCTCCAGCGACTCCAGCGCGCCGCGAGACAGCCGCTCCGCCTCGGGCAAGTCTCGCTCCTGCCAGTGCGCCTCGGCGAGCGCGAGCCGGGCCCGCGCCACGTCCGGGTGCTCCTCGCCCAGGGCCTCGCGGCGCAGCTCCACCGCGCGCTTCAGGTGTCCGAGCCCCTCGTCCACACGGCCCTGAGCCAGCCGCGCGCTGCCCAGGTCCTGGCGCACGTCCGCCGCCTCCAGGCTGTCGGGACCGAAGGCCTTCTCCAGCCGCGCGAGCGCCGCTTCCTGCTGCTCGGCGGCCTCGGCGTAGCGGCCCTCCGCGTACAGCGTGGTGGCCGCGTAGGTGAGGAGCCGGGCGCGCAGCACCTCGTTGCCGCCCAGACGCTCGATGGCCACCTCGGCGCGCTCGTGCCAGCGGTGGGCCAGGTCGTACCGCTCCAGCTTCTCGCCCGTCACGCTCACCAGCAGCGTCCAGGCGCGCGCGGCGGCCTCGTCGTTGCGCCCGGACTCCGCGGCTCGCAGCGCCTCGAAGAGGGCGGACTCCGCGCCCTGCCAGTCGCCGGCCTTGTCGCGCAGTTCGCCCAACAGGAGGAAGGCGTCGGCGGTGACGTAGCGGTGGCCCGAGGCCTTCGCCGCCGTCGCCACGGGCTCCACCAGGGCCACGCCTTGGGTGTACTTGCCCGCCGCCTTGAGCACCCGGGCCTGCACCAGCGTCCGGCGGAGCGCCTCCGCGCGCTCGCGGGCCGCCGGCTCCGAGGGGAGGGGCCCCGCGGAGGGCGCGGCGACCTCGGCGCAGTCGGCCACGGGGGGAAGCCCCTTCGCCGCGCGCGCCGCCTGCTCGACCACCTCCGCGTCCGCCTGGGTGAAGAGCCGGGCGAGCGCGCTCACCTCCGCGAGCCGTCCGTCCAGGCAGCGCAGGCGCTGGGCGAGTACCTCCTCGGACTGCTCGTGCCGCACCCGGGTGGCCTCGCACGCGGCGGTGCGTTCCGTGGTCCACGCGGTGGTGTAGGCGTCGAGCGACTGCCGCACGCGCAGCCAGGCCGTGGCGGCGAAGGGCTTGCCGGTGGCGAGGAAGGCGGCCTCGATGCGCTGACGGCTCGTGGCGTCCCACACGCCATCGAATACCTGGGCCGTGTCTCCGCAGCTCCGGGCGTCGGCCGTATGGACCGCGTGGGTGACGCCGACAGCGCCCAACACCAGGGCGAGGCCCCCCATCTGGCGCAGGCGCCGCTTCGCGCGCACGGACGGGTCGTCCGACAGCGCGGCGAGCAGTGCCTCCAGGGAGGCGTGGCGCTCCGTGGGTGAGACGGCCAACCCGCGCAGTACCACGCGCCGCAGCCACGGCGGCACGGGGGAGCCCTTGGGGGAGGGGAGGACCCGGCCGGCGCGGGCCTCGTCCGACACCTCTCGCACGCTGGAGCCGGCGAAGGGGCGCTCGCCGTAGAGGGCCTCGTAGAGGGACACGCAGAAGGCGAACTGGTCGCTCCGGGCATCGGCACGGCCTCCGGAGGCGAGCAGCTCCGGGGCCATGTAGGCGGGAGTGCCGCCAGCCACGGGCGTCTCCTCCGCGCTGGAGGCGTCCGAGGCGGTGTGGGCGAGTCCGAAGTCGGTGATGCGGACCCGGCCCTCCGTGCCCACCAGGAGGTTCTCGGGTTTGAAGTCCCCATGCACCACACCGGCCGCATGCGCGGCGGCAAGGCCCCGGCCCGCGTCCGTGAAGAGGGTGAGCACCTGACGCCACGAGCGAGGGGACTCCTTCAGCCACAGGCGCAGGGTCTGGGCTTGCACCAGCTCCATGGCGAGGAAGATCTGCTGGCCAAAGGTGCCCACGTCGTAGACGGGCACCACGTTGGGGTGGGAGACGCGGGCCATGGCCTGCGCTTCCCGCAGCAGATGCTGGCGGCCCTCCTCCGCGTCGAGTCCGAGGGCCGTGACGCGCAGCAGCTTCAGCGCGACCCGCCTGTCGAGCTCCGGGTCATAGGCGGCGTACACCACGCCCATGCCCCCGGCGGCCAGCTTCTCCAGGACGAGGTAGCGGCCCACGGCGGTGCCACGCTCCAGCACGGCCTCCGCGGCGGGGAGGCGATTGGGGCGCTCCGGCGTCGCCATGGACACGGGCCGGAGGGGAGTGGCCCGCGAGGCAGTGGGCGTGTGGGCGCGCAGGCCGTCCGCGACCAGCCGACGGCAGGAGGGGCACGCGTCCAGGTGCGCGTCGACTTCCGCCGCGCGTGCCGGCGACAGCTCGCCCAGCAGCAGCTCCGTGAAGGTGGCTTCGTCCAGGCAGGGCATGAGCAGTTGGGCCGTACACTCAACCCTACCACTTCGCTTGGTTCTCCATGAGACCGTGCCGGGACTGGCACGCCTTGGGTGAGTCGGGTATCTCCGAAATTGGCTTCGAAGGCGCGCTGCGCCCGTGGGCCTGGGGTGGACAATGCACGCTGACTCGCCGCGGGCCCGGAGGGTGGGGCTGCTGCTCGCCATGACCCTGCTGTCCACCGGCTGTGCGTCGCTGACACCACCGCGATGAAGCGGAGTCTAAGCGGCAGCGCACCCTCGTGGCCCAGCTCGCGTTTCTCAAGGTCGTTGGCGACGTATCGGGCTCCACGCGCCGCATCTCAGGCGAGTTCTCCAGACTGGCAGCTGGGGCGCACATGGCCCGGCGAATGGAACCAGATGATCATGAAGGTGCTGCGCGCCACCGAGATCGAGGCGGGTCGAACGTTGACACGAAGCGAGGTCCTGAAGGTCGTCGCGGGGTATATGAAGGAGTACAAGATCCCGATGAGTTTCACGCCCTGGGGTGGAAAATGAGCGAGGACCGTTCTTGGGAGGGCAACTGGAAGGTGCGCCTCTATGAGCGGGTCCGCGAGCGAGGTTATGACTCGCTGACCGCCTTCGCCGAGGCACGCCCTACCGCCTCGCTGGTGGCGCTGGCCGATGAGCTTGGCGAGGATGACATCGCCGCGGTGCAGGTGTTCAGCGGGTTGGTCGCCGAGGCGGAGCGAAGCCGGCAGGTCACACGGTTGGTGCGCGGGCAGCTCGTGCGTGAGCTGTCCCAGCATCTCCCGAGCGGCTGGCCGGCCGTGCTGGACGATGCCAACCGCTTCGATGTCGCTCATGCACTTGCCCGTTGGGGTACCTACACTCCAGAAACTCATCAAAAGCGCGTCGAGCAAGCCAGGGCTGCGCTCCGCGCTGCGCCGCCGCCGCCCGGCTGGCGCCCGCTAGGTCCCGACGACGAGCTGCTGCGCACGCTCCTGCCTGACGAGGAAGTCTAAGTTCAACTCACTGCTTCGGCTTCGTCAGCGTGAGCACCTGGGTGAACGTCCGGTCTCCATTGGGGGTGGTGGCCAGCACACCGCTCGCACCCACGAAGGTGCCCGTGCCACCGATGATCGGGATCAGCGAGGTGCCGCTCTCGGCTTCCCGGCCCGCGACGGTGATGGTGCCGTCGGCCATCGTGAGCGTCCACTGGCACTCGCTGAACTGACCGGGCAGCGTCCGGACGCAGTAACCACTGTTCGAGCCAATGTTCTGCTGGGACGCATTCAGCAACGGCTGGTCAAACACGAACATGTCGCCCGGAGAATCGCCCGGCTCGCCCAGATCAACCGGCTTGGCGATGCCACTGCGGGCATCGGCGATGGTGGTCAGCGTCCAGGCTTCCTCCGCGGGGCCGTTGTTGGCACAGCCCAGCATCGGCATGGCAAGGGCCGCCATGAGCATCATCTTGCGCATCGTGTCGCTCCTTTGAGGTGGCTCATTCGAGAGCCGGCTCGGGCGCGTAGCACGGCTCGTCAGTCTTCCACCACCACCGTCACAGGCTGGCTGACCTGGGGGCGGTGCACCATGGCGGCGGTGATGACATGCTGGCCGGGGCGCACGCTCCAGCGGAACTCGTGGGGCCAGCTCACCGTGGCCACTGGCACGCCGTCCACCAGCCACACGATGGGCTCCGTGCTCGGTGTCACGTCCGCCGTCAGCCGCAGCGTCGAGGCCGACGCGGGCGTGTCCGGGTCGTACAGCAGGCGTACCGTCCCCCTCGGCTCGCGGATGGCCACCTTCGGCTCCAGTTGTTCCGGATGGGTCGGGCAGAGCGGGCTCTCCCGCAGCGGCGCGATGTCCAGGTGCTGCCGCCGCGCCCACTGCTCGTACTCCTCGGGCAGCGCCAGCATCACCCGCGTCACCACCTCGCGCTCCGGGCAGGTGGGGCCCGCCCGCAGGCCGTTGCGCCGGTCCAGCTTCACGCGCGCGTGGAAGGGGCAGGGCTCCGTCGGGGCCGTGCCCGGGACGAACCACTCGCTCTTGCGGTGGGCACAGTCCGGTCCGGCCAGCCGGCCCGACAGCGGGCACACGTCGACGGCCAGTGCGCCTCCGGGCGGCGCGAAGGTGTCGAGCACGGGCCGGTAGGGGCGCCACTCGGGCATCACCGCGTCCAGGATTTCATGCACCGCGCCAGCCGCGCCCATGAGCCCGCCCAGGCCATTCATCCGGCGCCAGTCGTGGTTGCCCACCCACACCGCCACGAGCAGCCGATCGCTGAAGGCCACCGCCCACGCGTCCCGGTAGCCCTGGCTGGTGCCTGTCTTCACCGCCACGGCGTAGGGGTAATCCAAGGCGCTGCCCGCGGCGAACGTCGGCCGCCGGGCCAGCGGATCCGCGAGGATGTGGCGCACCAGTTGGGCCGCCTCGCGCGTCATCAGCCGGCGAGAGGGGGCCACGGGCTCGTCGACGAAGCGCCGCAGTGGGCGCGTCTCTCCCTCGTGGGCGAGCACCAGGTACAGCCCCGTCAGCTCCTCCAGCGTGACGTGTAGGTTGCCCACCGCCAGCCCGAGCCCGTACCGGTCCGGCTCGTACGAGATGCCGCCCGCGCCCGCCTTCTCCAGGAAGCGCAGCGTGGACTCCACACCCACCTCTTCCAGCACGCGCAGCGCGGGGATGTTGCGCGAGTTGCTCAACGCCTCGCGCAGCAGCATGGGCCCGAGGAAGTTGTGGTTGACGTTCTCCGGCAGGTAGCTGCGTCCGCTCTCCGTCCGCACGTCCATCGGCGTATCCGCCAGCTCGGTGGCGGCGGTGACGGAGCCCTTCTCCAGTGCCAGTCCGTAGATGAAGGGCTTGAGCGTGGAGCCCGGCGAGCGCCGCTGCTTCACGAAGTCGATGGCGCCCCGGTGCTCCTCGCTGAAGAAGTCCCGCGAGCCCACATACGCGAGGACGTCCCCCGTCTCCGTGTCCACCACCAGCGCGGCGGTGTTGCCCGCCCCCGTGCCATCCAGCCGGTTGAGGTTGAGCTGGAGGATGTTCGCCACCTTCGACTGAATCTCCAGGTCGAGCGTGGCCGTGGAGATGGGCTCGGGGCGCGCGCGGGACAGCGCGCTCCACTCCAACACCGCGTGCAGCGCCTCGGGCATGCGCTGGGGCCGGGGCACGAGGCCGAGGTCCGCCTGCCGGGCCTGCTCCCAGTCCTCGCGCGAGAGGACGCCCTTCTCGTGCAGGGCTCGGAGGATGCGGTGGCTGCGCTTGAGGGCGCGCCGCAGGCCCTCCTCCGTGTACGGGTTCATCCGTCCGGGAAGCTGCGGCAGGCCCGCGAGGAAGGCCGCCTGCGCCCACGACAGGTCCTCCACGGGCTTGTCGAAGTAGAGGCGCGCCGCGCGCACCACCCCGTGTACCCGGTTGCCGTACGGGGCGATGGCCAGGTACTGGCGCAGCACCTTCTCGTGCCCGTGCCGCCGCACCAGCAGCAGGGCCTCCACCGCCTCGCGGGCCTTGCGTCCCAGGTTGCGCTCCCCGGGCGTCTGCATCCGCGCCACCTGCATGGCCAGCGTGGACGCCCCGGAGATGACGCGCAGGTTGCGCACGTTCTGCACCAGCGCTCGCCCCACCGACGGCAGGTACACGCCCGGGTGCTCGTAGAAGTGCCGATCCTCGGTGGTGAGCGTGGCCTGGACGATGCGCTCGGGCAGCACGTAGGGCATCGGCCAGTAGCCGAGCTCCTCGCCCGCTCCGGGCACCTCGCCCAGGTACGCGCCCCGCCGGTCCAGCACGAGGCGCGAGGGCTCGTAGGCGAGCAGCCCGTCCTGGAGGCGGGAGCCGCACCAGGCGCCCACCGCCACCAGCACGAGGGCGACGGCCGCCGCCCTCCGCCAGCGTGTGCTCCTACTTCTCATGCTCTCCCTTCACCACGACGCGCAGGCCCTCGCCGCGGCCCCGCACCGTCTCCCGGTACATCATCTCGGCGTAGGGGGCGGGGTGGACGAAGGAGCCCTCGGTGGCGGCGCGCACCCGGAAGTGGAAGGTGTGCGTGCCACGTGGCAGCCGCAGGAAGTAGTAGCGCACCTCGTGGTCCAGCCGCTGCACGTAGGCCGGCTGCGTCGAGTCCGCCTGCGACGGCTTCGCGTCCGAGGAGGCATTCGCCAGCTCGGGGTTGAGGGGCTCCAGGCCCGCGGCGAAGGGCACCACCAGGGCCACGTGGTTGCGGTCCTCGTCGGTGACGAGCCGCGCGTGCAGCTCGAGGATGTCGCCCACCGCCAGCTCCCTCACCTCGCCGGCCTTGTCGTCGAAGTACGTCTGCTCCGAGCCGTCCGCGTGCAGCCAGGTGGTGTTGCGCGAGACGATGAAGCCCTGCTTGAGCGGCTCCACCTTGTCTCCCGGCGTGGCCGGCACGTAGCGGGCCTCCACGCGCACGCCCACCGGCCCGCCCTTCACCGTGGCGGACAGGGGCGCATCGCCCGTCACCTCGCTGGAGGCCGTCTTCGTGTCCGCGTTGACGCGGAGGTTCTGCCCCGAGGAGAGCGTCACGGTGGTGTCCGGCACCGCCGGCTTCGCCTTCTCCAGGTACACGGCCAGGGCGGCCAGGGCGCGGCGGTTCTCGTAGGTGCTGCCAAAGCCCAGCTCCGCGTGCGCGTAGGAGAGGAGCGCGTCGCGCACCTGGTCGAGCCGCTCGTTGCTCGGGTCGATCCGCACCAGCGCCTCGAAGACGGACGCCACGCTGGAGGGCTGCGAGCTGATGAAGCCGTAGTAGCCCCACGAGGTGCGGCGCCACTTGAGGCCCTCGAAGACGGGCTTGCCCTTGTTCAGCTTGATGATGACGCTGTCCCACAGCTCCTTGCGCAGCACCTCCAGGTTGGAGCCGTAGCGCGAGGACTGGGTGGACATGGTGCTGGCGAGGTCCGCGAGGCTCTGGATGTCCAGGCGCTCCCGGAGCTGGAAGAGGTCGATGAGGTAGTGCTCGTCCAGCGCGCCCACGCGGGAGAGGGCCCGCAGCGCCGCCGTCTGCTGGCTGTAGCGCCACTCCTGCACGAGGCCCGGGTAGTCGCTGCGCAGCACGCGCTTGAGGCCCTCCACCGCGCGCGTCAGCAGCTTCTCGTCCACCTTCAGGCCCGCGCGCCGGGCCGCGTCGAGGAACTCCACCGCCTGCGCCGTCACCTGCACGTCGCCCGGGCCACCCGGCCAGAACGCGAACAGCCCGCTGGG
>NZ_DASVSO010000097.1:0-23730 GCF_036388035.1 Archangium sp.
GGGGAGGAGGTGGAAGGTGGCGAGCGCCTCCTCCGCGCGCACCTCGAGCACCACGAAGCCATGCGCGTCGGTGTTGGTGAAGGTGAGGCCGGGGTTGCTCGCGCGCAGGGTGGCATCCATCTCGGTGACGACGCGGCGGTAGATGGAGCTGGTGGCCGGGTAGCCCGCGGCGATCACCGAGCCCCCGGCCAAGTCCTTCACGGCGGTGGACGAGATGGCCGGCGTGGTGAGGGTGGGCACGCCCTGCTCCACCGAGGCGAAGGAGGAGTGGATGTCCCCGGAGATGAAGAGCGCGTTGCGCACGTTGCTGTCCCGCAGGAACTCGAGCAGCTCGGCGCGCTTGTTGGGGAAGCCGTCCCACTGGTCCGCGTTGAAGTAGAAGCGGGTGCGGAGGTTGGCCGGCGCGTCCGCGAGGTCGCTCAGGTCCCACACCATCGAGGTGAGGGACACGGAGCTCACCACCACCTTCCAGGTGTTGTCCGCCGCGCGCACCGTCTCGCGCAGCCACGCCTCCTGCGTGTTGCCCAGCACGTTCTCGCTGGCGCGCTGTGTCACCGCGTACCGGTACGCGGAGTACAGGTCGTAGGTCTGCTTCACCACGACGTAGCGCGAGCCAATCTCATTGAAGAGGTCCGTCTTTCCCAGGTGCACGTAGGCGAGCCCGCGAGGCTTGCCGGTCGGGCTGATGGGCGCGGCGCCGAGCTTCGCGAGGACCTGGTTGACGTACGCCAGCGCGAGGTTGCCGCGCACGTGCTGCACCGCCCTGGCGGCCGACTCCGCGCCGAGCCCCGCCTGGAGCGCGAGCTGCTGGTAGGCCTGTTGCAGCCCCTGCTTCTGCTGGGCGTACTCCGCCGCGTCGATGTCCACGTACGCGTAGAGGTCGGACGAGAGCGCCGCCGCGGCGCCCGTGGCCGTGAGCGCCGCCGCGTCCATCACCACCGTGCCGGGGTAGGCGTCCTCGGGGATGAGGTGGTCCGGCCGGTAGGTGCGCGTGTCGGTGACGAGCAGCTTGAGGTTCTTGCCGTAGTCGAAGTCGCGGTAGATGCGCGTGTCGGGGTAGCGGGGCACGCTGTCCACGTCGATGGCGCCCGCGCCCGAGTCCAGGGTGTCGAGCGGCAGGTACTCGTGGAAGGCCTGCTCCGAGTTGCGCTTGCGCTCCTCCGAGCGCTCATCGCCGCGGCCATTCGAGTACGTCCCGGTAGCGCCCCAGCTGTCGTTGGAGAACTCGTGGTCGTCCCAGACGACGATGAAGGGGTAGCGCTCGTGGACCTGCCGCAGGATGGGGTCCGCGTGCAGCGTGCGGTAGAGGTCGCGGTAGTTGGAGACGGACGCCGCGGCGAGGTTGTTTCCCGAGCCCCGCTGGATCGCCGTGGAGGGCTCGCTGAAGCGCACCGTGCGGCTCTCATCGGGCGTCTGGAAGGAGGTGTCGCCGGTGGTCTCGTAGATGTAGTCGCCGAGGAACACCACGAAGTCGAGGTCCTCGTCACGCTGCAGCAGGTACTGCCAGGTGTTGTAGTAGCGGCCGATGAAGTCCTGGCAGCTCGCGAAGACGAAGCGCACGGGGACGTCCTGGCCCCGAGCGGGCGCGGTGCGGGTGCGGCCCACCGGCGAGGTGTACCGCTGGCCGTCCAGCTCCTGGGAGAAGCGGTAGTAGTAGGTGGTCCTCGGCTGGAGGTTCGTCACCTTCACCTTGAGGGTGTGGTCATGCGCGGGCAGCGCCTCGAGCCCGTCCAGCTCGAGCACGAGCGAGCGGAGCTCGGGATCCGTGCCCACCTGGAGCGAGAGCCGGGTGGCGGCGCTCGCGCGCTTGGGATCGATGGCGCGCGTCCACAGCACCACGCTGTCGGCGCGAGGGTCCCCGGACGCCACGGACTGGGGGAAGTGCTCCAGGCTGGTGGCGGGGGGAGTCGCCTCCTCGTTCTTGGAGCAGCCAAAGGCGGTGCTGGCGGCGACGGCGGCGATGCACTGCAGGAACGTTCGACGGTGCAGCTTCTGGCTCACGAGGCTCTCCGCGGAAGGGGGGCGGCGAGCCTACCGCAGCCCCTCGCGTGGAGTCCGTGACGCGTGTTGCCACTGTGCGTCAGGCGCGGCGGCATCCGACAGTCGACTCTTGTTACCCCTCACTTCCGCCAGACGCCGAGTCCTTCTCCGCGCCGCGCCGGATGCCCAGGGCCTTCATCTTCTTGTAGAAGTGGCCGCGCTCCAGATCGAGCAGCCGCGCCGCCTCGGTGACGTTGTCCTGCGTGTGCACGAGCGTGTGGTGGATGATCTCCCGCTCGGCGTCCTCCACCTGCTCGCGGAAGGTGCGGTCCACCCGGGGGCGGAAGCCGCTGGCGGGGGCCGGAGCCACCGGGGCTGGAGCCGCCGGCGTCAGTGGAGCAGGGGGGCGAGGCATGGAGACCGAGGCCCCGGCCGCGTCGACGGGCGCTGGCGGCGGCACGGTGCCACCCTTGCCGCGCGGCAGCAGCTCGGCGGCCTCGGGGCCGGAGACGACGGGGCCCTCGCAGAGGATGGCCAGCCGCTCCACCAGGTTGCGCAGCTCGCGCACGTTGCCCGGGTAGTCGTAGGCGGCCATCACCCCCAGGGCCTCGGGCGAGAGCGACAGCGGCCGACGCCCGTTGCGCGCGCAGGCCTCCTTCAGGAAGGCGTCGATCAGCGCCGGCAGATCCTCCCGCCGCTCGCGCAGGGGCGGCGAGTGAATCTGCACCACGTTGATGCGGTAGTAGAGGTCCTCGCGGAAGCGCGCCGCCTCGATCTCCTTCTCCAGGTTCTTGTTCGTCGCGGCGATGACGCGCACGTCCACCTTGATGGTCTCCGCGCCGCCCACCCGCTCCAGCTCGCCCTCCTGCAGCACGCGCAGCAGCTTGGCCTGCATGGCCTGGGGCATGTCGCCGATCTCGTCCAGGAAGAGCGTGCCCTCGTGGGCCAGCTCGAACTTGCCCCGGCGCACGCTCACCGCTCCGGTGAAGGCGCCCTTCTCGTGGCCGAACAGCTCGCTCTCGATGAGCTCGTGCGGCACCGCCGCGCAGTTGAGCTTCACGAAGGGCCCGTTCTTGCGCTTGGAGTTCTGGTGCAGCGCCCGGGCGATGAGCTCCTTGCCGGTGCCGTTCTCACCGGTGATGAGCACCCGGCCCTCCGAGGGCGCCGTGCGCTGGATGAGCGAGAAGATGCGCTGCATGGCCGGGCCGCCGCCCACCATGTCGTAGCGGCCCACCTCCGCGCGCAGCGCCTGCAGCTCCTCCAGCATGGCCTGCTGCTTGAGCGCGTTGCGCAGCGCCACCAGCAACCGGTCCCTCGCGATGGGCTTCTCCAGGAAGTCCCTCGCCCCGAGCTGCGTGGCCTTCACCGCCGTGTCGATGGTGCCGTGCCCGGACATCATGATGACCGGCAGCTCCGGCTTCATCTCCATCAGCCGGCCCAGGGCGGTGAGCCCGTCCATGTCCGGCATCTTCACGTCCATCAGCACCGCGTCCACCGGCCGCGCCGACACCACGTCCAGCGCCACCTGGCCGCTGGCCGCCAGCTCCGTGCGGTAGCCCGCGAGCTGCAGCGACGTCTGGAGGGTCAGCAGGATGTTCTTCTCGTCATCGACGATGAGGACGGTCGCGGGCATGGGGCGCACCTTGGCGGGGACTTCTGGACGTCCAGAAGTGAGGTGGGTGGAGGTGTGATGCTTCTGGATGTCCAGAAGTGAGGGGGCTCACTTCGCCGCGAAGGCCTGGAGCGGCGCGTACCCGGCGAGCACCCCGGTGTGCGAGAAGACGAGCTGCCTCACCTCCTCGGGCTTCAGCCGCGCGGCCAGCGCCTGGAGCGACGCGTGGTTCTGGGCGCGGTCATCGGTGACGGGCCACTTGGCGCCGACGAGCTGACCGTCCTTCGTCGCGTCCGCGCTGTCGCCGAGGAAGAGGACGCCGTTGACGAGGTACGCGGCGCTGCCCCCGGTGTGGCCGGGGATGGCGAAGACGCGGACGGGCAGGGTGCCCACCTGGAGCGTCTCGCCGTCCTTCAACGCGCGGGTGACGTGCACCTGGCGGTCGGCGATCGGCAGCAGCCCGGTGATGGGGCCGTGGGACTTCGCCTTCCCCTCGGCGAGGGGCACGTCCGCCTCGAGCGCCAACACCTCGGCCTTGGGGAAGAGGTGACAGCCGGAGATGTGGTCCACGTGTCCGTGGGTGAGGAAGATGGCCTTCACCGCGTCGGGCCCCAGGTGGCGGCGCTCCAGCTCCGCCAGGAGCCGCTTGCCCTCGGGGTCCGTGCCCGAGTCGATGAGGACCACCTGGCCCTCCCCGGCGTCGAGCACCCCCACGCCGACGTAGCCGTCCTTCACCACCCGGGCGAAGCCCTCCAGCTCGAGGCCATCGGGGATTTCCGGGTTGCCGGCGAACATGCTCACGAACAGCGCCACCCCGGCGAGGATGGGGAGCAACAGGACCAGCCCGACAATCTTCAAGACGCGCTTCATCGTCACCTCGCGGACGGACCCTAGCAGAGGCCCTCGCCTGGGCGTCCCGCTCCGGAAATGCTTCGTCCTATCAAGGGTTTCCCAGTCCCCGGATGGCTTGGGGTGCAACGTTCCACGGGGACAAAAGGCTTTGACTCGGCGTTCCAGGGCGGGCTACACGCGGGCGGGTTGACTCGTCTGTAGGACGTCATCTTTTTCGGAGGAAGAATGCGTCGGATTTCGATGGTCGCTGGGCTTGCCATGGCCGTGGCGGTGCTGGCGGGCTGCCCGGTCACCTACCCCAACTGCAAGAGCGACGAGACCTGCCAGGAGAAGGGCGAGGTGTGCGTCAACGGCCAGTGCCAGGAGTGCGCCGCCGACGCCAACTGCAAGGAGAACTTCACGTGCCAGGGCAACAAGTGCGTGCCCAAGGGCCCCGAGTGCGCGCGCGATGAGCAGTGCCCCGGGAAGATCTGCGAGGCCGGCAAGTGCGCCGAGCCGCAGTGCACCTCCAAGGGGCAGTGCGGTGGCATCCAGGACTGCCAGAAGGGCCGCTGCGTGACGCCGCCGGGCGCCTGCAACTCGCCCACCGACTGCGCCGAGGGCCAGGAGTGCCAGAACAACAAGTGCGTGGCCGCCGCCACCAAGGCCGAGTGCAACTGGGAGCCGCTGCGCTTCGGCTTCAACGAGGCCTCCCTCTCCTCCGAGGCCCAGTCGCGCCTGGGTGAGCTGGCCGAGTGCCTCAAGACGGGCGCCACGGGCGCCATCGAGCTCGCCGGGCATGCGGACGAGCGAGGGACCGAGGAGTACAACCTCCAGCTCTCCCAGAAGCGCGCCGCCTCGGTGAAGAAGTACCTGGTGGACCTGGGCGTGCCGGCCAACCGGATGAAGACGGTGGGGTACGGGGAGAACCGGCCGACCGACAATGCCTCCTCCGAGGAGGCCTGGGCAGCCAACCGTCGCGTCGAGTTCGTGCGCTAGCGTTCCTTGAGGTAGGCTGCGCGCCCTGATGGCCTCGACTGAGACCGAGACGCGGCAGTCCTACCTCGTGTTCGCCTGCGGCAGCAGCTGGTACGCCGTGCCCGCTGAGTGCGCGGCGGAAGTGGTCAGCTTCCCCGAGCTGACCCGGGTGCCCGGTTCCCCCGGGCACCTGCTGGGAGTCTTCGCCCACCGGGGCGAAGTCATCCCGGTGGTGGACATGGGCATTCTGGTATCCGGGGAGAGCGAGCCCACCCGCCGGGCGGTGCTGGTGCGGCTGCCTCGCGGCACCCTGGCCCTCACGGCCAGCCGGGTGGCCGGGGTGTCCCAGGTGGACGGTCGCCTGGAGCCCTTGGGAGCGAGCGGGGTGCACCTCCACCTGCGAGGGCCCGCCCGCAGCGCCCAGCGCGACGTGGCCGTCATCGATCCCGACGGCCTGTTCGATCACCTCAGCCAGGGCAGCTGAACCATGCTCACGGGCAGTCGTATCGCGGGCATGCTCCTGTGCCAGGCGGGGGCCGATCGTGTGGCGTTCGCCGCGCACGAGGTGGCCACCATCGAGTCTCCCACCACGTTCGGCGGAACGGCCGGTTCGGCGCGCCAGGGCTTCGGCGAGGCGTCCGGGGCCGAGCGCATCCTCGTGGCCGCCACGGGTGAGGCGGTGGGCGTGGACGCGCTGGAGATCGACGCCGAGTCGCTCACCCTGCTGCCGACGCCGACGCTGCTGCGGCAGATCGCCGGTGGCAGCCTGCGCGGTTTCGTTCAGGCGCGCGGGGCGCTGTGGCCCCTGATGTCGTTGGTGGAGTTCGGGCGCTTCCTGGCGCCCTCGTCCCGGGAGGCCGCGTGAGCGCACAAGAGGGACTCAAGGGCCTGTCGGTCTGGACCACGGGTCCGTCCTGGCTGGGGAGCTCGGTGGGACTGGTGCTGGCACTGCTGTACGGCCAGCTCACCCACTCGCAGCCCGCGGGCAGTGGCTGGCTCTTCCTCGGGCTGGTGGTGCTGGTGCTGGGGATGAACGCCGCCCTGTCCGGCGCCCAGGAGCGTCACGCGCTGCGCGTGCTGCGGGCGCTGGAGTTCGGGCGGCTGCCGTCCACGCCGGACAACCTGCGCCGGGCGCTGCAGGAGGTGCGTCGCATCCCCGGGCGCTGCTTCTGGTTCACCCTCCAGGGGTGGTTTGGCGGCGCGCTGCTGCTGGCGGTGACGTTCACCCCGCTGGCGGGCGCCCACTGGATCATGGGGTTCCGCATCGGGCTGGTGGGCCTGTCGCTCGGGCCGCTGTCCGCGATGCTCGTCTACCTGATGGTGGTGCGCCGCAGCCGTCGGACCGCCGAGCGCATCGCCGCGCAGGGGCTGTCCCCGCAGGAGGTCATCGCCGCCATCCCCCCCGAGAAGCTGCGGCTGAGGCGGCGGCTGGTGCTGTTCACCGCCCTGGCGGTGCTCAGCCCGTCCGTCTTCATCCTCGACGTGTCGGTGACGCGCACCGTGAGCACGTTCGATCAGATCCTCCAGACGCGGGATCCCAAGGTGCAGCGCGAGGTGGTGCACCGGGCGCGCCGGGCCACCGGTCTGCCGCTGGGGGGGCTCGCCGGGCTGGTGGTGCTGCTGGTGCTCGGCACGGCGTACGTGGCCGGCACGGCGTTCGCCGAGCCCCTGCGCGCCCTGTCCGAGGACGCCACGCGCATCGCCCAGGGCGAGGTGCGCAGCCCGCGCTTCATCCCCGCCGAGGACGAGGTGTGGGCCGTCTCCGCCGCCTTCACCCGCATGCAGGCGCAGCTCGCCCAGGCGCTCGTGCAGTTGCAGCGCGCGGGGCTTCAAATCTCCTCCACCACCGAGCAACTGGTGGCCACCTCGGCGGACCAGGAGAGCGGGGCGGGGGAGCAGGCCATCTCGCTCAACGAGACGCGGGCCACCACCGAGGAGCTGGCGCGCTCGGCGCAGCAGATCGCCGTCAACGCCGAGTCCGTGTCGGCCATGGCGGAGACGACCTTCGGGGCGGCCCAGAGCGGTCAGCGCAGCGCGGCGGCCTTCCTCGCCGCCATGCACCGCATGAAGGGTGACAACCAGGCCATCGCCGACGCGGTGGTGCGGCTCAACAAGCGGGTGCAGCAGATCGGCAAGGTGGTGGAGTTCATCAACGAGATCGCCGACAAGTCCGACCTGCTGGCCCTCAACGCCGAGCTGGAGGGCACCAAGGCGGGCGAGCCGGGCCGGGGCTTCTCGCTGGTGGCCGCGGAGATGCGGCGGCTGGCGGAGAACGTGCTGTCCTCCACGCTGGCCATTGAGCGGCTCATCGACGAAATCCGTGACGCCACCCAGGCCGCGGTGATGGCCACGGAGGCGGGTTTGAAGACGACGGAGCGCGGGGCCTCGCTGGCGGCGCAGGTGGACCAGAGCCTGGGCCTCATCCTCGAGCTGGCGCGGCAGACGTCGCACGCGGTGCGCTCCATCTCGCTGGCCACCCAGCAGCAGCAGACGGGCACGGACCAGCTCGCCACGGCCATGGGCGACATCCTGCGCGTCACCGAGGAGAACGCCGAGGCCACCCAGCAGATGGTGGCCGCCAACACGGACCTGTCCGCGCTGGCGAGGGACCTGAAGGGCACCGTGCAGCGCTTCCGCGTGGCCGAGAGGGAGGGGTGATGTCGAGCCTGCGCCTCCTGCGGCCCCGGCGGCCCTACAGCCGCCGCCTGTTGCTCTCGGTCCTCTACGCCAACCTCACCACCGCCATCCTGGCGGGGCGCTACGGGCAGCTCACCCTGGACGAGCAGCTCGGCGAGAGCTTCCCGCTCTTCCTCCAGCTCATGGGGGTGTTCTCCCTCATGGCCATGACGGTGGAGGGCTTCCTCTGCCTGCGCCGGCTGCGCGTGCTGCGCGACGTGGAGGCCGCCGAGGGCCCCGTCGCGCCGGAGCGGCTCGGGCAGGCGGTGCTGGAGGTCCACCGGCTGGCGGACTTCGCCTTCTACTCCACGCTCGCGCTGTGGCTTCTCACCTCCGTCCTCGTCAACGTGGGGATGTGGGTGCTGAGCCCCTCCATGAGCCTCTTCCTGGCGCTGCGCATGGGCTGGCCAGGGCTGCTCTTCGGTCCGCTCTCCGCGCTGCTGACGTACTGCCTCATCACCATGCGGGCCCGGGATGTGGCGCTGCACCTGGGCTCCCTGGGGCTCACGGCGGTGCAGGCCATCGCCGCGGCGCCCCGGCGCTCGCAGATCCGCCCGCGGCTGGTCATCTTCACCGCCATCGTCGTGGTGACGCCGGCGGCGCTCATCTGGGACGTCTCCGTGGCGCTGGCCCACCGGGCGTTCGATCAGGTGTTGATGGAGACGCGCCCCGAGCGGCAGGCGGAGCTGGTCGAGGTGCTGCGCACCGAGGCCCTCCTGTCCGGCGGGGCGCTGTGCCTGCTCGTCTTCGCGGTGGCCATGGCCGCCGCCTACCTGGGGGGCACCATCCTGGGCCGCCCCATGCGTCAGCTCGGCGAGGAGGCCCACCGCATCGCCGAGGGCGACATGAGCCGCCCGCGCATCATCCCCGCCGAGGACGAGGTGTGGTCCGTCTCCGCCGCCTTCTCCACCATGCGGGCGCACCTGGCGGACGTGCTGGCGCAGTTGCAGCGCGCCGGCTCGCGCATCGGCTCCACCACCGAGGAGATCCTCTCCACCTCCACCCGCTACGAGGCGGGCGCCGCCGAGCAGGCCAGCTCGCTGGACGAGACGAGCGCCACCACCGAGGAGCTGGCGCGCTCGGCGCGGCAGATCGCCGAGAACGCGGGCTCGGTGGCGGAGATCGCCCACAAGACGCTCGCGGCGGCCAAGGGCGGCCAGGCCAGCGCCGAGGCCTTCCTCGAGACGATGAACCGCATGCGCCACGACAACCAGGCCATCGCCGCGGCGGTGGCCCGGTTGAACAAGCGGGTGCAGCAGATCGGTAAGATTGTCGAGTTCATCAACGGGGTGGCCGACAAGTCGGACCTGCTGGCGCTCAACGCCGAGCTGGAGGGCACCAAGGCGGGCGAGGTGGGGCAGGGCTTCTCGCTGGTGGCGGCGGAGATGCGCCGGCTGGCGGAGAACGTCATCGAGTCCACCAAGGAGATCGAAGGCCTCATCGAGGAGGTGCAGGACGCCTCGGGCGGGGCGGTGATGGCGACCGAGGGCGGCGTGCGCGCCACCGAGACGGGCACCACGCTGGCGCAGCAGGTCTCCGAGTCGCTGCGGCAGATTGTCGAGCTGGCCGGGCGCACCTCGGACGCGGTGCGGGCCATCTCGCTGGCGACCCAGCAGCAGCAGGGCGGCACGGACCTGTTGGCCGAGGCGATGGCGGACATCCTCCGCATCACCCAGCAGAGCCACAACGCCACCAAGCAGGTCATCAGTGCCAACGGAGACCTGTCCACCCTGGCGAGGGACTTGAGGGGCGTGGTGGAGCGCTTCCAGATCGATCCGTCGACGCCGGGGGGCACGCCCGGGGGTGGCGGGTGAGCGCGCGCGAGAAGCTGCTCAAGCAGTTCCGTGAGCTGGTGGGGGTGCGCCTGGAGCGCGTCAACCGCCGCATCATGGAGCTGGAGACGGGGGCCAGCCTGGAGGCGGGCCGCACCGTGCTGCGCGAGCTGCATGGCCTCAAGGGCGAGGCCCGGATGATGGGCTTCGACGACATCAACTCCGTCGTCCACGAGATGGAGGAGCTGGTGCGCTCCACCGAGCGCGCCGAGCACGCGCTGTCCGAGCGCTCCATCGACATGCTGCTCCAGGCCGCGGACGCGGTGCTGGTGCTCGCGGGCACCACCGCCCCGCCTGATCAACGGCCGCCCGAGGTGGACAAGCTGGTGCGCTGGTTGCGCGACTGCACCCGCACGGAGGTGTCCAGCCTTCCAGGGGCGGGCGAGCCCCCGGGGGGCCCGGCCCACTCCGCCGCGCTGCGGGTGGACCCGTCCAGCGCCGCGACGCGCAAGGACGTGAAGGGCAAGGACGCTCCGAAGGACCTCCGGGACAGCGAGGAGGTCACCCCCGCGTGGGGCTCGACGCCGCTCGGGATTCCGGCGCCCTCGCTGGTGGTGCCGCCCCGGATGATGGAGACGTCCCACCTGCCGCCTCCTGCCGCCGCGCCCCGGGCGCCCCCGGTGGGACGGACCGTGGCGGTGGAGCTCCCGCGCGCGCATGCCACCACGACCGTCGCGGCCAGCATCGGGAAGATGCCGCCAGCGAGCTCCGAGCCCCCGCCTCGGACGACGAGCATGACGGCGGTGCGCTCGGCGGACGCGCGGGCGGATGGCTCGGTGCGCATCGGCGTGGCGAGCCTGGACCTGCTCACGAGCGCGGTGACGAACCTCACCCAGGTGTCGCGCCGCCGCGAGCTGGCCACCCTCCGGCGTCTGGAGCTGGCCCGCGAGCTGAGCCTGCTGGCGCGGGCCGCGGAGGACCTGGGCCCGGCGGCCGCGGTGCTGGCCGAGCGGCTCGGCAAGGCGAAGGAGCTGGCCGCCACCCTCCACCGCGAGGCGAAGCTGCTGGCCAACGAGGAGCTGCGCGACCTCGGCTACGTGGCCGACGAGGTGCAGCGCCTGCGCATGCTGCCGCTCTCCGTCCTCTTCGAGCCCTACCCGCGCATGGTGCGGGACCTGGCGCGCGAGCTGGGCAAGGAAGTGGAGCTGGTGGTGGACGGCGAGGACACCCGCGCCGACCGGGCGGTGGTGGAGGCGCTGAGAGATCCCCTGCTGCACCTGGTGCGCAACGCGCTGGACCACGGGCTGGAGTCGCGGGTGGACCGGGTGGCCTCGGGCAAGCACCCGCGCGGGAAGCTGACGCTGGGCGCGGCGCGCGACGGCAACCGGCTGGTGCTGCGGGTGGAGGACGACGGGGTGGGGCTGGAGCCCGCGCTGCTGCGCCGGGCCGCGGTGCGCAAGGGCTTCCTGGACGAGGCCTCGGCGGCGGCGCTGTCGGACCAGGGCGCGCGCGAGCTCATCTTCCTCTCGGGTTTCACCTCGCGCGAGGTGGCCACGGACATCTCCGGGCGCGGCGTGGGGCTGGACGCGGTGCGCAGCTCCCTGCGGGCGCTCGGCGGCGACGTGCTGGTGGAGTCCACGCCGGGCCGGGGCACGCGCTTCGAGCTGCGGGTGCCGGTGTCCCTCACGGTGGCCCCGCTGCTCTTCGTGAAGATCGCCGAGGAGACGCTCTGCCTGAGTGCCGTCCACGTCTCGCGCGCGCTGAAGGTGGAGGCCTCGCAGCTCAAGGAGGTGGCCGGCCGGGCCGTGCTGGAGGTGGATGACCAGCCGATGCCCTTCGCCTCGCTGGGCTCCCTGCTCGGGCTGAGCCCGGACCGGGCGGCGGACGAGGGGGCGCTGGTGCTGGTGGTGCGCAGCCAGGGCGCCGTCGCCGCGCTGGCGGTGGACCGGGTGCTCGAGGAGCGGGTCCAGGCCATCCTTCCGCTGAAGGGGTTGATGGCCCGCTTCCCGCACCTCACGGGGGCCACCACGCTGGCGGATGGCCGGCTGGCCATGGTCCTGTCCTCGGCCCACCTCATCGCCAGTGCCCAGGGCGCGGCCGGTCTCCGAGCGCAGCGCACGGCGACTCCCCGTCCCGCGCCCGCCCCCCGCCGCCGCATCCTGGTGGTGGACGACTCCCCCCTCACGCGCGAGCTCATCGGCTCGCTCCTGGAGGCCGTGGGGTACGACATCGTCATGGCCGCCGATGGCATGGAGGCCCTGGACATGCTCGCCAACACCAGGGTGGACCTGGTGTGCAGCGACCTGGAGATGCCCCGGGTGGACGGGCTGGAGCTCACCCGCCGGCTCAAGGCCCACCCCACCCACAAGGTCCTCCCGGTGGTCATCCTCACCACCCGTGGAGGAGAGGAAGACCGGCAGCGTGGGTTGGCCGCGGGCGCGGACGGCTACATCACCAAGGGTGACCTGGTGCGTCAGGATCTGGTGGACGTGGTGGGCCGGCTCCTCGGCTGACGGGCTATTGAAGGACACCCCGAGGACACCCGGCCATATCGGGTATACTCCGGCGGTCGCGCACGGGGTATGGAAGCCACATGGGCAAGAAAGTGTCGGTGCTGGTCGTTGACGACTCGCACATCTGCCGACAACTCATCTGCGAAGCGTTGAGCCGGGACCCGGACCTGGAGGTCGTGGGGACGTGCAACAACGGCAAGGAGGCCCTGGAGGCCGCGCGTGAGCTGCGCCCGCAGGTCATCACCATGGACGTGGAGATGCCGGTGATGGACGGGCTCACGGCCGTGGAGCACATCATGGCCGAGGTGCCCACGCCCATCCTCATGCTCACCGCGGATCCGCGGCAGCAGGCGCCGGAGCTGACGTGCCGGGCGCTGGAACTGGGCGCGCTGGCGCTGCAGATCAAGCCCTCCATCGACGCCGGGCTGGAGGCGTGGAACCTGTCGCGCGAGGTGAAGCTGCTGTCCTCGGTGCGGGTCATCCGGCACATCCACAGCAAGCGCCGGCCGCCGATGCCGGGGCCGGGCGGGGTGGTCACTCCCGCGCCCATGGGGATGCCGTACGGCGTGCTGGCGGTGGCCAGCTCCACGGGCGGCCCGCAGGTCCTCTTCCGGATGCTGTCCGAGCTGCCGGCGGACTTCCCCACGCCCATCGTCATCGTGCAGCACATCAACGCGGCCTTCGCCGACTCGCTGGCGGGCTGGCTGGCCAACTCCTCCAAGCTGAAGGTGCGGCTGGCGCAGGACGGCGAGCAGCTCCTGCCGGGCAACGTGCTCATCGCCCCGCCGGGGCAGCACATGCACATTCCCTTCCGCGGGCGGGTGTCGCTGAAGACGGGCGTGGAGCGCGACGGGCACATGCCCTCGGGGACGGTGCTGTTGGAGAGCGCGGCCAAGGCCTACGGGCGGCGCACGATGGGGCTCATCCTCACCGGCATGGGCGAGGACGGAGCGGAGGGCATGCTGGCCGTCAAGCAGGCCGGAGGCCTGACGCTGGCGCAGAACGAGGAGTCGTGCGTGGTGTTCGGCATGCCGGGGGCGGCGGTGGCTCGCAAGGCGGTGGATCATCTCATCCACGGCGATGACATCGCGGGCTCGCTGGTGCGGCTGATTCGCGGTGAGACCCTCCCCGCTGGGCGCTGAGACCCGGTGGCCCCCAGGCTCCCGACCGGCTTCGGTCCCGTCCACGCCCTGGTCGCGCGGCGGACGGGCATGGCCCTGAGTGATCTGCAGTGCCGTCGGCTCGACGAGAAGCTGGCGGCGCGGCCGGGCGGGCTGAGCGTGCAGTTCCTGCTGCACCTGCAGTCGCCCTCGGGCGGCGCGGACTTCGCCGAGCTCGTCGACGCCATCACCGTCCAGAAGACGGATTTGTTCCGGGACGAGTCGCAGCTCGCGGCGCTGCGCACGCACGTGCTGGAGCCGATGGTGGCGAGGATGCGGCGGCCGCTGCGGCTGTGGAGCGCCGGCTGCGCCACGGGCGAGGAGGTGGCCACGCTGCTGGTGATGCTCGCGGAGCTGGGGGCGGACCCGGGCAGCACGGTGCTGGGCACGGACATCTCGGAGTCGGCCATCGCTCGGGCGCGGGAGCTGTGCTTCACCTCGGAGCAGCTGCAGCGGGTGCACCCCATGGTGCGCGACCGCTGGTTCGTACCCGTGGGCGCGGGCCGCTTCACCCTGGTGGGGGCGCTGAAGGAGCGGGCCAGCTTCCAGTGCCACAACCTGATGGAGACGCCGTACCCGACGGCGGCGGAGGGGCAGGGCTTCGACGTCATCGCCTGCCGCAACGTCCTCATCTACTTCACCCCCGAGTCCTTCGAGCGGGTGGTGGTGTCGCTGGCCGGGAGGCTCGCGCCCGAGGGCATGCTGATGCTCTCCGCGGCCGAGCCGCTGCTGCGCGCCCCGCCGAGCCTGCGCACCGTGCGCTGCGAGCAGGCCTTCTTCTACGCCCGAGCGCAGGAGGGCGTCCTCGCCCCGGAGGCCCTGTCGTCCGGAGCCCCGAGGACGCCGAGCTCCAGTGGGCTGCCGTCGGTGGGCTTCCGGCAGGCCCCAGACATGTCCACCCCGTCGGCGGTGCCCGGGGAGCGGGCCGCGGAGCCCAGGAGCTCGGGACGCTTCCCGGTGGTGGCTCCCTCGAAGACGCCGCCGCCCGTGATGTCGGGGCGCTTTGCCGCCGTGGGGACCGTGAAGCCCGCGGAGCCGTCGGCCTCGGTCCCTGTCCCGACGACGCCCGCGAAGGCGGAGGCTCCCCGCGAGGGACAGCCCGAGACGTCCGCTCCGCACACGGAGGCGGACGCCCTCTTCGCCCAGGCGCTGGAGTGGGCCGCCGGAGAGGTGGCGAGCCCCCAGACGGCGGAGACCCTCCAGCGCTGCCTCGCGTTGGATCCGGACCTGGCCGCGGCGCGCTACCTGCTGGGGATGGTGCTCGAGCAGCGGGGGGCCCTGGCCGAGGCCGCCGAGGAGTACCGGCGGGCCCTCGGCTCGCTGCGGGAGGGGAGGGCGCGCGCCACGCCCTTCTACCTCAACAATGCCCGGCTCCTGGTGGCCTGCGAGCGCGCCATCGAGCGGGTGGAACGGGCGGCGGGTCCCACCACGCCGCGTTGACGAGCGGGCAGCCGGGCTCCGGGACAGCGAAGAAGCCCGAGCGGGGCGAGGGGTTTGCTCCTAAGATGCCACCCCCTATGCGAAGGCTTGCTCTGATCGCCCTCCCGCTCGCGATCTCCGGGTGCTTCTATCCCGCCGACCGCGGACGCTCGTTGGAAGCCCGCATCGAGAAGATCGATGCCACCCAGGCGCAGCTCCAGGCGGAGCTGAAACAGACCCGCGCGCAGCTCGATGCCACGATGCCGCGCATCGACGAGAAGATCGCCGAGGTGTCCAAGGCCCTGCAGAGCCTGGACACCGCGTCGCGCCGCACGGGCGCGGACATCGGCATCCAGCTGCAGAAGACGGTGGAGGACCTCTCCCAGTTGCGCGGCCAGGTGGAGACGTACCTCTACAAGATTGGCGAGCTGGAGTCGGCGATCTCCAAGACGAACGAGGAGACCGAGAAGCGGCTGCTGGCGCTCAAGGGAGACGAGGCCCTCAAGGAGGCCGAGGCCCGGAAGAAGGCCGAGGAGCTCAAGCGGCCCACGGACAAGAAGGAGTTCCTCGCGCTGGCGCAGGAGAAGGCCAAGGCGGGGGACGTGACGCTGGCCCGGCAGCTCTACACGGAGTTCCTCAAGAAGTGGCCGAAGGACGCGCTGGCGGCCGAGGCCCACTTCGGCCTGGGCGAGACGTACTACTCCGAGGACAAGTGCCGCGAGGCCCTCTTCGAGTACGGCAAGCTGCTGCAGGAGTACCCGAAGGCCGACGCCACGCCCAACGCGTACCTGCGCTCGTCGGAGTGCTTCAAGAAGCTGAAGATGCAGGAGGAGTCGCGGCTGGCGCTCGAGGAGCTCGTGAAGAGCTACCCGAAGTCGGACGCGGCGAAGACGGCCAAGAGCCGGCTCTCCGAGCTGGACAAGGCGAAGAAGGCGGCTCCAAAGGGGAAGAAATGAGACTGCGTCCGGCGCTGCTCGCCGTGCTCGCGCTGCTGCTGACGCCCCTGGTGGCGGGCGCGGCGCCCAAGCAGGTGGTGCTCCTCTTCACCGGAGACAACGGGGGCGAGATCGCCCCCTGTGGTTGAATCCACAACCCGTCTGGCGGTCTTGCCAGACGAAAGACGGCCATCGCGACGGAGTCCGCGAAGGGTGTGCCGGTGCTGGTGCTGGACGCGGGCAACGCGCTCTTCAAGTCCCCCCTGCCGGATGGGGACCCGAAGGTGGGGGAGCGTGCGCGCTTCCTGCTCGAGCAACTGGACGCGGTGGGCACCCGGGCCATGGCCGTGGGCGCGCGCGACCTGTCGCTCGGGACGGACTTCCTCGCGAAGGCCTCCAAGGGCGCCAAGAAGCTGAAGCTCCTGTCCGCCAACCTGGTGGACGCGGGGGGCAAGCCGCTCTTTCCGGCCTCCCTGGTGGTGACGGAGGGGGGGGTGAAGTTTGGCCTCGTGGGCATCTCCCCCGAGGGCCCGGTGGCCGGACAGCCGCCGGGCGGGGGGGGACGGCCTCCGGTGCCCGCGGCCCTCGCCGAGGCGCGCCGCCTGCGGGAGAAGGAGCAGGTGGACGTGGTGGTGGTGCTCGCCGCGGTGCCCTATGTGGAGGCCACCCGGCTCTCCCAGCAGGCGGGCAACACGGTGGACTTCATCGTGCAGTCGCACGAGGGCCGGGGGGCGGGCGTGGCCCAGCGCAACGACTACGCCACCCTCATCCCCCCGGGAGAGCGGGGCCGTCAGCTCGCTCGCCTGGAGCTGTCCGTGGACGGCAAGGGCCCCTCGGTGGACTTGACCGAGGCGGAGCGGGCCCGGGAGAACCTGAAGCTCCTCGACGCCAACATCCAGCAGGCGAAGGCTCGCCTGGCTGCCCTCAAGGACGAGTCGGCCCGCAGGGCGTTGGAGGAGGCCGTGGCCAGCTTCGAGTCCCGGCGGAAACAGCTGGTGCTCCAGGCGGGGGGGAACAAGGAGGGGCTCAAGCGCACCCACCGCCTGTCGTACATCCAGCTCGGGTCCGACGTGGCGGATGATCCTGAACTGAAGAAGCGGGTGGAGCGAATCGAACCGCCCGGTTCCGCATCCCATTAGCCCAGGACGGGGCCCGGTCGCGGGCCTTGTGCTGGGGCCGGCGCGCCGTTATAAGCGCCGACCTACCTCGAAAACGCCAGACCTCCCACCTTGGGGGTGGGGGCAAGGCGTGGGAGTCGTCGAACATGAAGCCTGACATGCATCCGGTCTATCCGGCCTCTCGCATCACCTGCGCCTGCGGCAACGTCGTCGAGACCAAGTCCACCCGTGGCTCGTTCGCGGTGGAAGTGTGCTCGAACTGCCACCCCTTCTTCACCGGCAAGTACAAGCTGCTCGACACCGCGGGTCGCGTGGAGAAGTTCCGCAAGAAGTACGCGGCCAAGCCGGCCGAGGGCGCCGCCGCTGCTCCCGCCGAGGGCGCCGCTGCTCCCGCCGAGGGCGCTGCCCCCGCCGCGAAGAAGACCGCCAAGAAGGCCAAGGCCTAGTCTCTTCCGCACAGCTTCGCAGTACCCGCCGAGCACGGTGCCGGAGGCCTCCACGAGAGGCGCTCCCACCGTGCTCGCGGCGTTTCTGGCCGCTCGGATGGCGAGCACCTCGAGGCCCTGCTGGCGGTACGCGGCGCCTCGTGAGCGCGTCAAATTTCAGCGTGCTACAGACCAGAAATTGGACGTAGTGAGATGTTGCCCTCACATTCGCGCCCGTCACGACGACCCCTGACGGAGGCGAGATGTCCTCGGAAGCCGCAGCTCCTGCCCTGAAGCTTGTCCCGCGTTCCCTGCGCGATAGCGAGTTCGCCCGTGGCGACGCGTACCGGCTCTACCAGGGCGACAGCCTGGCGCTGCTCGAGCAGTTCGACGCAGGCACGTTCGACATGGTCTTCGCCGACCCGCCGTACTTCCTGTCCAACGGTGGCTTCACCTGCAAGAACGGCAAGCGCGCCGCGGTGAACAAGGGCGGCTGGGACGTGTCGCGCGGAGTGGAGGAGGACCACGCGTTCACCACCGCGTGGCTCAAGGCGTGCCAGCGCGTGCTCAAGCCCACCGGCACCCTCTGGGTGAGCGGCACGCAGCACGTCATCTTCTCGGTTGGCTTCGCCATGCAGAAGCTCGGCTATAAGCTGCTCAACACCGTCACCTGGTACAAGCCCAACGCCAGCCCCAACCTGGCGTGCCGGTACTTCACCCACTCGTCGGAGATCCTCATCTGGGCCTCTCCGAAGCCGGCCGCGAAGCTCCAGCACACGTTCAACTACGCCAAGATGAAGGCGGAGAACGGCGGCAAGCAGATGCGCGACGTGTGGGCGCTGCCGCGCACGGGTGACGAGGAGCTGGCCGCGGACGAGTCCGGCCGCGTGTGGACGATGACGGCGCCGCGCCGCGAGGAGAAGGCGCACGGCAGCCACCCCACGCAGAAGCCGGTGTCGCTGCTCGAGCGCGTCATCGAGGCGAGCACCCCCGAGGACGCGCTGATTCTGGACCCGTTCAATGGCAGTGGCACCACGGGCGTGGCGTCGCTGAAGCTGGGCCGCCGCTACGTGGGCATCGACATGGACGAGAAGTACCTGAGCCTCTCGCAGAAGCGGCTGGCCGAGGCCGCGCGCACGGCGGGCCGTTAGTCTCAGCCTGGTGCGGCTCCGGGGGGGGAGCCGAGGTCGGACTCCAGCTCGGCCAACAGCGCCTGGGCGGACTGGTAGTGCGGGAGGTTGAAGTCCTCGGTGAACCTGTCGCGGAACTCCGAGAGCAGGGCGTGGGCCGCGTGGGCCTCGCCGGATTGCCGCAGGAGCCGGGCCAGGAGCGAGGCCGCGCGCAGCCCCTGGAACTTCGCGCCGGAGTCGCGCGCCTCCGTCACCGCCTCCTCCAGGGAGGCCCGCGCCGCTTCCAGGTCTCCTTGCTGGAGTAGCAGTTCTCCCTGGAGCTGTAGCAGGTCCAGGCGTGCCCGACGGGACAGGTTCGTCTCGAGCATCTCCAGGCCTTCCCTCACGGCGGCCAGGCCTTCGGCGGTCTTTCCGCCGAGGAGCTGGGCCCGGAGGAGACAGGACAGGAAGGCGGGGTAGATGATCAGCGTGCCGATGGCGCGGATCAGCCCGAGGCCCTGCTGGACGGTCGCGATGCCCTTGTCCACGTCCCCGAGCTGGGCGGTGGCCCAGCCCTGGATGCAGTAGCCCATGGCCAGGGTGAACATGAACCCGTTGCCGCTGGAGATGGCGATCATCCGGCTGGCCAGGTCCCGTGCCGCCTCGGCCTCGCCCACCTCGTATTCGAACCACGAGCAGAACGCGAGGGTGATGGCGAGGGCATACGGGTGCTGCATCGCCTCGGCCACCGCGAGCGACTCCCGGAGGCCTTCGCGGGCCCGGCGCATGTTGCCCAGCATCATCTCGCTGAAGGCCGCGTAGAGGTACGCGTAGAGCACCTGCTCGGAGACGTAGCCCTGGTCGCCGTCGCCGCGGATGCGCGCCAGGCTCCCCAGGAAGGGCGCCCGGCGGACGAGCTGCTTCACCTGGTTGCTGTGCCGCAGGCCCTCCGGGTAGTTGCCCCGCCAGAAGTACCAGCAGCCCAGCGCGGCATGCAGCACCACCCGGGTCGTCGGATCCTCGTGGGTCTCCGAGAGGCGCTCGAACTGTGTCGCGAACTGGCTGGCGTCCGCGAGGCCGCCCCGCACCAGCGCGACGACCCAGACGCCCCAGAGCACGGAGAAGGGCACGTCTCCGTATTGCTCGCACAGCGCGCGCGCACGGGTGTAGACCTCCTCGACCTCCTGGGCGGCGTAGCCCTTCGTCGAGACGAGCGCCTGACCCAGCTCGACCCGCAGGGCGATCTCCCGCTCGTCGCGCTCGCGCGAGGGGGGCAGCAGGGCGAGCTGCTCCAGGGCATGGGTGAAGTGGCTGATGGCCTCGGAGAGGGCGGACTTCGCCCCGGCGCGTTGGCCGGCCCGCTGCCACAGGTCCACGGCCCGAGCCACCAGTCCCGCGCGAGTGGCATGGTGGGCCAGCACCTCCGGTTGCTCCTCCGCCATCGCGGGGAAGCGCTCGTTCAGCACGTGGAAGATGCGGGTGTGGAAGTGCTGGCGCGTGCTCCGCGGCAGGGACTGGTAGGCGGCGTCCTGGACGAGCGTGTGCTTGAAGGCGTACGTCAGGTGGGGCGGCCAGCCCTGCTGGAAGAGCAGCCCGGCCTGTTCGAGCCTCTCGATGTCCTGCCGCAGCTCCTCCTCTGAGAGGAACGAGACGGCGAGGAGCACCTGGTGTTGGAAGTCCCGGCCCAGCAGGGCCGCGAGCTGCGCCAGCGCCTTCGTCCGGGTGGGGAGCTGGTCGAGCCGCGCCAGGAGGAGCTCATGCAGGGTTGCGGGGATGGGCGGGAGGGCGCCCTCCAGAGCTCGCCCGGTCGTTCCTCCCTGCTCCAGCACCATCCGGGTCAGCTCCTCGACGAAGAGGGGAATGCCGTCCGTCCGGGCCACGACCTGTTCCATCGTCTCGGGGGACAACGTCCTGCCCTGGGCGGTCTCCCGTGCGAGGGTCTCGGTGGCCTCGGGTGACAGGGGCGCGAGCCGCAGCTCGTGGAAGCCGGGGCGGTCCGCCCAGGACTGCACGAGCTCGGGACGGGTGGTGAGCAGGACACAGGCCCGGACGCGATCGATGCGCTCCAGGAGGACGCCGAGGAACTGGAGGGTGGAGGGATCCGCCCAGTGCACGTCCTCCACCACGAAGACGAGGGGCCGTTGCTCGTGCAGGCGCTGGAGGAGGGCCGAGAGGGCCTGCACCCCCCGCTCCCGCTGGCGCTCCGGGGAGAGCTGCAGGAAGGTAGCGCCCGCGGGGAGGGGCAGGGAGAGGAGCGAGGCGAGCGGCTGCACGTACTCCGGGGACAGGCCAGACGCCGCCAGCCGTTCCTCCAGCGTCCGCAGCTTCTGCTGGGGCTCATCCTCGGGAGCGAGCTCCAGGAAGCGCTGGAGCCAGTCGATGAGCGGGTAGAAGGCGCTGCTCTTGAACTGGGGCCAGCACTGGCAGCGCGCCCAGGTGCTCGCACCGGGGGTCTCCCGGTCATGCAGCTCCTGGATGAGCCGGGACTTGCCGAGGCCCGCCTCGCCCCGGAGCAGGATGAAGGTGCCGTGCTCGCCCGTGGCCTCCTCCCGGAGCTGGACGAGGCGCCGCAGCTCGCGCTCCCGTCCCACCAGCGGGGTGAGGGGGCCCATGACGAGCGCCCGGTCGAAGCGCGTCACGTTGCGCAGCTCGTGGAGCACGCGGTGGAGGCCGATGGACTGCGACCCCGAGATGCCCTCGAAGGTCCGCTGGCCGAGGAACCGGGTCTGGAAGCGACCCCGGACGAGGCCATGGGTCCGGTGACTGAGGAGGATCGTGTTCGGCTCGGCCTGCGTGGACAGCCAGGAGGCGATCTTCGGAGCCTCGCCCTGCATGGAGGGCATCATGCCCTGGAGCTCGGGCGTGACGTCGGCCAGGGCCACCTGGTCCGTATGGATGCCCACCCTCACGGACAGGCCGTGGCGCCACCGGCACAGCAGCTCTCGCGGGAGCTCCTGCGCCTGTTGCAGCGCCGCGCGGACGGCATGCTGCGCGTCGTCCTCCTGGACACGGGGGTAGCCGAAGCTCGCGAGCACCTCGCCGCCCACGGCCGTGGTGATGACGCCCCCGTGCTGGTGGATGATGCGCGTGCAGGCGCGGTGGAAGGACTCCTCTAGATCGCTGAAGTCCTCGGGATCGATCTCCCCTCCGGCACCCGGCGCGAGCGTGAGCCGGCAGGACACGAGCGTCACCGGGCGCCGCTCGGCGGTGGCCCTTGGGCGCTGCGGTCGGAGGGCGAGCCGCTCCTGCAGCTCGCACAGCCGCTTGAGCAGCTCGGAGCCATCCGCGGGGCGCTTGGAGGGATCCTTCTCCAGGGTCGAGGCGATGAGCCAATCCACCTCCTCGGGCAGCTCCGGACGGCGCTCGCGGATCGAGGGCATCGGCTGGGGCGAGGTGACCAGGGTCTGGAGCTTGGTGTTGTCCAGGACCCGGAAGGGCCGCTGCCCGGTGACCATCTCGAAGAGGAGGACGCCGCAGGACCAGATGTCGTCGCGCGCCTGGGGAGGCTCCTGCCGCCACTGCTGCGGGGACATGTAGGGAGGCGTTCCCCCGCTGGACCTGTGCACGGCGGAGGTGCTGGTCAACAGCCGGGACAGGCCGAAGTCGAGCAGCTTCACGCGGCCGTTGGAGAGGAGGAAGACGTTGCCCGGCTTGAGGTCCAGGTGGATGAGGTGGCGCTCGTGGGCATGCGCCAGCCCCGCGGCCACGTCGATGGCGATGTGGAGGGCCCGTCGCAGCTCGAGCCTCGTCCGGCGCAGGAGCAGGTGCAGGGGCTCGCCCTCCAGGAACTCCATGACCAGGAAGGGAACCCTCCAGGCGGGGACCCCGCTGCCCGGGCGGAAGCCGGTGTTCCACAGGGACACGTCATGGATGCGGACGATGTTCTCGTGATCGAGCCGGGCAGTCGCCTGGGCCTCTTCCCGCACGAGCGTCACCATCTCCTCCGAGGAGAGCTGCAGGCAGGCGAGGAGGAACTTCAGGGCGACCGTTCGCTGGAGCTCATGGTCCATGGCGCGGAAGACCCGGCCCATTCCGCCGTCGTCGATCACCTCCAGGATTTCATAGCGGCTCCCATCCAAGCCGCCCAACCGCTCCCCCAGGACGGGCATGGGGATGGAGGGAGGTTGCAAGGCGATCTCGTGCAGGAACGAGTCCTTGAACTCGGAATCGCCGAACGAGAGGGAGGCCTCGGAGAGGAACCTCTCGCCCTCTCCCTCATGACCAACGATGTTCGACATCTCGTCCCTCGATCCAGGGCTCAACCGCTTGCTTGGGAGCTGGCCCGCTGTGCGCTCTAGGGCCCCACGGGCGGCTCACCTGGGGGCTTCGCGATGAAGATATGAACGACCGCGAGGGGGCGACGCGCCGCCAGCTCCGGGGCATACACCGCCCCCACATAGAGACCTGGCTGGAACTTGCCCTTATCGATATCGATGAGGGTGAGCTCCATCCGATCTCCTGTCTGTGAGAGCGTGACACGGATGAAATCCTTGGCGGCGATCGTCGCGTTACCTCCAACCCGATAGAGATCGGTCAGCTCAATTGTGACGCCGGAGGGGACGAAAATAGGCGTCGGTGCGGTGGCGGGGCCCGAGTTCTCGGCAATCCCATCCACCACGAAGAGCAGGGTAGGGAGCTGCCGGGTCTGACTCACCCCGAACTGGACGGGGAATGCCGCCAGCGAGACCCAGTTGTCCCACATGAAGACGGCATCCTGTGCGAACTGGGAGGCGTCATAGGTACCCTCCCGCATGCGCTGGAGCATGCCCAGCCAGCGGGTGGACTGGTTCTGCCAGAAGGAGATGGAGGCCGCCTGCAGGGCGTTCAAATAGTCCTGGGTAAGGGCGGGGTCCACCCCGGGCGGGGTTCCCGTTCCGCTGCCACTGGTCCCTATCATCACGGCTTCCTTTCAGGTCAGGTCGGGCACTGGAGGTTCCTGAGGAGCTCGTTCATCCAGAGCCCCACGATGGCGGGCGCCATGAAGGTGAGGAATTGACCCGCGCCCAGCGGGCCTTCGTTGGGCGTTCGCCTGTCCAGGAGATCGACGTAGCGGATGTTCTTCTGCGTGCGGAGCGTGAAGGGGAGCTTTCCGTCGCTGTCCGGGGGGGCTGGCGCGACGCTCTGGAAGCCCCGATCGACATCGATGCCCCTGTTCGACGTCAGCGTGGCGATCTGGCTGCCCTCGCACCAGAAGAGGGAGAA
>NZ_DASVSO010000098.1:0-6642 GCF_036388035.1 Archangium sp.
ACGCCCTGTGTTATCCCCGGCGGAATGAACACGGACGTGCTGCTGGAGACTCGCGGGCCCGTGGGCCTGGTGACGCTCAACCGGACCAAGGCGCTCAACGCGCTCGACCTCGGGATGATCCGCGCGCTGCACCCGGCCCTGGAGGCCTGGGCGAAGGAGCCCGCGGTCCAGGCGGTGGTGATTCGCGGCGCCGGAGGTCGGGCGTTCTGCGCCGGGGGTGACGTGCGCGCCGTGGCCGCCTCGCTGGGCTCGTCCGCTCCCGAGGGACAGGAGCCCCTCGCGAGTGCCTTCTTCCGCGAGGAATACCGGCTCAACCACCTCATCCACCACTACCCCAAGCCGTACCTCGCGCTGGTGGACGGCATCAGCATGGGCGGAGGGCTCGGGCTGTCCGTGCACGGCTCGCACCGCGTCGTCACCGAGCGGCTGGTGCTGGCCATGCCCGAGACGGGCATCGGCCTGTTCCCCGACGTGGGCGGCGGCTGGTTCCTCCCGCGCTTCCCGGGCGAGGCGGGCACGTACCTCGGGCTCACGGGAGCCCGGTGCACCGCCGCGGATGCGATGTGGCTCGGGTACGGGACGCAGCACGTGCCGCACGACAGGCTGGACGCGGTGGTGGACGCGCTCGCGGCGGCGGACTGGAGCGCGGAGCCGGCGCGCGACGTGGCCACGCGGGTGCTGTCCGGTTTCACCACCTCGCCCTGGGAGTCCCCGCTGCGGGAGCACGCGCGGGCCATCGACCGGTGCTTCGGGAAGGACCGCGTGGAGGACATCCTCGCGGCGCTGGAGGCCGAGGGCACGTCGTGGGCCCAGGAGACACGGGCCACGCTGGGGCGCATGTCACCCACGAGCCTCAAGGTGACGCTGCGCCAGTTGCGGCTGTGCCGGGGCAGGCCCTACGACGAGGTCGTCACCGTGGAGTACCGGCTGAGCCAGCACGTCACCGCGCTGCCGGACTTCCGCGAGGGCATCCGCGCCGTGCTGGTGGACAAGGACAACCGCCCGCAGTGGAACCCGCCCACGCTCGCCGAGGTGCGAGACGCGGATGTGGAGGCGTGCTTCACGCCGCTCGGGGAGCGGGACCTGGTGGTGAGCGCGCCGAGGTAGGGGACGACCGGGCACCTTGGACGAGCGGAGGTCGAGGGAAGCCATACTCCCCGGCACCATGAGAAAGCCCCTCGGGCCCCCGTTGCAGCTCTGGCTGTTCCTCACCACGTTGGTACTGTCCGGCTGCGGTTCCACGTCTCCCGCCACGTTCGCTGGGGCCGACGCGGCGTGGGATGATGCCCTCGAATGCGAGGAGCCGAGCGCCGACGCGTGTGTCGTCCTGGCGTGCGACGGCGAGCATGGCGCGTGCGGCGTCTTCGCCTGCGAGGACGTGGACCCGGAGACGGTAGCGCGCGCATCCCTGGCACATGGCGCGGAGTTGGCGTGGGCAGGAGCCTATCGCCCGCCCTTTCTCACCCCTGGGACATCTCGCAACTGGAGGCGCACGGGACTGCGGGACGGGGCTCGGCCACGCCTGACGTTCCACTTCCGCTACCGCGATGGCTACCTTCCGGCCTTTCCGCGACTCGAAGGCAAGCTCATCAAGCACCACCTGTTTCCCCAGGCGCCCGACCTCGCTGCGTGGTTCAGGTGGCAGGGTATCAACCCGCACGATTGGACGATGGTCATCCCGGAGCACGTGCACCTGCGCATCCACAGGGGCGGCGGGCGCGGCGGCGCGTGGAATCAGGCCTGGCACGAGTTCAAGGAAGCCAACCAAGGACACCAGGTGCCGCCCGCGGAACTCATGGCCAAGGCCTTCGAGCTGGCCTACCGCTTCGATATCGTCGGGCCTATCGTGCCGTACGGCCACACGCTCGTGCCACCCGGGCCCCAGATGTTCGCCCCCTGAGGACCACGCGAGGCGAAAAGGACGTGATGAAGTTCTATCGGATTCGGCAAGACGAGGCGCCACGCTACACGGGCAACTTGAACGCCGCGTACAAGTGGATGCTGCCCGGTGTAGAGCCCTGTTCCGACTGTGGGCTCGGCAGAAAGGGCACGGAAGCAAAGTATCCGTGCGTAGACCTCTCCAGCCTTCCGCAGGACGAGCAGAAGAAGCTGACCGACCCATGGCCCGTGCCGTACGAGGAGTTCGTCCGGCGTCGCGAGCTGGTGCGCCCGCTGGCCCCCCCAGGTGTCGAACTGCGGTCAGGGACGGCACTCGGTCCACTGACGGGGACAGCCACCGGGTACTTCGGTCAGCTCTTCATGCAGAACCCCTGGTCACTCTACGTGCGCCGTGAGGCGCTGGAGAAACTACGGGCCGAAGGCCTTCGCGGTCTCCATGACTGCCCACTCAACGTCCGCTTCCGGCAGAAGAACCATCCCGAGCTGCTGGACCTGCAGCTCGAACTTCGCGGTCGCTTCCACCCCGATTGCATCCCGGAAATCGACCCCCCATGCCTCACGTGTGGCGAAGACAAGGGCTACCGCCTCCCGCAGCCGCCCCTCCTCGCCGCCGCCTCGCTGCCCGAGGACCTGGACGTGTTCCGGCTCGCCGACTGGTCCACGCTCATCGTCGCCAGCGAGCGCCTGGTGGACGCGGTGAGACGGCTGGAGTTGGACGGAGTGGTGTTCCAGGAATTGGAGACTCGCTGAGCGGCACGCCGCACCGGGTCTACCCGGCCCGGCGAGTGCCTTCGCGCAGCTCCGTGTCGAGTCGCTCCACCCACGTGCTCAACGCGACCGTGTCGCCGGGTTCGCCCCGGTAGCGCGCCTCCCGGTAGCGCCCGAGGAACTCCGCCGCCACGTCCGCCGCCGCGTTTCCATGCGCCCTGCGCAGGCGGGACAGCAATTCGTCATCCGTCTCCGAGGGCTGGGGCACCAGGCCCGCCCTCCGCCTCAGCGTCTTCAGGTAGCGCGCGTAGGCCTCGGCCAGCTTCGCGTCCCGCGTGTCCAGCGCCCCACGCCGCGCTCGCGCCCGTCCGCCCCGCCGCCGCGCCCGGAAGCGCCACACTGCTCCCGCGGCCACCAGCACCCAGAAGGCCGGCGAGCTTCCCACCGCCCTCACCTGCTCCAGCGGCTGGTAGCGCACCCCCGCCACCACCCGCCGGAAGAACGTGCCCACCGCTCCCGTGAGCTTCCCGAGCACGCCCGCCTTCTCCTTGGACAGCCCGAGCGCCTCGTCCCGGCTTTGCCACGGCGTCGGGTCGAACGCCACGAAGCGCCCCTCGTCCGCGAGGTACACCTCCACCCAGGCGTGTGCGTCCCGCTCGCGCACCAGCGTGCTCCCCGTCAGGTCGTTCGGCTCCTCGGGCGCGAAGCCCCCCACCACCCGCGCCGGCACGTCCAGCGTGCGCAGCAGCGCCGCCATCGCACTCGCGAAGTACGTGCAGTACGCCGCGCGCCGCTCGCGCACCAGCACCGCCAGCGGGCTGCCCTCTCCCCGCAGGTCCACGTTCAGCGAGTACAGGAAGTGCTCGTGGAAATAGGACTCCAGCGCCCGAGCCTTCTCGCGCGGCGTGCGCGCCTCGCGCGTCAGGGCCTCCGCCAGCGGGCGCAGCTCGGCCTCCAGCTCCTCCGGGAGCGCCGTGAGGGACTCTCCAGGGGTGCTTTCGGTGGGCAGGCGCTCGCGCGCGTCCGTGTGCAGCGCGAGCGTGGTGCCCTCCAGCCCCTCTCCCTTCAGCACCCAGCCGCCCAGCACCTCCAGGGGCGCCCCCTCCACCTCGCGCGTCCCCGCGGGCGCCGGCAGCCACGCGCCCAGCGGCGCCAGCACCGTCATCGCCAGCACCCGCCGCGCCTCCGGGGCCTCCGTCGGCAGCGCCAGCCGCGTCTTCGTCAGCTCCTCCGAGGTCGTCCACCGCTCGCCATCGAACGCGTCGAACACCCGCGTCCGCAGCCGCTCGGGGGCACCACCGGAGACCACCAGCAGCGGCCGCTCGGAGCCGCGCCGGTTGTGGGACACCGCGCGGATGCCCACCTCCGACTGGAACTCCGAGCCGGTGGGAGGGCTCGTGCCGCTCGTCAGCCGGTACAACGCGTCCACCAGCACGCCCTCACTGGCCTGGACGGTCCGCCCCAACACCACGGACAGGCCCGCGAGCAGCACCGTGAAGACGGCGAAGCCCACCCCGCCACGCCAGCCCGTGCGCGGGAATCCTCCCTCCACGAAGGCCACCAGCAGCAGGCTGAGCACCACCGCCCCCATCACCCACGGCAGGCCCGGCAGCGTCCGCACCCGCATGCTGAGCGCCACCAGCAGGCACGCGTACGTCCACGCGTAGTAGCGGTTGCGGCCCAGCCCGCAGAGCACCGCCAGCCCCACCAGCGCGCCGCACAGCGGGCCGAAGAGGGAGGGGGGGAAGGGCGCCGTCGGCGGCGTGCTCACCCCGAGCATCCCCAGCCCCGCGCCGAAGCCCAGCGCTCCCGCGAGGAGCAGGCGCGCCGGGGTGTAGTGGACTCGCACGCCCGCCAGCGCGGCGCCCACCAGGGCCACCATCAGCGGCGCGCACAGCAGCCACCGCTCGTGCGCCACCGCGTGCAGCGCGAGCGCCGCGAGCACCGGCGTCAGCTCCACCAGCCGGCCGAGCCGGGACACGTTCTCGCCAGGCTCGCTCATGACAGCTCCACCACTTCCTCGGGGGCGAGCCCCGTGGGCTTGCGCTCGGGCCGCACCGACAGCACCCGCACCGCCACCCCGTGCGCCTTGAGCTTCTCCACCAGCGCCGCGCGCGAGGGCTCCCAGTCCATCACCACGAAGAGGACAGCCGAGAGCTGGCTGGCCTCGGGCAGCAGCGCGGACTCCAGCGCCTGCACGTCCAGGCTGTCCCCCGACTCCAGCGCGGCGAGGATTTCGAGGATGTGCTCGAAGTGCGCCAGCGCCCGGCCCGCCTGGAAGTGGAACACCTGGGGCCCGGCGGCGAACAGGTCGATGATGTACTCCTGCCGGGCCAGCGCGTCCGCCATGCCCGCCGCCAGCGAGAGCGCCTTCTCCAGCAGCGCGTCCTCCTTCGGCGAGCGCGACTGCACGTCCAGCACCAGGGCGAGCCGGACGAAGAACTCCTCCTGGAACTCCTTCACCACCAGCCGGCCGGTGCGCGCGAAGGAGGGCCAGTGGATGTCCCGGGTGCGGTCCCCGTCATGCCAGTCGCGGGTGCCGAAGAACTCGGTGGACTCGCCCACCTGCGAGGCGATGGCGATGCCTCCGGGCTGGTAGTTGCGCCCGTGCGGCACGTCGAAGGACTCGAGCGGGGTGAAGCGCGGGTAGACGAGCAGCCGATCCTTGCCCGGCGAGCGCCTCGACCATTTCACCAGCGCCGAGGGGAAGAGGCTCGCGGCCTGGAGGGCGGACAGTTGGTAGACGCCGCGGGTGGTGCAGGTGAGGCGCAGCGTCACCTCGGTGCGCTCGCCGGGCGCGAGCGAGTCGATGACGGGAGGCTCGCCCACGGCGCGGAGCTCGGGGGGCAGGTCGCGCTCCTCGACGACGAGGTGGCGCACGGTACGCGGGCCGGGGTTCTCCACGCGCACGCGGTAGGTGAGCGTGTCCCCGGCGGAGACGGGGGGCGGGAGCAGCCGGGTGAGGGAGACGCGAGGCCGGAAGGGCAGGCCCACCACGGCGGCGGCGAGCAGCGCGGAGACGGAGAAGGAGAAGAAGAGGATGAGGGGCGCGACGAGCCCGCCGAGCAGCAGCAGCGCCGCGGCCAGCGCGGCCCACAGCACCACGCGCCCCACGGGGGTGAGCAGGCCCTGGTACCGGTCGCGGAGGAAGCGGATGAAGCCGTGCTCCTCGGCCGGCATGAAGAAGGACCAGCGGCGACGTCGGGCCATGCGCGGGGTTTTCCTCGGGAGCCAGGAGGGGGGGCGGAACGGGAGTCGGCTCGCATTGGAGCAGACCGCCACGCCCCGTTCCAGGGACCGAGGGTTACCAGGCGGGCAGGCGGACGACGCTTGGAGGCGCTTTGTACTCGGGTGGTCCGATTGGAACGGTCCGGCCTGCCCTCATGAGCATTTCGGACCTAAGCTCGAGGCATGGACCCGCGCGATCTCCTACGGCAAGCCTTCCCGAGCTACGGACCGGACTGGGATGCGGCCATCGAGGCTGGAGTCGATGTGTCCCTGCTGGAGGAGAACCTGCGCCTTACCCCCACCGAACGGCTCGAACAGCTCCAGCGCATGACCGAGCTGTACGAGGCGCTGCGTCCGAAGGAGTCGCCCGACGATGCAGCGGACGCCTGAGCTCCTCCAAGATCGCCTCGTCGAGCGCGAACTCAAGGCGATTCGCGACCGCCAGCGTGGACCTCAGTAGCCAAGCTCGAGCTTCTGGGCCTGGACTCGGAACCGGGACCGTGGCGTTCAGCGAGGCACCGGCACGGAGCCGACCAGGTCCTTCGTGAGCGCCCGTTTGTCCGCGCCCGCGTAGCGCGCCCGCGTGTCCAGCACGAGCCGGTGCGCCAGCACCGGCACCGCCAGCACCTTCAGGTCCTCGGGCAGCACGTAGTCCCGCCCCTGCATCAGCGCCCGCGCCCTCGCCATCCGCCCGTACAGCAGCGCCCCGCGCGTCGACACGCCCAGCCGGATGCTCGGGTGTCCGCGCGTGGCCTGCACGATCCGCAAGAGGTAGTCCGCCACCGACTCCTCCAGCTTCACCTCCTG
>NZ_DASVSO010000099.1:0-2038 GCF_036388035.1 Archangium sp.
CCCTCAGCGATGTGCCCTTCACCTGGAGCGCCAGTCCGTCCGCCGGCACCATCAACGCCGCGGGCGTCTTCACCGCCTCGTGCTCCCCGGGCAACTACTACTCCGCCATCACCGCCGTCAGCCCCAACGGCCTGTCCGCCAATGCCGGCGTCACCATCGAGACCGGTCCGGCCGCACAGGTGGTCATTTCGCCCGCGTCGGCCAAAGTCGGGGCCGGCGCCACCCACTTCTTCAGCGCCAGCGTGAGGGACAGCTGCGGCAACTACCGCTCGGACTCCGTCACCTGGAGCACCGTCAGCGGCTCCGGCACCATTACCGGCTCCGGCGATTACACCGCCACTTGTACCTCCGGCGTCTACCCGGGCGCCGTCATCGCCAGCGCGGGCTCCCTCTCCGCCAGCGCGGAGGTCACCGTCTCCCCCGGCCAACCCACCAAGCTCACCATCTCGCCGCGGACCGCCAGTGTCCCAGCGGGCGGCCAGGTGACCTTCTCCGCCGTGGCCACGGATAATTGCGGCAATACCCTGTCCCCTTCCTCCCTCTCCTGGAGCCTCTCCTACGGTGGCAGCGGCTCCATCTCCTCCAGCGGCGTCTTCACCGCGGGCACCCGGGCGACGAGCTATCCCGACACCGTCCAGGTGAGCGTGGGGTGGTCGCTGAGTGCCTCGGCTTCCGTGGAGGTGACGCCAGGCCCCGTCGCCCGGGTCACCCTGTCGCCCTCACGCCCCTCGCTGCCCATGGGCTCCACCGTGCAGTTCACCGCCCGGGCCGAGGACGCCTACGGCAATGAGCGGCCTTCCCGCCCCCGCCTCTGGTCGGCCGAGGCGTCGGCCGGCTCCATCACCGCCACCGGCCTGTTCACCGCGGGCACGACGCCGGGCCTCTACTCAGGGGCCGTCCAGGTGGAAGTCGACGGGGTGAAGGCCTCCACGGACGTGGTGCTCACGCCCCGGGTGGCTCGGGTCGAGGTGTCCCGGGTGGGCTCCGCCCCCGTGGCCGCGGGTGGCAGCGCCACCTTCCAGGCTCGCGCCTTCGACTCCTGGGGCACGGAGGTGAAGGACGTCTCCTTCGCCTGGAGTGCCCGGAGCGCGGTCGGTGCGATCGACTCCAGCGGCAAGCTGACGGTCTCGTGCGTGCCGGGCACCGTGGCCTCGGGCGTGACGGCCACGGCCTCGGGCGTCTCCGGCAGCGCGGACGTCACCATCGCCCCCGGCGCCGCCGTCCACCTGGCGGTCGTTCCCTCCACCGTCACCCTGGTCGCCGGAGGCAGCACGTCCTTCAAGGCCTGGGGCATGGACACGTGCGGCAATGCCCTGTCGCCCTCCGTGGGGTGGCAGGTGGTGGCTGGAGGGGGCTCGGTGAACGCAGCGGGCCTGTTCACCGCGGGCACCCGGGCCGGCTTCTGGCCCCAGACCGTGCGCATCTCCTCGGGCAGCCTGTCCGCCCTGGCCAACGTCCTGGTGATCCCCGGCCCCACGGCCCGCGTGGAGCTCTCTCCCCTGGCGCCCTCGGTGCGGGCGGGAGCGAGCGTCCAGCTCACCGCGCGCGCGCTGGATGCCCATGGCAACGAGCGCCCTGCCCGGGCTCAGTGGGCCAGCGAGGCCGCGGCGGGCTCCGTCACCGAGGAGGGGCTGTTCACCGCCGGCACCACCGCGGGTGAGTTCGCCAACGCGGTGACGGCCACGGTGGACGGCGTGAGTGCCTCCACTTCCGTGCGAGTCCTCTCCTCCACGGACGGTGGCTCCGAGCCTGAGCCGCGAGACCCGCCGCCCCGGGGCGGCTTCGGCTGCACGAGTACCTCCGATGGCTCGGCCCCACTGGCGGCCCTGCTCCTGCTCGGTCTGCTCATGACGCGGCGCCGGCTCTTTCCACTCTGAGGGCACCCCGAGCTGAACAGGCCCTGGGCGACGTCCTCCCGCCCCCGTGAAAGCGGGCGGGAGGACGCTGCCTCGTCACGAGCGGCCAGCGCTCTTACGGCCGCAGCCTGGCCAGGGCGACGTCGAAGATGCCCGCCGAGGTGTGCCTGGTGGGGCTACCG
>NZ_DASVSO010000100.1:0-8635 GCF_036388035.1 Archangium sp.
GTCCGGTGGCCCCCTGGGACAGCTGGGCGCGCAGGTGCAGCGGCTGGGCGGGGCGGAGCTGGAGGGGCAGGTGCTGCTGGGCGACTGGCACTCGCTGTCCGCGCTGGTGGGCCTGGCCGGTGAGGCCGTGTCCGCGGCGGAGACGAACGAGGCCTCGGGCGGAGAGCCCACGTGGCTGCGCGCGAGCGTGATGGCCATGGACGAGCTGCTGCTGTGGGATGGGCAGCTCGTGGTGGCGCCCTCGCTGCGCGTGGAGCGCGCGGGCCCGTACACGCTGCTGTCTCCGAAGGTGGGCGCCACCGTGTCGCTGCCCTCGGGCCTCGAGCTGCGCGCCAACGCGGGCCGCTCCCACCGCGCCCCCTCCTTCCTGGAGCTGTACGTGCGCCAGGGCACGCTGCTGCCCAACCCGGACCTGCGCCCCGAGAGCGCGCTGTACGCGGACGCGGCGGTGGTGCACCGCTCGGAGGCGTCCTTCGCCTCGGTGGGGGGCTTCGTCAGCCTCTACCAAGACCTCATCTCCTACGAGGCCTATCCGCCCGGCGCCGCGAAGCCGTACAACTTCACCAGCGCGCGGGTGATGGGGCTGGAGGCCGAGGGCGAGTGGCGCCCCCATCCGCTCCTCTCTGGCGCCTTCAGCTACACGCTGACGCTGTCGAACGACCTGCAGCGGGACGGGCGCTTCTACCTGCGCGAGCTGCCATACCGTCCGCGCCACAAGCTGTCCGCGCGGGTGATGGGCGGACCCCGGTGGCTCACGGGGCGAGCGGAGGTGGTGGCCCAGTCGGCGCACTTCCTCTCGAGGGACGGGGCGATGTCGCTTCCCGGGCGCGCCTTCATGCACGCGGGACTGTCCAGCACCTGGGGCTCGCGCACGGAGCTCACCGTCACCTGCGAGGTGAAGAACCTCTTCGACGCGCGCGCCGAGGACTTCGTCGGCTACCCGCTCCCCGGCCGCGGCGTGTACCTGTCGGTGGCGGGGGCCTTCGGGCCGGGGGCTTCCGCTCCGGCCTCCTCTGCTTCCGGGACGGATGCACCATGAATGGGAAGGGCTCCACGGTTCTGTGTCTGGTGACGCTGTCCCTGCTGCTGGCGGGGTGCCCGGACGAAGAGGCCCTGTGTGTCGAGGGGCAGACCCGCTGCGCTGACGCGTGCGTGGACATCTCCAGCGCCTCCGCGCACTGCGGGGCCTGCGGCGTGGCCTGCGCCGGCACCGAAGTCTGCGTCGAGGGCGCCTGTCGTTGCCGCTCGGGCGCCGCGCTGTGTGGTGGCCAGTGTGTCGTCACCGCCTCGGACCCGGCGCACTGTGGAGGGTGCGCGGGAGAGGGGGGGGCGGCGTGCGCACCGGACCAGGTGTGCGAGCAGGGGCAGTGCAAGGCCGCCTGTACCCTGACGACCTCCGAGCGTTGTGACCGCTCGTGCGTGGACGTGGAGACGGATGCCTTCCACTGCGGGGCCTGCGGGAGCGTGTGCGCGGATGCCCGGAGCTGCCGTGGAGGCACCTGCACCTATGACCTCGTCGCGACGTGCTTCAACACCGGGCAGGTGGTGGGCATCCAATCGGGCTCGGACGTGAGGGGGCCTGGCGTGGCGGTGGGCACGAGCCCCCAGACTGTCGCGCGCCTGCAGGACGAGCTGCTGGTGCTGGACGCCTCCATGCGGCTCCTCCAGGCCCGGCTCACCGACTACGGCGAGCTGCCCGCCCGGAACACCACGGGGCTGGTTCCCAACCATCTCCTCGTGCGGGACCCCTACGTCTTCATCCTCAACTCCACGAGCAACACCCTCCAGGTGCTCCGGCGCGACGAGGAGCCCGGCAGTGGCCCCGGCCCGCGCTTTCCCGATGGCATCACCCTCACCAACGTGGCGAGCGTGAACTTCGGTGAGAACACCAACCCGTACGGGTTCACCGAGCTGGGCTCGGACATGTACGTCACCCTGCTGGGCAACTTGCAGACGGCCCCCTCCGCCGGCGGCAAGGTGGTGCGGGTCTCGATGGCCGACCCCACCGCGCCGAGCATCACGGACACCTTCATGCTGCCCACGGGTGAGGCCCTCGAGCCCTTCCCAGGCCGCACCACCGCCCCCACGCCCGCCGGTATCGCCGCGCATCGGGGCCGGGTGTACGCCACCATCGGCAACCTGGACCCGAAGGACTTCACCGTCGGCGGCCCCGGGTTCCTGGCCCGCATCGACCCCACCACCCGTGCGGTGGACCTCCTCGCGTTGGGCGAGGGCTGCCTCAACCCGTTCTGGCTCGTCCCCGTGGGAGAGCGGCTGCTCGTGAGCTGCAGCGGTGGGACGACCTATGACCGCAACTTCAACCTCGTCGACGTGAAGGGGACTGGCCTGGTGCTGCTCGGCGCGGATGACCGTGTGGTCGCCTCGCTCGCGCTGCGGTGCCCGGAAAGCACTTCGTGCCCGTTGCCCTCCGCGGGCCGCTTCTCCGTGGTGGGCAGCCGCGCCTACGTGGGCGACAACAGCGCGGGCCGTGTCTTCGTCATCGAGGTGTCAGGCGACTCGCTCGTGGAGCGGAGGGGCTTCGGGCCCGGTGCCGAGCCGCCCCTCCTCGCCTGCCCGCGCAACAACAAGCCCTCCCTCGTCGGTGACGTCGTCGCGATTCCCTGAGCTTTCCCATGAAGACCCGCCTCCTCCCCTTCCTCCTGCTCGCCGCGCTGTGCCTCGTCACCGGCGCGCATGCCGCGCCTCCCAAGGGGGGCCCTCGCTTCCTGGGCCCCAAGCCCCCCGAGAAGGTGAAGCGCGTGGTGACGCTCGCCCCTTCGCTCACGGAGACGGTGCTGGCGCTCGGGGCCGGGAGCACCCTCGTGGGCGTCTCGCGCTTCGACGAGGCCAGGGAGGTGGCGGGCCTGCCCCGCGTGGGCGGTTTCATCGACCCGTCCGTCGAGGCCGTGGTGGCCCTCGAGCCGGACCTCGTGCTCGTCCAGCCGGGGCCCGGCAACCAGCGCCCCGTGGAGAAGCTGGCGGAGATCGGCGTGCCCGTGCTGCTGCTGCCCCTGCACACCGTCACCGATACCCTGGCGGCCCTCCGCGCCGTGGGCAAGGCGCTCGGGAAGGAGAAGGAGGCCGATGCCCTCGTCCAGCGCATCGAGTCTACCCGTACCCGCATCCGTGAGACCGCCAGGACGCTGAAGCCGCCGCGTGTCCTGTTCGTCTACGGCTTCGAGCCGCTCGTCGTCGCCGGGCCCGGCTCCTTCGCGGACGAGCTGCTGCGCGACGCGGGAGCCCTCAACGTGGCGGCGGACGCGGGCGCGGCCTACCCCGTCTACTCCGTCGAGCGCGCGGTGAGTGCCTCGCCAGACGTGGTGGTGGATGCCGCGGACGTGGACGTGGGCAAGGACAAGCTCGTCGCGCTGCTCTCGCAGTCTCGATGGGCGGAGGTACCGTCGATGGCGATGCTTCAGCCGGGGCCCTCGATGGGGCGTGGGCTGGAGGAGCTGTTCCAACTGCTGCACCCGCCCGCGAAGCGCGATGCGGGTACTGTGCGCTGAGCATGCGTGAGAAGGGCAGAGGCAGAGGGTCGTTCACCCCGGGGCGGGCGCTCGGGCTCTGCGGGGCGTTCCTCGTCCTGCTGCTCGCGGCGTTCGTCGTGGCCGTCTGCTTTGGCGATCAGCCGATTTCCCTTCACGCCGCCTTCTTTGGAAAGCCCACGTCCAAGGACGCCATCATCTTCTGGTCCCTGCGCCTGCCACGCGCCCTGCTGGCGGCCATCGTCGGCGCGGGGCTCGCGGCCTCCGGTGTCACGCTTCAGGGGGTGTTGCGCAACCCGCTGGCGGATCCCTTCGTCCTCGGTGTCTCGGGTGGCGCGGCCCTGGGGGCCACCGTCGCGCTGGCCGTGGGATTCGCCACCGTGGGCGAGGTGGCTCCGGGGCTCGGAGGCGGGCTGGCGCGCCTGTCCGCGCCGGCCCTCTTCGCCTTCGTCGGCGCCGTGGCGGCCATGCTCTTCGTGCTCGTCGCGAGCCAGGGCCATGGCGGCCGGGCGCCCTATGCCGCGCTCCTCACCGGTGTCGTCTTCAATGCCTTCGCCTCCGCGGCGATCACCCTCGTCAAGACCCTCTCGGATCCCGATCGGCTGGGGGAGATCCTGTACTGGCTCGCGGGGGCTCTCGGCTACGAGCGCATCCACACCCTCGTCCTGTCCGCGCTCCTCCAGGTGGTGGCCCTTGGCGTGATGCTGGCGCTCTCGGGACGGCTCAACCTGCTCACCCTGGGCGATGACGACGCGGCCTCGCTCGGCGTCTCCGTGGCCTGGACGCGTCGGCTGTTGTTGCTCGCCGCGAGTGCCAGCGTGGCGGGCGCCGTGGCGCTCTCGGGGCTCATCGGCTTCGTGGGGCTCATCGTTCCCCACGTGCTGCGGCTCGCGTTCGGGCCGGACCAGCGGCTGCTCGTGCCGCTCTCCGCGCTCGGGGGCGCGGCGTTCCTCATGCTCGCGGACCTGCTCGCGCGGCTGGCCTTCCCGCTGTTCGGGGCCGAGCCTCCCGTGGGCGTGGTGACGGCGCTCCTCGGTGGGCCGCTGTTCCTCGCGCTCCTGTACCGGCGCGGACAGCTGACGGCGGCTTGAGGAGCGTGCGAGCGCCGTCCGTGCCGTCTGTCAGGAACGAATGCGGGCCGCGTCTTTTCCTCATGAAAGGAGCGGTGACCATGACGGTGACGAAGCAGAGCCCGATGAACCCCGAGCACCTCAACGACGTTGACCCTGGCATCGATGCGCTCTCGCGCAACGGTCTGGCCACCACCCTGGATGTCCTGCTCGGCCTCAAGTCGCTTCGCGGTCGACCGCCCGGACTCTGACCTCCGCGTCCTCGTCCCAGACGAGGCACGGTGCGCGGAGAGGCCGGGCTCCCAACGAGGGACCCGGCCTCTTGCTTTTCCGGGTCCCCGCAGCACGCAGTTGCATGCGGCCGTGGCCGAGAGGTGAGGCCCCTGAGCGCCACTCAGGAGAACGCGGGTTCGACTCCCGCCGACCGCTCTTCGCAGTCCAGCAGTTCAGTCGCCGGAGTAGCCCAACCTGGTAGAGGCACCAGATCGAGAGTCTGGGGGTTGCGGGTTCGACTCCCGCCTTCGGCACTCGCAGTCCCCGTAGTCGAAACACAGCAGTGGAAGCACATGCCGCGGTAGCCCAACCTGGTAGAGGTGCTGCGCTCAGAACGCAGAGGTTGCGGGTTCGAATCCCGCCCGCGGTACTTGGAGACCCAGCGCACGCTCGTTGGACAGACATTCGATGGGTTGAACCTCGCGCTGGCGCTGTGGACGCTGAAGAAGAAGCAGGGCGGGAAGGAGATCGTGGCCTCGGTCGGGCACTCCCCCGCTTGGGGAGCGGGTCGCGGAAGGAACATGTCTCCCTGCTGGAGTTGGCGGGCGGCCAAGGGAGCTTGGGACTTTTCCTCGGGCTGTGAAGCGGGCCACTTCGCGCGTGTAAGGCCACGCACCGCGGCGCGAGCCCAATCGCTGGCATTGTTCGCGTCATTCCGGGCAACGAAACCAGCCCGGGGTGAACGGATACGGGCAATGAGCAAGCATCAGGTACGGGCGTTGGAGCCCCATGTGTTGGTCCTCGATACGCAACAGAGCTACAAGCGCCCGGAGGAAGATGCCCTCATCCGGGGGGTCCGGGAGGAATGCCGGCAGTTCGCCGTCCGCTATCTCCCCTACAGGCTCTCTCCGGTCATCCTCGGCATTCCCGGGCTGCTGCTCCACCTGTTCCTGCTCGTCGCCGTGCATACCTTCGAGCGCGCTCGGTGGATGTATGCGCTCTGGGTGGTCTGCCGGGTGCTCCACTTCTGCCTGGATGCGATGGACGGCACCCAGGCCCGCAGGAACGGGACGCAATCGACCGCACGCCACTTCTGGGACCACTGGGTCGACGTCATGAACTCGGCGATGGCGGTGTTGATCGTCGCCCAGCTCGGCCCTCGTCAGAGCGTCTATTTCCTGCCCTACATCCTGCTGACCGCCACCGGGCAGCTGTTCTTCTACCTCGGGCTGTGTCGCTACTACGCGACGGGCATCATGCGAGACCCCTATATCAATCACCTCTGGAACTATGTCTTCTGTCTGTTCCTGGGACTGTCGGTCTGCATCCGTGACGTGGCGATCCTCGAGGATCCGGGCTTCCAGATCACCTACTCGATCTTGAGCGTCGTGGCCTTCGGCGCCGGCTTCTGGTCGTTGTTGCAGGACCTGGTGCTCATGTACCGCTCGCCGCTCTCGTCTCTTCGCTTCTACGTGCGGATTCTCCTGGCACCGGCGCTCATCCTTGGCCTGTACGTGACCTGGCTCCAGAATTGGAGTGATGTCTTCTCCGCCCGAGCCCTGGTCGCCGTCGCCATGAGCAGCCTCGCGGTGGGCATCCATGCGCGCCAGCTCGTCAACAAGCCTCCGGCGTGGCTGACGGCCGAGAGCGCGCTGTTCCTCCTGGTGCTTCCCCTGTCAGCGTTCCCCTCGTCGCTCCAGCCCGCCCTCCACCGCGGTCTCCTGCTGATGATGGTGCTGACGCTGGTCATCAGCATGGTCCGGTATCTCCGGGAGATGATTTCGCGGTACCCGGAGATCGGCTTTCCGCTGATCTGGTTGCCCTCGACGCACAGGGCGGTGCTCCTGCATGTGAGCAACAAGCTCGCGGCCTGAGACGGTGTGGAACAGGAGCGCCGGGACGCTCAAGGCCGCCACGGCTCTCTACGGCGCCAACTCCGCCGAGGTCCAGAAGGTGAAGGAGAGCTGGAGCGCGGTGGGCGTGAGCTGACCGAACCAGCGGCGGCCCCTCCTCCTCCCCACCTCGGCCAGTGGTTCAACGGGACGAAGGGCTGGAGATGCTCCCGCGAGCGGTGGGGCGCGAGCGCCGCGAGCGCAGCAAGGGCACGGCGAGCAGCATCAGCCACACCAGGGGCGATCCGCCCGAGCTGCTGCAGCCCCGGCCGTAGACGGAGAGGCCCGCCTCAGGGCTCGGTGGGGGAGCTCCCGGCTCGCCAGCATCCTGGCTCCCGCCGCTCCCGCCATCGCTCCCGCCCGCGGGCGGCGTCACGGGGGTCGTCACGGTGAAGGTGGTGCTCGCCGGTTCACCCGCCGCGACCAGGAAGCTCCCGGACACCGCGAGGCGGGTATGGGGTCCATCGACGAGCGTGTCGGGCTCCACACAGGACCAGGCGCCGGCGGCATCGGCCGTGGCCGTGCAGACCCCCACGCCGTCCTCGCGCTTCACGAGGACCTCGAGCCCCGGGCCCGCCGTCCCGGAGTAGGTGGGCGACTTGTCCAGGAGGAGGGAGCCATTCGCCGGCGTGGTGAAGGTGAGCCCGGAGGGCGCCAGGACGGGCTCGATTCGCCAGTCGTAGGCGGCGGGAATGGGGTCCTCGTTGCCCGCGGCGTCCCGGGCCCTCACCTCCAGCGAGTGGTTGCCAGTGGACAGGTCCGTGAAGGTCACCGGGTCCGTGCAGGAAGCGAAGGATGCGTCATCCAGGCTGCACTCGTAGCTGCTCCCTGGCTCGTTGGAATCGAAGTCGAACGAGGCGCTCGTCGAGGTCGTGGAGCTGGGCGGCCCCGTGACGAGGGTGGTGTCTGGCGGCGCGGTGTCGACGGAGAAGGAGGTGGCCGCGCTGGCCGTGCTGGTGGCGGAGGCATCCGTCTGCGTGGCGTACAGCGTGTGAGCGCCGTCCCGCAGGATGGCGCTCGTGCAGGTGAACGCGTCATCGGCGCAGGTGGCGGTGCACAGCGGCGAGCCGTCCGCGTACACGTTGACGGTGGCCCCGTCAAGGCACGTGCCCCGGATGACCGGGGTGGCGCTGCCTAGCCGCGCACCGGAGGCGGGCGAGGAGATGGAAGGCGGCGGCGGCGGGAGAACGTCCACGACCGCCGTCACCGAGGAGGTACCGCCGACGGTGGTGGACACCGCCTCGGAGGTGACGACCCCGTCCGAGGCGGTGGTGGTGCCGCTGCCGCCCGCGGTGACCGTCATGGAGGTGGGCGTGTAGCGCGCGGACGCGCTCACCTTCAGTTTGTAGGTGGACGCCCAGACCGGGAACGACACGCCGCCGCTCGCCGTGGAGAGCGCGGAGACGGGCTGGCCATCGCCGTCCAGCACCGGGTTGGCGGCGCCGTCCAGCAAGAACACCTGTAGCCCCGCCACCGGCGCGCCGGTGCCCGTCCCCACCGTGGCATTCAACGTGCCACCGCAGCGGGTGAAGTCGGGCGGGTTGGCATTCACCGTCGCACTCATCGCCTGGTCGGTGTAGGGCTTCGCTGGCGCCTCCTGGGCAATGGAGCCCTTCGCCGTCACCGTCGTCGTCCTCGGCCCGGCGGTCGCGTTGCTGGCCAGACCGGCGGTGGTGGGGCACGTGGGCTCGGGCACCGACAGGCTCCAGCAGAGCTGTGGCGTGGAGCTCGGGGTGACGCGGAACTCGGCGACGGGCACCACGGAGGTGTCGGTGAAACCGGCGGCGGCTACGTCGAACGTCGGCGTTTCACCGGCGAGCGCGGTGGAGAGCGCGCTCAAGTCCACCGTCGGGTCCGCCGACGATATGGGTTTGTTGGTCCACCCGGCGATGGGCGCGCCGTTGGAGTTCTTCACCGTCAGCGTGGCCGAGGTGTATTGCGACGGCGATGGGGTGACGAGCTTGAAGGACTTGTA
>NZ_DASVSO010000101.1:0-10220 GCF_036388035.1 Archangium sp.
CTCGCTCCTGGCCGAGCTGCTCGCCAACCACGATCTGCCAGATGAAGAGACGCAGCGGATGGCCCCCCACTGCATCAGCGCCCAGCTCGCGCTCGTCAACGCCCGGCTGCGCCATGTGGGCCGGGTCATCCGGGGCGAGGAGGATGCGGAGACACTGTGGGCTCCGCACAACGCCATCAACCCCTCGCCCCGTCCGGGGGATGACGGAGACATGCGGCTGGTGTCGGGGTCTTCCCCTCCTCTCGCTCGGAGTATGCGGAAGACGGCCGAGCGCAAGCCCCAAGCAAGGCGGGCGGTGAGGAAGAGGCCGGAGAAGGCGCCCACGGGGGAGGACACACCACCAGCTCCGCCCGGACCGGCAGCGCCGTGAGTCCGGCCCGTCAAAAAGCCGCGTGCTCCTCGGCATAAGGCTCGTGGCGGAGACGTGTCCGCCGACGCGCTGGCAATCCGGCCAGTGCGCCTTCCTCCAACAACCCCAGCTCGGCGCACCGCGAGGTGACGGACTCGAGTTTTCATGGACCGGGCCCGAGCGCCCGAGGTGCGCCTTCTTCAACGAAGGGAAGGAGCACCATGTCGCACGACATCAGCAAGATGGTCTACGTCGGAAAGGAGCCCTGGCACGGGTTGGGCACCGCGCTCCCGGCCAACGCCGACTACGACACCCTCGTCCAGGCCGCTGGCTTCTACACGGCGGTGGAGCGGCCCGTCTTCTCGCCGCCCATGGTGGAGGCCATCCCGGACAGGAAGGCCCTCTTCCGGGAGGACACGGGCGAGTACCTGTCCACCGTCTCCAAGGGCTACGAGGTGGTGCAGTTCGCGGAAGTAGCTCGCACGCTCGTGGAAGCGGCAGGCGGAGTGCGCTGCATCTTCCACACGGCGGGCACCTTGGGCCGCAACGGCGTGCGCGGGTGGCTGCTCGGCGAGTTGCCCGAGCCGCTGCTCGTCCGGGGCGACAAGAGCCCCATCAAGCGGTACGTGCTGGGCTACTGCGGCCATGATGGCACCACCGCCATCACCCTCAAGAACGTGGCCACGCGTGTGGTGTGCCAAAACACCCTTGGCGTTGCCCTCTCGGAGAAGGACGGGGCCGAGTGGCACATCCCGCACACCACCAGCGCCAAGGTCCGGCTGGAGGAAGCGGGCCAAGCCTTCCGACTCCTCGTGGAGGGCTACGAGCGGTTCGGCGAGCTGGCCAACCACCTCGCCGTTCAGCCCTTCAACGAGCACCAGCTCCAACTCGTGCTCAACCGGGTGATGCCGCTGCCCGACGACGAGGCCAAGCACCCACGCATCACCAACGCGCGCAACAAGGTGGTGGAGCTGTTCCACACGGGCACCGGAATCGAGGGCGACATCCAGGGCACCGCCTGGGCGGCCCTCCAGGCGTTCAGCGAGTGGGCCGACCACCACCGCCACACCCGAGCCGTCCAGGGCAGGAAAGTGGAGACGATGCGGTTGGAGAGCATCTGGATGGGTAAGGCCGCCGCCATGAAGCGCCAGGCGCTCGCGGCCATCGCGGACACCGCCCAACTCCGGCTGGCGGCGTGAGTCGGGGAGAGGAGGTGTCCCATGAACTGGCTAGGAAAGGTGCTGCGCTCACCCCTCGCGCGGGACGTGGCCGCCGCCATCCTCACGGTGCTGGCCCACGCACTGAGTAGGCAGCGGTACGCGCAGTAGCGGTAGAGGGGGCGAACTTCCAGTCCACGATGGGAGTTCGCCCTCTTCCTTTATGTCTCTTCCTCGGTGCCCACCTCGGATTCGTGTTCTCAAGGTAGAGAGCTTGCTTAGAGAGCATCCGGACGTGACCTCGTACCGAACGGCTGACGCTGGGCCCTGTTCTTCACGTAGTGGGGTGAGTCGATGATCCGAACCGTCGGTGACATGATGGACAACTTCCTCGCCTCCGAGAGACGACTCCTCGACGCGAGCCCGATTACACATGGGCCAACCATCGGCGACATGTACGAGCAACTCACACGCGACGCGCTCGCCGTGTCCGTGCCGCCCGAAGCACGCCTTGAGGTAGTCGCGGGCTTCATCAGGGACCGCAAAGGCAACTTGAGCGGCCAGCAAGATTGCATGCTCGTTACAGGACCCGGCGAGAAGGTTCCACGCACCAATGCCAGGATCGTCGAATGCGATGATGTCGTCGCGGTTCTCGAAATCAAGAAGACACTTCATCAAAAGGGAATTCTCGAAGCGGTTACATCACTCGGGAGCGTCCTCGACCTCGACTGGCAACCAGCGTGGCCGTTTGGGGACACCCTCAAGAACTGCTTCCGGCGCATCTTGCAGCACCCGCTGCCGCCATCGGAGGAGTTCGTGTCAGAGGAGATGCGGGCTCTCTACAACGTGCTGGAGCACGATGCCGCTCTCCCTCTTCGGATTGCGTTCGGGCACCACGGGTTTCGGTCCGAGAAGGGGCTGCGAGACGGAGTCATCAGCATGCTGAGCGACCACCAGCAGGACCGCTCGTTCACTCCGGTGCGGCTACCTAACCTCGTTGTCAACCAGTACGTGGCAATGGCCAAGACGACGGGGCATCCGTGGTATCTCCCGAGAGATCCGAGCACAGGCTCCATGTATCTGTTGGCGACAACCGGCAACCGTTCTACGGCGACCGTCCTGCTCGATCAAATCTGGTGCCGACTCCACGCCCGCGGGCTAGTCGAACCCTACTTCTTTTCTCCTGATCGAGGGCAGGAGTCCTGGAATCCGCTCGTGGCGACGCGGTTTATTCCTGGGGCCAGATGGGAGTATCAGGTGCTCACCGACATTCCGCGAGCAGCCTCGGCGGCGCTGGACATGCCCCTCGAACCTGCGGAGATTTCCGAGAACCAGATGCACGCCATCGTGTTCATCAGCACGATGGGGTCTCTCGATGACCGCATTTTCGAGGGCCGGACACCGTCACAGCAGGAAATGCGGCGCGAGTTGCTGCACCTCCAAGAACTGGGATTGGTCGGTCCACGCCTGGATGAGCCGAACGTGTGGGAGTTCCTGATTCCCACGATTGGGTTCGAAATGACGCCGGAAGGCAAGCTGTACGCGGGCGAGAACACCGCTGGACAGCTCACCTACGTGGGACTGAAACGCGCAGGCGTAACCCCTGATAAAGTGTTCTGGATTCGAGCGAAGCGCCCCGACGATCCCGACAGTGCTGGTGATTAGGTGACCCGAGAGCTGCAAGCCGGACACTTCCCGAAGTGCCCCACGAAGATTTGAAGTGCCGGGAGGCACTCCACCCCTCGTGCGCGAGGAGCGAGAGGGCGAACACAGGGTACGGCCATCAGTAACCCATGGGCGAAGCTCGTCAGGGACCGCATACCGGGAGCAGCCCGCTGAGAATCCCCCCAAAAAAATCTTGAGAGCCCCCATCCCCCGGAGGCTCGAAGAAGGCCGGGGGGCTTGCAGGTGGACCTACGACAAGGGAACCCCTGTCCCCCCTTCCCAGGGGGGCTCACCCGGATTCGATAGCCCTACCGATTAGCGAGCCAGGGCGAGGAGGTCCGGGAGAGCTGTCAGAACGAACATCAGCCCGCCACTGCCCTACTCCGTCGCCCCACTGGCTGGGCCAGGACCGAACTTCGCCAGAAGCTCCTGGACCTTCTTGTCGTCCCCAATCCAACCGCTGGTGTAGCTCGTGGAGGCCCACAGCCCGCCACGCGCCCACCCGCTCGGGGACAGCGCCTCTTCTTCAGCTCCTTCACCGTCGCCGCCAAGGACGGGCTCTCCTCCTCCGGCCCCGACTCCTCGCCTGATTGAGGGAGCAGGCTGGTCGCCACCTTCGCGCCGCGCCCCTGCCCGGACTGGCTCGTCCGCCAGGGCCGACACGTCAGGGCTTCAAAAGCCGCGTGCCCTGAACTGACGCTCCCACTCCTCGCCGTACACTCTCTGAAACACGCTGAGAAACACGTTGATCCGGCCCTCGAATGTCTCCCGCGTCAGGTCCCGGCACGTCCTTGCCTCCCGGTAGCCCTCAAGGATCGCCGCCGCGTCGCGGCCTCCCTCCTGCGGATCGCGGCTCATATGAAGCCGCCCCTCCAGCGACAGGCCTCGCATCTCGAACCCGAACCGGCAGTACCACCTCGCCAGGGCGAAGAGATCTGGGTCTCCCCGCTTGCGCGTCGGATCCGCCTCGAGCCTGAGCTTCACGCCGAGATCGTCGACGACCGCCAGCAGTTCAGCCATGAACTTGGTTCCGACGCCGTGCGGCGCCCCCTGCGGGATGGAGAGCATATCCAGGACGACCCCGTCCCAGCCGTCCACGTTGAGCTCGGTCTCGTGGAACTGGAAGTTGCTCCCGGGCGGCAAGGTCCGACCCAGCTTGCGGAAGCGGGCCTCCATGGAGCTACTAACGTGGCCATTCAGCACGGCGGCACCCCCAACGACACTTCAGCCTTTGCGCAAGGCCGGGCAGGCAAGCCCCTGTCATGCCTGTCTGGTGAGATAAAAACTCCCTCCCCCCACAAGATTCGTGAACTTGTGGCGAGAGGGAGCGGCTCGGTGGCCTTGGGAACTACGGGCCTAGGGCAGCCCTAGGCGCATAGCGGCTTGCGCCGATTTCAACGGCGCTTGCGGGGCTTGGAACGGCTCCCGCCGCTCCCATCGTCCCCGCCACCATGGCCGATGAGCAACGACCAGACGTCGCGCCCCACCAGCCCAGCGATGAATCCAATGAGTATGGGTTCAAGACTCATGTGTGCGTACCTCCTTCCTTGAAGGCAGCACACACACACTGGGTGCCAGCCGCGAGTGCATGAGTGCTCCTTCAGCAGTCAACCGCCACTTCGTCGACCTTGCAGAAGAATAGAGCAGCTCTCGGGAAAGGGCAGGGGGGGCTCTAAACCCGCCTCCACCCGATTCGCACTCAACGGGTTCGACTGCTAAAAAAGCGTGACCATAGACCCCAAACGTAAGGACGTGTAAAGTCAGGTCATTGCCAACCCAGCCCCGCAAACATCTGAAACCAATAGGGATTTTACGGGAGAAGCTCGGATTGTATCCTCCTAAAACGACTCTGCTCAACAAGCCATCTCTCGACAGTTAGCACTCGTCAAGGATGAGTGCTAAAGGCGGCTGTCAAAGGCTTCTAGGGCTGGTTGTTGAAGGCTTCTAGGGCTGGTTGTTGAAGGCTTCTAGGGCCGGTTGTCAAAGGCTTCTAGGGCCGGTTGTCAAAGGCTTCTGGGGAGGGCATTTTGGGATTGCCAGCCGCGAGTGCATGAGTACTCGCTGCGGGAGTGACTTCCCTCTGGTAGGGAAGTCACTCCCACCTTTCACCCTACCTCACTACCCGTAGCTTCACGCGCAGCTCTCTGGCATCAGCCGGGTTCTGGGCCTTCACGGTGGCCACCTGGACGCGGAGCTGGTCGAGGAGCCCGAGCTGCCGCTGCATGGCGGTCTCCAACAGCTTGCGGTGGCGCTCCAGTTTCCGCAGGTCCGCGTCATCCAGCAGCAGCACCTCGGCGGCCAGGCGCTCGCGCACCGGAGCCAGCGCGGCCTTGTCCTCGGCCAGCTTCGCGGAGAGAGCCCCCTTCAGCACCTTGGCGGCATCTCCCAGGGCTCGGTAGGCATCCGGCAGCATGCGTCCATCCTTGGAGGTGTCCCGGGCATGGCCAAGCGAGAAGGCGAGAGGCTGCATCACTGCCTCCGGCAGTTCCGGCACCTCGTGGACGATCTTCATGGTGCCTTCCACGGCGGCCAGCAGGGCGTCGGTCTGCGCCTCATCCTGCGGCACTGGGCAGGCGTCCGCGATCTCCACGAAGGCGCTCACAGCCTGGAGTGCCCGGTGGGTGAGGACGAACCTCTCGAACTCGGGTGTCTTCTCCAGGGACTCCTCCAGCCGAGCGAGGCTTCGACCGTTCTCCAGCTTGCTCAATCGCTCCAACTTCCAGGCCGTATCCCCGAGCTGCGCCACCAGGGTGGCCTCCGGCAGGCTGGTGGGCCCCAGAGTGGAGAACCACGAGTCCAAGTGCGCCTCGTACTCGGCGGCATCCTCTCCAGGTAGGAGCAGATGCTTAGCGCTCAGACCGTGGCGTAAGGAGTTGAACGAACTCCTCGCCTTCCCCTCGGGGCTTTTCGGACCACCACGCTTCTTGAATTCGTTGATTGCAGACCTGGCAGTCTGGACAGCAGCACGGACGGAATCAGTCATACGAGAATTGTCCGGCCGATTCTCCTTCTGTGGGAAGGACAACTTTTTGCCAGCAAGCAAGACGAACAATGAGCCTGCCGGCCCACCTGCCGTCCTGCCGGGCTTAAAGGAAAAATCGTAGCACCTTGATGCCTGCGAACTGCGACACGGCGGGTGGGATCATGTCGGAAGGACTAACGAGTGCATTGGCGACTGCGGGTGTCACCGCGGTGCTCACCGCCCTCCTTACCCTGAGCGTTCAGCTCTTCCTGGAGCGCACTAAGCAAACGAGCGCCCTAGCGACAGAGATTACGAGAGCCCACATCGAAGCCATCAAGCGGGTATTCGCCGCCGCCTACGAGTACCGGGGAGCTATTGGCGATGTGGAGAGCGACATCATCCACCCAGAGGCCAGCGTAGGCGGAGAGATGGAGAAAGCGGAAAAGCTACTCGGGGAACTCAAAAAAACGGTAGCTCAGGAGCGTTTCGCACTAGGAAAGCGCTTCTTCGAGAAGGCTCAGGAGTACACATGGGCCAGCGAGGCAACACTGGGTGAACTCCGTGAGAGGGAAGTCCTCGGCAATCACTCGAAACGTATGGACTACCTGCTAGAGGGACTTCACGCCCTTGCACCAGACCTGGACCTTCTCCCCTCTCGACTACTTACCCGCCTGAAACTTAAACGCTGATGCTATCTTGCAATTTCAGGTTCATTCACAGGAGACGCTCCCCCTCTCCTGCTTCAGGTGATAGCTCAGTCGAGATCAGATAGTATCCTGTAAATCCTTTGACTCTTTCTCTTCGAGAGAGGGAGACGCTGTTCCCTCCCTCTCCTCATTTACCTCCTATATTATCATGTAATTACATCAATTATAGGAGTAGAAGAGAACCCGAGAGAAAGCCGAGGGTTCTCTCGTTGAGAAGAAGGCAGAGGAATTCCAACATACTATGCGCCCTGGAAGGGCTCGTCCGAGAAGGGAGAGGAGAACATCCTCGACAAGGAAAGACTGGAGGATCTGCAACATACTAGATGCCCTCGACGGGCTCTCCTCCGCTCCCTCTACTTGCTCCTCGACAGAGGAGAAGTCCCCAGCCTTACAACATTCAAGGGACCTCCTCCGCTTGGCTCTCGGAATCACCCTGCCGGCCTCACCAGCCCCGTCCCTGTGAACGTCAACCCGAGGGTTTTGGCGGCCTCCTGCTCGTCGTAGCGGCCATCCTCCAGGACGAGCTTCAACCTGTAGGTAGCCGCCCTCTTCCCTGCGCGGTGCCCCGCCACCTTCTCGAGGACATGCTCCAGCAGCAGCGGCTTCAACAGGTGCTGGTACGTGGAAGCCCCTCGAATGGCGTCCGAATTGGTCTTGGCCCCACGCAACCAGGTCGAACGCCAACGGACGTGGTAGGCCCCATCCTCGGCAACCCACTTCATACAGGCTCGGATCCTCTGCATGGCGCGGAAGAAGTAGAAGGCCATCATGGGCCCATGAACCCGGGCGATGTCCTCGGCGAGCCGCATGTGCTTATACGAGAGCTTGGCGAAGAAGTTTTCCGGAAGCGCGTTGAGCTCGCTGTGGGTATGGGCCCGGAGCAGCCTCTCCAGGCCTCGCAACGTGCTGGCGTGCCGAACGCCGGAAGCAAGAGCCCACCAGCGGATGCAGGTGTGGAGATCGAGGTTGTGGTCCGGACGCTCCACCACCAGCCGTAGGGAGTAGTCCTGAAGGAGCACCCCCACCCGTTCAAAGAAGGGCTTGCCCTTCGTGAAGAGGGTTCCCCAGACGAGCAGGAGTGAGTTCACGTCAATACTCCTGTTCTGCTCGGCCACCCCTACCAGCGACTGGCGCATGTTGAAAAGGGGGTGACGAGGGTGGATGCCCAGGTCCAGGCTCTCCAGCCAGTTGGACTCCGCATCCGATATGTCGTGCGTGGCCAGGAACCGGGAGATCGCCGCCTCTTGCCAGAAGGCGTTGTAGAAGTGGGTGCCAAACCCGTGCTCGCAAAACCTGACGAGCTCCTGGACGTTGGAGATGTTCCGGATCCCACCGTCGATGTACCCGATGAGCGGGTAGGCATCCAGCACGCTGCCAGTGGGCAGTTCCAGCAGGCGATGGAGAGGAGGCTCGTCCCCTGGGTTGTTCTTGGTTCTGAGGTTCATGGTGTCGCTCCAAAGCTCCCCACCTCCGGAGGAGCATGAGTAGTTCAAGGGGTGTGCTGCCCCCGTCTTGAGGGATGACGATGAAGTTCTTGCCAGATGAAGAGGGGGCCGGTTCCTCGCTGGCTACCCAGACCCAGGACGACCAAGGTGACGAGCTGGCCCCTGCCAATCGGCGCGGTGTCACCAAGAAGCTTAAGCGCCGGAAGTCGGGGAGCATCAGCCCACCCCCTCCTGTGCTCCCGCCAGAGTACAAATGCCCCATCAGCCCTGCCGGAATCTCCGACAGAAATCCCTTGGTCTGGGTAGTCGACGACCGTGGGAGGTGGTCCGTGTACTCGCGCCCGGCGCACTGCCTCTCGGAATCCCGGCCCACGGGATGGGTCTGCCGAAGATGCACGGAACGATGGAGATGGCAGCCGTACAAGTTCCCAACGGAAGCCCAACTGGACGACCCCTGTCTTGAGTGCGGTGCGGTGCTCGACATCCAAGAGCGGGCCGTGGAGGTGCAACGCCAGCTTCTTGCCCACCTTGCAGGCAGACCTTCCGCACTGGCCGTTCCAGGCCCGGAGCCATCCCCAGCGAGCAGCGGGCCGGGCCTGACCTGTACCGTGAAGGAGGCGGCGGCCCTGCTCGGGTGTGGGACTACCAAGGTCTATGAGCTTCTGAGTCATGACCAGCTCGTGGCCTCGAAGATCGGCCGGAAACGCCTGGTGCTCCGGGCATCCGTGGAGGCGCTGCTGCAAAGAGGAGGAATCGGGTCCACGCCGGAGCGTCCGAAGAAGGCAGCTCCGGCGAAGACCCAGGCCAAGGATGCGAAGGCCCTAGCGGCTGCCATCTCGAAGCTGCCGCTCAAATAGCGAGATGGGATCCTCCGGGTGCTCCAGCCGGATGGGGAGCTGAATCATGGGGGGCACCTTCACGCCCTCGTAGAACTTCTTGGTCGTCACCGCCGACTGGTGCCCGATGGTGGCCGCGATGCGCGTCAGCGGCACGCCCCCGTCCACCGGACGCACCTCGGTTCCACACTCGGCGGCCCAGGTGACGAAGGAGTGGCGCAGCTCGCCCATGCGCAGCGGCTCCAGTCCCACGGACTTCGCCGCGCGCTTCACCACTTGGCGAATCCACCAGTCCGCCGGAGCCGAGCCCCTGGCCTGGAGGCGCATGGCCGCCGCGAGGGCCTGGGCATCCACGGACTGGACGTGGACCCGCCCCGACTTGTGGATGAAGGTGATGGTGCCCGCGATGGCGCCCTGCCCTTGCAGCACCTTCACCTTCCCCTCGCCGCGAGCGAGCCGGTCAATCTCGGTGCCGTGCATGCCGCACTTGGCGTGGAGCATCAGCACGTCCCGCACGCACTGCACCTCGGTGACGCGGCCCGTCCCCTTCCACCCGTACTTGGCCGACTCCCACCCGCTGATGGCGGCGTAGATGCGCTCGACGTCGCGCATGGAGTAGCCCTTGTCGCGGAGGGCCTTCTCGGGCCGGGCCGGTGGCACCTTGAGCGCGAGCGTGGCGTCCTCGGCGGTGGTGAGCACCGCCTCCTCCTCGCGGAGCCAGGAGCAGAACGCCTTGATGGCCGCGATCCGATGCCGCTTGGCCGGGATGTCCCCCGCCTCCGCGTCGAACCAGCCGTTGAGTGCCTGCTTGAGGTCCTGGAGACGGAGCTGCCGCAGGTCCTTCCCGTAGAGCACCTCGGCCCACTGCGCGAGGTAGTGGAGGACGTTCTTCCGGTGCCGCTCGGTGCGGCCCTGGCTCTTCAGGTAGCCGAGGAACCTCTCCACGGTGGGAAGGTCCAGGAGGACCGGCGCGTTGCCCGGTGTGGTCTCCTCGGCGGCCTTGGCCTCCTGGGCACGGGCCACATAGGCGGCTGGGTCCCTCCGGAAGAGGGCCAGCTCGGCAAGCGCATCCTTCTCGTTGCCCGCCGAAAGCCTTGTG
>NZ_DASVSO010000102.1:0-2115 GCF_036388035.1 Archangium sp.
GGGCTGCATCCGCGTCTCCCCGGACGAGGGCCACGTGCCGGCCCTGATCGAACAGGGAACGCTCCAGGCGCAGCGCCCCCTGCTCGACCTCCGGGCTGCCAGCCAGGAGGATGACGGCGCCGGACTGACCGAGGCGCTCGCGACGCTCCTCGGCGGAGATGAGGGACTTCGTCTCCTGAGCGCCCTCGTCGCCCACGGGCCCGAGGATCATCCCCGCGGCGACCGTGTCGTTGGTGAGCGGGTCGACGACGATGAAGGCCCCGGTCTTCCGGTTGGCCTGGTAGGCGTCGCACAGCAGCGGGCGCTTGCAGATGAGGCGGACCTTGCCGATCTCGTTGAGCGACAGCGTCTGCGCGGGCACCTCGGACAGATCCTCCAGCTCCTTGCGCCAGTGGATCTGCTCGACGTGGGCCGGGACGTACTTCGAGGTGTGCTTCACGAGGTAGCGCCGCGAGACGTCCAGCGGCTGCTCGCCGAACCACACCAGCATGGCCTCCAACCGCTGGAGCGCCATCGGGGGCTGCTCGACGTGCGCGATGAGGTCTCCCCGGCTGACGTCCACCTCGTCGGCCAGACGCAGCGTGACGGAGGACGGCGCACTGGCCTCCTCGAGGCTCCCATCGAAGGTGTCGATGGCCGCGATGCGGGTGCGCCGCTTCGAGGGGAGGACGACCACCTCGTCACCCACGCGCACGGTGCCGGAGGCGAGCTGCCCGGCGAACCCGCGATAGTCCAGGTTGGGCCGCAGCACGTACTGCACGGGGAAGCGCAGGGACGCGCCATCCAGCCGGCGCTGGTGCGGCAGGGACTCCAGCCACCCGAGGAGCGTCTCCCCGTCGTGCCACGGCGTGCGGGCGCTCGGGACGGTGATGTTGTCACCGGCACGCGCGCTGACGGGGAAGAAGCGGACCTGCTCGAAGCCGAGCGTGCTGGCGAACGCCGTGAACTCCGTCGAGAGGCGCTCGAAGAGGGCCGGGTCGAAGCCCATCAGGTCCATCTTGTTGATGGCCACCGCCAGGTAGGGAATGCCCAGCAGCGACGCGATGTACGCGTGCCGCCGCGTCTGCGCGAGGATGCCCAGGCGCGCGTCCACCAGGATGACCGCCGCGTCCGCCGTGGAGGCCCCGGTGGCCATGTTGCGCGTGTACTGGAGGTGTCCCGGCGTGTCGGCGACGATCACCTTGCGTCGGCGCGTGGAGAAGTAGCGGTAGGCCACGTCGATGGTGATGCCCTGCTCGCGCTCGGCGCGCAGACCATCGGTGAAGAGCGAGAAGTCGATCTCCTCGCCCGCGCTGGCGCGCTTCACCGCCGCCACCTGGTCCTCGAACAGGCCATTGCACTCGTAGAGGAGCCGGCCGATCAGCGTGGACTTCCCGTCGTCCACGGAGCCCACCACCACGAGCCGGAGCAGCTCCTTCTCGTAGTGCTCGGAGAGGAAGCGCTGGAGGTCCGTCTTGTCTTGAAGCTGCAGTGCGGCGGTCATCTAGAAATACCCCTCGCGCTTCTTGAGCTCCATCGAGCCTTCTTCGTCGTGATCAATCAGGCGGCCCTGGCGCTCGGACACGCGGGCCTCCAGCATCTCGGTGATGACGCCCTCGACCGTGGTGGCCGAGGACTCGATCGCGCCACTGAGCGGGTAACACCCCAGCGTGCGGAAGCGCACCCGCTTCTGCACGGGCCGCTCGCCTGGACGCAGCCGCATCCGCTCGTCGTCGACCATGATCCACTGGCCGCTACGGTTCACCACCGGGCGCTCGGCGGCGAAGTACAGCGGGACGACCGGGATGCGCTCCTTGAGGACGTAGTGCCACACGTCCAGCTCGGTCCAGTTGGAGAGCGGGAAGACGCGCATGCTCTCGCCCGAGTCGATCCGCCCGTTGTAGACGTTCCACAGCTCGGGCCGCTGCCGGCGCGGCTCCCACTGCCCGTGGCGGTCGCGGAAGGAGTACACGCGCTCCTTGGCGCGGGACTTCTCCTCGTCACGCCGCGCGCCACCGAAGGCCGCGTCGAAGCCATTCTGCGCGAGCGCCTCGAGCAGCGACTGGGTCTTCATCGCGTGGGTGTACTTCTGGCTGCCATGGTCGAAGGGGTTGATGCCCTCGGCCAGCGCCTTCT
>NZ_DASVSO010000103.1:0-9275 GCF_036388035.1 Archangium sp.
GCGCCTGATACGTCTGCAGCGCGTCTTCGGGCCCTTGCGCGGGGAGGGCTGCCGAGCCGAGAGGGTGTCAGAGAATTCGAGTGACGCGACCCGGCACGACACGCGGCCGAGAGGGTGTCAGAGAATTCGAGTGACCAGAGAGGGTGTCCAGAGAGGGTGTCAGAGAATCCGAGTGACGCGACCCGGCACGACACGCGGCTGAAAAGAGAAGAGCGGAAAGCGGGCCGAGAAATCTCCTCGCATCCACCGTACCGCCGCCTCTCGGAATGCGGTGACGAAGGCCCGGTACTGCTCACGCAACTCCTTCAATGCCTGGCGCGTCGAGGCATGCCCCAACGGCCGAGGGCTCCGCTTGAGGTGCTGGGGCCGGGTATGCGGGTGCTGTGCCCGTACAGCTCGCGCCCCCAACACAGGCGTGTCCTGTGCGTGAGCCTCGGCTTCCACCGCCTCCACGAGTCCCCGCACGGCGCGCTGCCTCTCCTCCTCCCCCAGTCCTTCCCAGCACGGCAATGGCGCCACGTCCAACTCCACGGGCTCGGCGAGTTCCTCGGCGAAGCGCCTCTCCCCTGTTGCCGTGTCCTCGCTTCCCCTCTTGCTCCAGCGCTTGGTCCAGTTGAACCACGGGAACACTCGCCTCGCCGGCCCCAGCAGCTGCGCCAGACACGTGAGTCCCGGCCACTCGGCACTCCTCTCCACCAGGCCCTCCTTCACTCCATGGGCCAAGACGTAGCGCAACCGCCCCACCAGCGCCGTGTCGTCCAACACCGGCTCCGCTGAGTAGCGCCGCTCCCAGAAGCCTCCACTCCAGTCCACCAACCGGCCCACCTTCCTGGAGAGGTTGGCGCGCAGGTACTGCATGAAGGAAGCGAGCGCGGCCCCACGAGCCCACACCAGCAGGTGGAAGTGATTGGAAGCGAAGGTGAAAGCGTGCAGCCGCACGTTACCGGCACTCTGCTGGACGGCTCGCGCCAGCACCCCTCCCACCACCTCGTTCACCTCCGCGCTGGGACGCAACAGCAGCCGTCCCTGGAAGCACCTGGACGTGACGAAATAGAGACCCTCCTCCTGGAACATCCTCAACGGCCAGCCCATCCCCATCCCCTATGAACGAGTCGCCAGGCCCAATGCACTCGGTGCGCCAGCTTCAAGTCCTTGGAATGACTTGGGGATTCGGAGTGATACCCAGTCTCGTTGCGTGGCTTGAGTCCCGCGTGTCGAGTCCTTTGACACCCTCCCCGGGGGACACCCTCCCCGGGGCACGCTGCGCCTGACGGGGCGCTGATTCGAGTCGTCACGATCTCACGGCGGGCCGTTGTAGGTGGGATCGTCGCCCGGCACGTAATTCTGGCTGCGGATGTCGTAGGTGCACTCGAGCCGCGAGCCGTCCTCGAACCGAGCGTCGAGCTTGCCCTTGAGGTTGTTGGCATCCGCGAGCTTGACGGTGATGGTGCCTCCGCTCAGGCGCGGGGCCTGGACGGAGCTGTTGGAGCAGAGGGGCCGAGGAGGGCCGCAGACGGAGGCCGCCCGTGCTGTGCGCCGGACAAGTGGAGAAGCCGTGCAGCCCTCTTGGGGCCCAGGCCGGCCCAGGCGGCCCCCACAAGGGGGCGGCAGGGGCGTGGGCTTCTGAGGTAGCGTTACGGCTTGGGGCTCAACACCACGCGTGCCTTTCTCTGCCTCTCTGCTCCAACCCGTTGCCCTCGACTTGCCCCAATTCCTCTTATGCGCCCCGGGGTATCTTCCCCGGTCAGCCCCGATATCCGGGCGGGAACAGATTCGAGGTTTCGACAGAACGAAGTCCTTTCACCGTCGGGTGTTCTGATATATGTCGCCTCGATTGTTGCCGTCGCCTACAGATGGCGCATGAGTGACGGTCGCGGCGGGCCAGACAGGCACGTTGATGCGGTTGGACTGGGTTGTACGATTGGAGTAGAACAGAGGGGGTTCTATGATGCGTGGTTTGAAGTTAGTCGTGTTTGCCGTGTTCGTTGCAGGCGCTGCGCTTGCGATGGGCTGTGGTGCCACCGATGCGAATCCGGATCTCGATAGCTCTGAGCTGGGCACCAAGGAGTCCGCAGCGGCCACTTCCCCCAATTGCGGCACCATGTCCTGGTGTGACGCTACTCAATCCCTTTGCTGCTACAATAACTGGTATTCACGCTGGGAATGCGTTGTGTATGGAAATACTCAGTGCAGTTTCGACACAAGCTGCAGATATGGCGACACATGCCAGCAGGGCCACTGCGTGTCCGCTCCCTGGACCTCTTGCGAAAGGATGACGTCAATTTAACAGGGCGGAAACAAGAGGTAGAACGAGTCAATTTCATTTCCTATGAAACGGCCATTTGAGCCGCCTGCCCGGCGCGAAACTGCAGCCATTGCGTGTTGGCGTACAGGGAGAATCAATCCCTCCAGGAAGGTGCACCGGGGCTGCTTTCTAGGACGGGGCAGGACTTCCATCTCCGTTCAGCGCAGCTGCTGCGCTTGCGCCTGCCAAGCCTGCTGAGCGTCCTCGGGCCCTTGCGCGGGCAGGGCCCCTCTTTTCTCCAGCAGACGCAGCACCCGGTGACGCACTATCCGCGGCAGTCGCTCCGCCTCACCTTGCGTGGACGGCGTAACGCCTCGAAGCGCACGCTAAGAGGCTGTTGAACTGGGCCAGACAGGCACGAGCAGTAGAGCCTGCCCGGCAGGCGGGCAGACGCAAGGCATTACGCTTGGTAGCGATGCTGCCCCAGCAGTCCCTTGGGCAGTTCAACAGCCTCTAAGACGCCATCCGGCACCAGCGAGTGGAAGTGAGGCGTCACTTGCAACACCGAGCCGAAGAACTGGATGAACGACACGGCCCCGGTCGCCATCAGGCGAGCCGGGGTTTTCTTGTGTGGGCCGCCCTGTCAGCGGGACTGTGAGACAGGGAGTTCGAGCGTGGCCGTGGCGCCCTTGCCGGGACCGTCGCTCTCCAGCAGCAGGCGTCCCCCCATCACCTGCGCCGCCAGCGCGCTCGAGTGCAGGCCAAAGCCATGCCCCTCCTTGCGTGTGGTGAAGCCGAGCGCGAAGAGCTGCTTGCGGAGCTCCTGCGTGAAGCCCTTGCCACTGTCCACCACCTGAATCCGGGCCACATTCTCCTGGGCCGTGAGCCGCACGCACAGGTGACGTTGCCCCTCGGGGACCTCGGTCATGGCGTTCTTGGCGTTGCTGAGGAGGTTGATGAGGATCTGCAGCACCTTGTGCTTGTCCACCTGCATCTTGGGGATGGGGGTGAACTCGCACGCCACGGAGACGCCGTGGCGCTGCAGCGCGGCCATCTGGAAGCGCAGGCTGTCTTCGATGATCTGGGCGAGGTCCCACTCACCGAGGATGAGTGACGTCTTGGCGTAGTCCTGCTGCACCCGGATGATGGCGTGGATGTGCTCGAGGTGCAGGCCCATCTCATGCAGGTTCGTCCGGAGCTGGGCCCGCTCGTGGCCGAGCTCCTCGGTGAGGGCCAGGAGGTAGTCCGGTAGGAGGCGGCCACGCGGATCCCTCGTCAGGAACCCCACCAGATCCTCCTGCTGCTCCTTGAGCAGGGCGGAGAGCTGAGCCGCCCGGTCGAAGCGCGAGGCCGTGGCCGCGGAGCGCATGTGCTCCAGGTTGATGACAGCGCTGGTGAGGACGTTGCCCACGTTGTGCAGCACATCCGAGGCGACCTCGGCCATGCCCGCCGCACGCGCCGTGTCCACCAGCTGGGCCTGCGCCTGCTTGAGCTCGCGCGTGCGCTCCTCCACCCGCCGCTCCAGCTCGTCGTTGGCGCTGCGCAGAGCGGCCTCGGTGCGCTGAAGCTCGGCGTACAGCCGTGCGTTCTCGATGGAGATGGCGGCCTGCGAGGCGAGCTGCCCCAGCAGCAGGGTGCGCTCCGGTGTGAACGCCCCGGAGGCGAACCTGTTCTCCAGGTACATCACTCCCGACAGGGACTCCTGGCGCATCAGCGGCAGGCAGAGCACGGACTTGGCCCCGCTGTGCTCGAGGTAGGGCTCGCCCGAGAAAGGGTGGGGCGCCGCCGCGTCGCCGATGAGCACGGGCTCGTGCGTACGCCGGACGTAGGAGAGGATCGTCCAGGGCAGCGTGGCCTCTGCCGCCTCGTGCGGCGGGGCCTGCGTGCCGCCCGCGGCGCTCTCCGTGTCGGCCACGACCTCGAGCTTGTCACCGCGCGGGAGGAGCAGGGCTCCACGCTGGGCTCCCGCGTTCTCCGTGGCGACCCGCATGAGCGTGGACACCAGCCGCTCGAGGACGATCTCGCTGGAGACGGCCTGCTGAGCCTTGACCACGGCGAGCGTGTCGATCTCCCGGGACCCCGAGGAGGTGGAAGTAGAGGTGGAGGTGGAGGTGGCGCTCGCGGGTGCCGCCATGCTCACCAGGGAGGGCCACAGGGCATCCAGCTGCTTGACCTTGCCGTGGGCCCCCCACTGCGCGTACGCCTCCCGGGCCTGGCGCGCGTAGGCCTCCGCGATGAAGGAGGCCTGCCGCTTGCGGTAGAAGTTCGCCGCCAGCTCGCACACGAGGGCCACGTGCTGGATGAAGCCGTTCTCGCGGGCCGCGCGAAGGGCCTCCTCGTACGCGGGGAGCGCCTCGTCCAGGCGGCCCCGGATGCGGGCGAGCTCCGCGAAGACCAGCCGCTCGAGCGCGCGGAAGGTCTCGGGGCAGCTGGCTGCCCACTCCGCGAGCTGTTGCCAGTGCGCCTCGGCGGCCTCGAGGTACCGCTGCCGCTCCTCCTCCGCCGCTCCCTCGCAGCACGCGACCAGGGTCAGCGGGCGGAACAGGTGGAAGTCCAGCAGCGGGATGATGCCAATGAAGGACCAGATGAACGCCCCCGCCTTGTCTCCCGCCTCCCGGGCCTCCGCATAGGAGCCGCACATGAAGCGCGCCTGCATCTTGGAGAGCCAGTACTGGCACACCATGGCGCTCATGTGGGCCGGCGACAGTGATGCCTCGAGGGTCCTCTCGTCGAAGCCCTCCCCATCCAGCGTGCCGAACGTGGGCGAGTCGCCCCGCAGCTGCTGGATGTAGCGCAGGACGATGAGGGTGGTATCCACCACCCCCACGAAGCCGGTCTTGCGCATGAAGTCCATCCGGACGACCGCGTCCTGGTAGACGTCGTCCAGGGGGGGGCCCATGGCCAGCCGGTTCCAGACGAGATGGCCGACGATGTAGCAGGCGTACAGGTAGTTGTTGGTCTGGAGCGCGTGCTGGAAGGCGCTCAACGCGTGCTCGTGCGCGACGGCCAGGGGCCGGCACCAGTAGCTGATCATCTCCAGGTTGAAGAGCGCCCGGACCCGCTCGTTGGTCAGGTTGTACCGATCGACGAGCGCGCAGGCGAGCATGCCGTAGGCGTAGCCCTCCTGATAGCGCTTGAAGAACTGGCCGAGCAGCACGCCGAGCGAGCTGTACGCGATCACCGACTCGTTGGTGTTGCCGTAGCGGAGGCTCAGGGAGACCAGCCGGCAGACATGGAGGACGAGCAGGTTGTTGTCGGTGAGGTAGGCGGAGGGGAAGAGGCGGGCCAGGACGCTCATCACCGGCTTCATGTCCGCGTCCGTCATCAGCGGCAGATCGACGAGGCTCTCGATGGAACGGGCTCCCAGCAGGGCCTGGACCTCCTCACGGGCGGCCGCGGCCTCCTCCCAGGAGGGATGCGGGTCCATGGGCATGCCCAGCAGGGCCAGGCACTCCAGCAGGCAGGTGACGGAGGCCTCGATCTCGCCGGCGATGAGGTGCACCTCATGCATCAGGCCGTAGGCGGCGGCGATGTCCACCCGCCTCCGCGCTCGGGAGCGCAGCCCCTCCAGGAGGCGGCGGGTCTGGGCGAAGTTGCCGCTGACGAGCTCGCTGCTCGCCTGATCCAGCTGCACCTTGAAGGCCAGCGTGGGGTCCGTCTCCCAGGGCTCGCCCGGGATGAGCGTGAAGGCCATCGCGAGATAGGCGGCGGCCGAGCCGTGCGCGCTCGAGGCCCGGGCCTTCCAGCCCGCCTCGGCGTTCAGGCGCGCGAGGCGGTGGCGCTCCTCGTCGTTGCTGATCAGCTCCACCCCGGTGTTGAGCTGGCTCACGAGCTCGAAGAGCTTCTCGCGCACCTCCTCGGCAGACAGGCGCTCCAGCAGCAGGCGCCCGATGCGCAGGTGGATCGCCTTGAGCTCTGCTTCGGGGATGAGGACATGCGCCGCCTGCTGGATGCGATCATGCAGGAACCGGTACTGCTCCGAGGCGCTGCGCGCCACCAGGCCCTCCTGGAGCGCGGGCTCGAGGCCCCGCTCCACCTCGCCCGCCTCCAGGCCGGCGATGAGGGCCAGCATCTCGAGGGAGAAGCTGTTGCCCACGCACGCCGCCAGGGGGAGCAGGCGCTGGGTGCTCGCGGGAAGCTGGTGCAGGTTGCGAGCCATGAAGTCGACGATGTTGTCGGAGTACCCCCTGGCCTGGACGCCCTCGGCATCCCACCGCCATCCCCCTCCGGGCGTGCGGCTCAGGAGGCCATCGTGGTGCAACGTCAGCATCAACTGGAGGAGGAAGAACGGGTTGCCGCCCGTCTTCTGGTGCACCTGCTCCGAGAGGGGCACGATGAGCTCCGCCCCCGCGCCTGGGAGCGCATCGCCCACGAGGTGCTGGAGCTGCTCCAGGTTCAGCGGCTCGAGCTGGAGGTCGGTCACCGGGACCTTCGCCTTGTGCACCTCCCCGAGCGTCATCATCAGCGGGTGGGAGGGGCTGACCTCGTTGTCCCGGTAGGCGCCGATCCACAGCGCCGGTGGCGCGTCCTCCTCGGTGAGCAGGGACTGGAGGAGCCGGAGGCTGGCCATGTCCGCCCATTGCAGATCGTCCAGGAACATGACGAGCGGGTGCTCGGCGGTGGCGAAGACGCCGAGGAACTGGCGGAACACCTGGTTGAAGCGGTGCTGCGCCTCGGCGGGCGGAAGCTCCGGGACCGCCGGCTGCGGGCCCATGAGGAGCGCGAGCTGCGGAACCAGCTCCACGATGACCTGGCCGTTGCCCTGGAGGGCCTCCCGCAGGCGCTCACGACACCGGGCAACCTCCTCATCGGTGCCCACCAGCAGTTGCCGCACCAACCCCCGGATGGCCTGGGCCAGGGTGGCGTAGGGCACATCTCGCTGGAGCTGATCGAACTTGCCGCTCAGGAAGAACCCTCGCCGCTGGACCACGGGCTTGTGCAGCTCGTGGACCACCGACGACTTGCCGATGCCGGAGTAGCCGCGGACCAGGATGAGCTCGGGTCTGCCTCCGCCCACGATGCGCTCGAAGCCCTGGAGCAGGGTGGCGACGTGGGCGTCGCGCCCGTAGAGCCGCTGGGGGAGCTGGAAGCGGCTGGGGATGTCCCGCTTGCCCAGCACGAAGGGCTCGAGGGTGCCCCGGCGCAGGCCCTCCACGCACTCCGCCAGGTCGTGCCTCAGCCCCTCGGCGCTCTGGTAGCGCTCCTCGGCGACCTTGGCCAGGCACCTCATCACAATCGCGGACACCACGGGCGGGACGCTGGCGACGAGCTCGTGCGGCGGCCTCGGCTGCTGTGCCATGTGCGCATGGAACCACTCGAGCGCGTCACTCCCCTGGAACGGCCGGACTCCCGTGAGAAGCTCGTAGAACGTCACGCCCAGCGAGTAGAAGTCGGTGCGGTAGTCCACCGCGCGGTTCATGCGCCCGGTCTGCTCCGGGGACATGTAGGCCAGCGTTCCCTCGAGCAGATAGGTGGGAGCCGCGTCCACATGCTCGGTCCGCTGGAGGGTGGCGGCGCCAAAGTCGATGATGCGCGGCTCTCCCGAGGGCGTGATGATGATGTTGGAGGGCTTGATGTCCTTGTGGATGACGCCCCGGAGGTGAATCTCCGCCAGGGTCGAGGCCAGGGCGACGGCCAGCTCGAGGAAGCGGGCGAGCTCGAAGGGGTTGCCCACCGCCTCGGAGAGGGCCACCCCCTGCACCTCCTCCAGGACCAGGACGGGGCGGTCGTTGACCCGCTCGCAATCATAGGTCCGGGTGACGCCGCGCACGCCCAGGAGCCGCTGCAGGATGCTGTGCTCCCGGCGATACCGCTCGTTCTCGCGCGGGCCCGCGAAGGGGCCCACCGGCGTCTTGATGATGACCGGTGCGCGATCCGTCTCGCGCACCGCCAGAAAAAGCATGTTCGCGTCAGTGGCGCGGACCGGACGACGGAGCGTGTAGCCTGGCAGGTTCAACATGGGGGGAGTCCACCGCCATGGCCCCGCTCATGCAAGCCCCCCCTCTCAGAAGAGCACGCGCTGGAGTCCCGCCGCCTGGAGGAGGTAGTCCCTGGACGCCTCGAGGGCGGCGCGGAGGCGGGTCCAGTTCACATCGACCAGGGCTCCTCTCCACTTGCGGATCCTTCCCGCGACGATGACCGTGTCCACGTTGCTGCGGTCCATCAACGTGACGACGGCCCCCGGCACATTGTTGAGCGGGGCCACATTGAGGGCATCCGCGCGCAGCAGGAGGATGTCTGCCTCCTTGCCCGGCGTCAGCGAGCCAATCTTGTGGGAGAGACTGGCCACCCGGGCCCCCTCGACCGTGGCGAAGCGAATCACATCGCGGCACGTGAGGAGCTCGGGCAGGTTCGTCTCGCCGTTCACCGCGCGCTCGTTGATGAGCGCCCGCTGGAGCGTGAAGGCGGTCCGCATCTGGGTGAAGAAGTCCGCGGTCATCGTGCACTCGACATCCGTGCTGAGCGCGGGCTGGACTCCATGATCGAGCGCGGACTGGAGCGGCGGCATGCCGTGCCGCATGGTCATCTCGATCGGGGCGGCGATCGAGACGCTCGCACCCGACTCGGCGATCGCCTGCCAGGAGCCCTCCGAGATGCGGCTGGCGTGGATGAACACGAGATCGGGCCCGAGCAGGCCCTCGCTCGCGAGCTGCTCGACGAGCGTTGCCTGGCCGATGCTGCCGACGAGGTGCGTCACGATGGGCAGGCCCTGCTGGCGCCCAATCGCCCAGTAGGTCCGGAACGCGGGGTCGAACACCTCTCCGCCCATCGCCAGGGTCAGGAGCTGATCGGTCGAGGAGAAGTACTGGCCGCGGAGCCGCTGGAGATCATTCGGGAAGATGTTGCCGGGGCCCGCGCCCGGTGAGTACACGAAGACCGCGCGGCGGCCCGCCTCCTGAAGCCCCCGGATGACGGCATCGGTGTGCGTCGGAGTATGGCCCACCTGCGACGTGTCGACGACCGTGGTCACCCCCGCGTCCAGCTGGCTGAGCGAAGAGACGAGCTCGGCGATGTAGGCGTCCTCCGGCCT
>NZ_DASVSO010000104.1:0-1598 GCF_036388035.1 Archangium sp.
CGTCCTTGCCAGCGAGCGCCGGGGGAATGGCCTGCTCCTGGATGGGTGTGGGCCGCGAGAACCGCGCGCGGCGCAGGGCATCGAGGGACTCGGGGGACAGGCCCAGTTGCTGGAAGGTGTCGCTCACACACCCGGGCTACCACAGCCCGCCCTGCCGAGCACCCACGAGCCGCCGTCCACGGGCCGCTGATGCTCAGCCCTGACTACTTCCCAGACAAGGCGCGGCGCCTCACCGTGTCAGGACTCCGCGTCGCCTGCGTCCGTCTCGCGGGGAGGCCTCGCCAGCGCCCGCGGACATCGGTCCGGGGGTGTCCTGGAATGGGGGTCTCCCTTCCTGGCAGCCTGTAAAGGCCGGGGTTCAACTCCCCAACGGCTGCTCCGGGGGCCAGCGCTTTCGGGCGCACCGTGCGAAACGGCCATGCGGGTGAAGAGCCCCCGCCGCGCCGCCGGGGCCCCCGGAGCGGGCGTCTTCCGTACGAGGTGCACACCGGTGGACATGCTCTGGTTCCAACTCTTCCCCCTGGCGGTGGTGGCGCTCGCGGTGGCCTATGGGGTGCTCGTGCGCAAGGAGGTCGTCCCCGAGGGCTTCGCCACCCTGCTCTACCGGCAGGGGCGCTTCGTGCGCGTGCTGAAGCCCGGGGCCCACCGGATGCCGCGCCCAGGCTTCAGCACCCAGCAGGTGGATGTGCGCCTGCGCTCCCTCACCGTGCCGGGCCAGGACGTGCTCAGCCATGAGCAGGTGGGGCTCAAGGTGAGCGTCGCGGTGCGCTTCGCCGTGGTGGACCCCGAGCAGGCCCTGCACCGTGTGCAGAACTTCACCGAGGCGCTCTACCTCGCCGTGCAGCTCGCGCTGCGCGAGGAGGTGGCCCGCCACCCGCTGGAGGAGCTGGTATCGGGGCGACTGGACCTCGGGCAGCGGATGCGCGAGCGGGTGGCCGGCGAGGCCCGTGCCTTCGGCCTCTCCGTGGAGTCGGTGGAGTTGAAGGACGTGATGCTGCCGGCGGACCTGCGGCGCGCCTTCGCCGAGTCCCTCAAGGCGAAGAAGGAGGCGCAGGGGAGGCTGGAGAAGGCGCGCGGCGAGTCGGCGGCCCTGCGCAACCTGGCCAACGCGGCGCGGATGGTGGAGCAGAACCCCGCCCTGCTCAACCTGCGCGTGCTCCAGACGCTCGAGGGCGCGAGCACCACGTCCGGCCACACCTTCGTCCTGGGCGTGGGCCCGGAGCTGACGCCCCTCGCACGCAAGCGCTCCACCCGGGGCGATGAGCCCGTACCGCCCGCCGAGGGTGACGAGCCCGCCTCCACATAGCGAGAGGGCCCCAGGTCCTGGAGACCTGGAGCCCTCGGGAGGCAACAGTCGAGCGCGCCGCGCGTCAGTCCTTGACGGGCGTGGCCTTGAGGGCGGCCTTGCCCTCCTTCACGTACACCTGGAAGCGCACCGTCTTGCAGGCGTACTTCTGGACGAGCTGCTCCTTGTTCTTGCGCAGCTTGGCCACGAACTTGTCGTAGGTCAGGCCGTCGTTGGGCTCACCGCACTGGTCGCGCGTGGCCGCGAACTCGCGGAACACGTCCTGGAAGTGCTGCTCCTCGGCCAGGGCGAT
>NZ_DASVSO010000105.1:0-12909 GCF_036388035.1 Archangium sp.
CTGCGCCTGACGGAGCGCATCCAGGGTGTCCACCTGGGGCGCCTTGCGCAGCTGGGCATAGAAGGCGGCCATCAGCTCGCTGGTGACCTTGTCGTTCACCTGCCACAGCGAGGCCACGATCGCCGGGGAGCCCGCCGTCCCGAAAGCGGAGGCGAGGGAGATGAACTCATCGCCGGCGTCGTTGCCGTGCTCGATGGCCGTCTCACAGGCGGACAGCACCACCAGGCCCGTCTTGCCCGCCAGCCCCTTGACCCCGTTGATGTCCCTCACGGTGAGCGGCTCGCGGGCCATCTTCAGGTGGCTGAGGCGCGGATCCCGGCTCAGCACGCCGTGGGTGGCGAAGTGGAGGATGTCGTAGCCGCCGGCCAGCTCGAGGAAGCGCTCGCGGGTGGCCTCCTGCCCATACAGGACGCGCGCGTTGGGGAAGGACTCGGAGGTGATGCGCTCCAGCTCCTCGCGGGCCCTCACCAGGGAGCCATCCGGGTTGGCGAAGCCCAGCAGGGTCCGCTCCCGCACCTGGCGCTGGGGGCTCATCAATTTGAAGAAGGTCGTGGAGGAGAGGTAGCCGAGCCGGTGCCGCTCCAGCACATAGACCGGGCGGCCGGAGGCATCGGGCACGGAGAGCGCGTGGAAGGGCAGGTAGTAGAGCGAGCCGAAGGGCACCACCAGCGTCGTCTTCGCCCGCGCCATCTCCGCCTCGATGGGGGCGATGAGCCAGCCGTGAAGCCGCTCGGCCAGGGCCTCCACCTCGTCGGACTCCTCGGCGAGCGCGGTGTGGTAGGCGAGCACCGCCTCATCGACCTGACTGGGGGGCACGGACACCTTCACCACCTGGGTGCGCTCCTGGTCCCGGGTGAGCAGGAAGGCGTAGAGCGCGTCCGAGGCGATGAAGTACACCACCACCAGCGTGCCCTCGGGCAGCGCGCCGCGCACCTCCGAGATGGACTGGGGATTGATGGCCAGCAGGTTGTAGAGCTGGCGGTGGTCGGCCTTGAGGTCCAGCAGCTGCTGCTGCATCTCCTCCCGGGTGCTGGCCACCACCTTGGAGAGGGCCTGGATGCGCGCGTCGCTGCGCAGCTCGGGCGGTTTGGAGTACTCCTCGGAGAGCTGCCGGTGGGCCGCGCGTGTCCTGGACTCGGCCTCCTCGAGTTGCTGGAGCTTCTCCTGGAGGGGGCCGTCCTGGTGCTTCAGGCCGGTGGAGTCGAACATCTGGCGCAGGCGCGTGTCGTGCGAGAGCTGGAGCAGCTCGAGCGCGCGCTCGGTCTTCCCCAGGCGCAGGTACAGCTCGATGGCATCCTGGAACACCTGGCGCCTGCGCCCATAGGAGAGCAGGCGCTCGCGGTCCGCCTCGCCGCTCGCACCGCCGATGACCCGGCCGAGCTCGGTCACGGCCCGTTCATAGTGAGCGGAGGCCTCGGCCTGCTTGCCTCCCGCCGCCAGCGCCCGCGCCTGGGCATAGTAGGCCAGCCAGCGCTCCTCGGGGATGTCGGTGGCGTCGGCGATCCGCACCGCCTCGCCCGCGGCCGCCAGCGCCGCCTCGGACTGGCCACGCTGCACCTCCAGCAGGGCCAGCTCCGACTGGGCATGCCCCATCATCACCCAGCGCTTGCGCTCGCGCGCCAGCTCGATGACGGAGACCAGGGCCTCACGCGCTCGAGGCAGGTCACCCAGCGCCGCGCGCGCCTCGCCCACGCCCATGAGGGCCTGCGCCTGATTGAGGGAGTCCTCCAGGTTTCCATAGAGCACGACGGCCTGCTCGTAGGAGCTCAGGGCCGCCCGCGGATCTCGCGCCGCGAGCAGCGCGGCGGCCCCGTCCCACAGCCGGGCCTCCGCGCGCGTCCACGTGTCTCCCGTGCGCTGGCCCAGCCGGTAGGCTTCCTCGAAACGTGCGCGCGCCTCCCCCGCGTCCCCCTGCGCCATGGCCAACGCCCCCAGGATCATGAGGGCGTAGCGCTCGTTGCGGGTATCCAGCGCCTTGCGGCTGCGCAGCAGCATGTCCTCCGCCAGCTCACGGGACTGCTTCGGCTCGAACATCAGCCGTGCCAGATCCGACAGCGTGCCGAGCGTCTCGCGCAGCAGGCCCTGATGGCCGGTGCGCTGGGCGAGCTGGAAGGCGCGCTCCTGATGCTGCCGCGCGGCGGCGAGCCGGCCCCCCCCGGAAGCCAGCTGACCGAGGTCCCTGTGGACCTCCACCAGACAGACCTCATCGTCGAGCGCCTCGCACAGCAGCTGGCCCCGCGCGAGGACCTGGCCCATCGAATCGAGCGAGCCGATGCTGCTCTCGATGCGGGCGGCCCCCAGCTCCAGATCGTAGAGCAGGCGCGGGTCGCCATCCGCACGCGCCGCCTCGATGACGGGACGCAGGAAGCGCAGCGCCTCGGCATGCCGGCCCTGGCCGGAGAGGAACTGGGCTCTCGGACCGGCCATGAAGAAGGCGTGGCGCATGTCTCCCACCGCGTTGAACAGCTCGTAGGCCTGGGCGAGGTAGGCCTCGGCTGTCTTGGAGTCCTCGCGCGACTGGGCCTGCCGGCTCACCTCCACGAGTTGCGCGGCCCGATTGCCCCGCCGCGCGAGCTCCGCCACGTCGCGGGCGGCCAACTCCTTGACGTCCCCGCTCAGCAGGGGGCCGAGCACCGCGAGCGACTCGTTGAACTCGCCGAGGACCACCAGCGCCCGAGCGAGCGCCATCCGGGCCCCCGCATCCTCCGGCCGCTCCTCGAGTGCCAGGCGCGCGCGCACCGCGGTGAGGACACGGGCCCGGTACGGAGTCTCCGCCCGCACCGCGTTGGCGGCGGCCACCTTCAACGACAGGGGCACCAGACGGGACCTCGACGAGGCGATGGCCCAGCTCGCGTCCTCATGGTGCGGGGTCCCCTTCAAGGCGTCCACCTCGATGCGGGCCCGCTCCCCGAGCTCCAGGTCGACCAGCGAGCGCACCAGGCGCAGCCGGTTGCGCGCCACGTCCCGGCCCTCCGCGATGGCGCGTGCGGCCTCCTCCGCGCGCACGGTGGCCTGGAGGGCGATGCGCATGTCGGAATCCTCTGGGAGGAGCGAGTGCCCCTCCTTCGCCCAGCGCAGCGCCTCCTCGTAGCGCCCCTCGGCGGCACTGAGCCTCGCCCTCATCAGACGGGGCCAGGCGTACTCCTTGTCCTCCAGGGCCCGTTCGGTGGAGGCCCGCGCCTCGGCCAGCCGGCCCTCCCTCAGGTGGAGGCGAGCCCTCAGCTGGTGCGTGTAGTGCTCCTCCGGCGCGAGCGCCTCGGCCGCGTCCAGCTCGACGGCGGCGGTGGCGACGGCTTTCGAGTCCGTGCTCGAGATCAGGCTCGCGGCGAGGGCCTGACGCGCGGCCACGTCCCGGGGGGCCCGGCGGATCTGCTCCCGCCACAGCTCCCAGGCCAACTCGTCCTCGTAGTCCTCGTTGGCCACCTCCGCCAACCGTTTCAGTCGCGCCTCCGCGAGCCCCGGCCGACCGATCCGATCCGCGACCTCGAGCAACTGGCTCACCCACTTGCGGACATCCGGAATCATGTGGTTTTCAATATCGTCCCTGGCCCACGTCTCCAGGGTGTCCAGTTGCGACAGCAGGGCGACACGCTCCTGTCCGGTCCGCGCCTTGTCGAGCTCCGCCTTCTTCTTGCTCACGTCGAGCACGGTCAGGTACCGCGACTGGGCGCTGTCCCAGTTCCCCTCGGTCTCATTCAGCTCGGCGAGCGCGAGCAGCGCGGACACCGAGCCGGGTCGTGCCTTGAGCCGCTTCTGCTGCTCGCAGGAAATCATCCACCGCGAGATGCTCTCGTTGGGCCCGTGCGCCAGCAGCTTCTTGAAGATGCCGAGCGCCTCATCGAAGCGCTGCTGCTTGCAGGCCACGTAGCCTCGGTACCTGGCCACCCGCTGGGGATTGTAACCCGCCGCCTCCAGCCGCTCGAGGTCCCGGAGCGTGGCCGCGTACGCGCCCCGGTCGAAGTAGACGTCCATCCGCTTCCAACGCGTCGCCGTGTCGTCCGGATCCTTCTCCAGCAGGGCGCTCCACACGCGCACGTTGATGATCGACTCGAGCCGCTCGCGCAGTGGCTTGTCGTCCGGCAGCAGCGCCAGTGCACGGCGATAGGCGTCCTCCGCCTCGGCGAAGCGTCCCTCCTCAGCCGCCGTGTCTCCCTGGTCCATCAAGGGTTGGGCCCGGCGCTCGGCGGTCAGCCGTTGCCCCGAGGGCGTACCGGAGACGACCCACGTCGCGTACGTCTCCACCAGCTTCCAGGTGGTGCACACGTACTTGGCCGGAAAGGCGCGCACGTAGTCGGAGAAGGCCAGGACGTCCTCGGGGCCCGTGGCCGCGAGCGCCTCCTGCAACGACTGGCCATGGAAGCGACCGCCCTCGACGCGCTCGGTGAAGCGCGCCCTCTGCGCCTGCGCGCGGATCTCCGCCACCATGGCGTCGAGGACGCGCGCGCGCCAGGCCTCGGGTGGCACACCGAGGATGTCCCCCAATTCGTAGAAGAGGGTCTCGTCATCCAGGTGGCGAAACACCACGTCCTTGAGGGCCAGCTCGAAGAGCGGGTCATCCCGCTGCGCCTCGGTCACGACGAACCGGTAGCCCAGGACGTCGCCTTTCCGCACCGGCGAGGTCACCATCGACAGCTTCAGCACGGCCGAGTGCTCCTCCAGCGACGCCAGCCGCGCGAAGGCCAGGAGGACGGGGTAGCCGAGCACCCGCTGCCCCTGATCGTTCTCGCGCATCGGGAAGATGCGCAGGACGCGCACCTCGCGCGTCAGCCCCTCCGCGCGCCCGCGGTTCACCCGCATCGTGGTGGCATCGATGACCTCCACCACCCGTCCGAACGCTTCGTAGCGCACCGTCGCGGGGGGAGTGGAGGCGGGTGCATCGGCCGCCGCCGCCGGCAGCGAGGCCGTGGCCAGGAGCAGGAGGGTCAGCAGCAGGACGTGGAACCTGGAACGAAACAGAGTCGAGAACACCTTGGGGTCCCCCGTGCGGATGCACACCCGGTGTCGAGGGTATCAACCCATCTCCCTTTCCTCCTACTCGCCCCTCCCCGAGGCCCCGTCTCGCCCCTGAGCCTCCCGTCCACCGCCGGAGAGCCCGTCTCCGAGACCCTCCGACGAGCAGGCGTTGGCATGGGCCGTGCTCCCCCTCGGGTCCTACCCAGCTCCCGAGGGGCACCATGAAAGTCGCTGGTCGTGATGAGGCAGCACCCGCCCGGCAGGCGCCGGACAAGGGACGTTTCCAGGAAGTGCTGAAGAAGAGCGGCCCGGAGGCGAAGAGCGGCCCGGAGACGGTGAAGGCGCCCGTCCGAGGAGGACAGCTCGCCCGTCCCCCTGTGGGGACCGCACGCCCCCCCACCGGGACCGTGGCCACCACCGCGCAGGCGCGGACGCCGCAGCGGGGCGCCTTCGCCAGCTCCGAGCACCTCGGTCAGGTGCGCCAGGGCATGACCGTGGAGTCCCACCGCCTCCGGGACGTGCGAGGCCAGGCCCACCAGACGGACCAGGAGCGGGTGCGGCAGCGCGTGACGGACCTCATCTTCCGGGAGCTCGCCCGCGAGCCGCGCCCCGAGCCCGTGTCGCCCCACTCGGCCACACCCCGGGGCCTCGAGCCCTCGGCCTCCCCGCCCCCGGTGGAGGCGCTCTCCGCCGCGGGAGAAGTCCGCACGGGAGGGCCAGGAGGCGCCAGCGCGGCGGCCCTGGACACACCGAACCCCGAGGTCCGTGCCCAGGCGGCCCTGGAGCTCATCGAGAAGATCGAGGTGTTCGTGAAGTCCCAGCGCCCGGCGCTGGCGATGCGCCTGGGCGGAGCGTTGGACGCCACGGTGGAGGTGGAGCGCACCGGAGCGCGCGAGGTGTCCCTGCGCATCCAGGGGCGCCGGGGTCCCCTGCCCCAGGAGGACCTGGCGCGCATCCGCGACGCCCTGGCCGAGCGGGGACTGAAGCTCAGTGCCTTCCTGACTTCCTGAAGGCGACTCCAGACATGACAAAGGCCCTGCCGCCTCTGGGCGGAGGGCCTTCGGACGACCCCTGCCTGGGGCTTACTTCCCGCCGGGCTTGGGCTCGAGCATGCCGCGCTTGCCCTTCTGGTCCTTGAACTTGTCGGCCTCGGGCAGGGCGGCCTTCTTCTCCGCGATGTTCGGCCACTGGGTGGCGAACTGCGCGTTCAGTCCCTTGTACTCGGCGTACTCGGAGGGCAGGTCCGACTCGGGGAAGATCGCCTTCGTCGGGCAGACGGGCTCACAGGCACCGCAGTCGATGCACTCGTCGGGGTGGATGACCAGGAAGTTGGCACCCTCGTAGAAGCAATTGACCGGGCAGACCTCGACACAGTCGGTGTACTTGCACTTGATGCAAGGCTCGGTGACCACGTACGCCATTGAAATTCTCCTCTTGGACTGACTGAGTCCGTGCGCGCGCGCGCACACTAGTGGTTTTGTAACCGGGGTGGCACTCCCTAATTTGAGTGCTCCCTCGCCTGCTCAGCCCAGAAGTCCCTGGGCACGCATCAGTTCAGCTACCAGGATGGCGCCCTTGGCGGCTCCCATCTTGGTGTTGTGGGAGACGAGCAGGTACTTGAAGCCGTTCTCCAGCACCGCGTCCTCGCGCACCCGGCCCACCGTGGTGGCCATGCCCGCGTGGGTGTCCCGATCCAGGCGCGGCTGCGGCCGGAACGGATCCTCCAGCACCTCGATCCACCGCGGCGGAGCCGACGGGAGGTCGCGCGACACCTCGGCGCCCCGCCACTCGCGCATCGCCGCCGCCACCTCCTGCACCGAGGCCTTGCGCTCGAGTGAAACGAAGACGGACTCGGTGTGCCCCTCCATCACCGCCACGCGGGTGCAGGTGCAGGACACCCGGACGTCGTGCGGCAGCAGCGAGCCACCCCCGGCCTCCAGCGTGCCGAGGATCTTCTTCGTCTCCACCTGGACCTTCTCCTCCTCCTTGGGGATGAAGGGGATGACGTTGTCCAGGATGTCCAGGCCGATGACGCCCGGCGAACGGCCCGCGCCGGACATGGCCTGCATCGAGGTCATCAGCACCGACTTGACGCCGAAGCGCTCGGCCAGCGGGGCCAGGGTGATGGCCAGGCCGGTGGTGGTGCAGTTGGGGATGGGGACGATGTAGCCCTTCCAGCCCCGGCGCTTCTGCTGCTCGCGCACCAGGGGCGCGTGGGCGGCGTTCACCGGGGGGATGAGCAGCGGCACGTCCGCCTCGTAGCGGAAGGCGCTGGCGGCGGAGAACACGGGGATGTCCCGGGCGAGCCGGGGCTCCAGCTCCTTGGCCACGTCCGACTCCACCGCCGAGAAGGCGATGTCGTAGTCGCGGGCCTGGATCTCATTGCCGTTCACCACCTTCATCCGGGCGATGGACTCGGGGAGGGCCTCGGGGACGAACCAGGCGGTCATCCCATTGGCGGTGCGGAGCGCCTCCACGTACGTCTTGCCCGCCGAGCGCGGCGAGGCCGCCAGTCCGGTGAGCTCGATGGAGGGGTGGTCCTTCAGCGCGGCGATGAACTGCTGGCCGGCGAGTCCGGTGGCGCCAATGAGGACAGCACGAAGCTTGGCCATGGTGTCTGACTCCGTCCGTGGAGGTCGGGGGGGTGGCGCGTCCTTTACACCCTTTGGCGCCGGACTTCACCTCGTCATGACGCACGGAGCCAATCCGGCCTCAGCACAGCCCGGGGGCCGAGGCCTCCGAGAGGTGACTCTCCGTGGGCAGCCCGTGGGTGATCCACCCATGGAGGCCCCCGTCCAGACAGACGGCCTGACGCCCCCGCATCTGGAGCAGGCGGCAGGCCCGGTGAGCATCGGAGCCATCCGGAGCGCAGCCGACCACCACGATGAGCTCGTCGTCGGGGAGCACCTCCGCCTCTTCCAGGATCTCCTCGAAGCACATCCACAGCGCGCCGGGGATGTGGAGGCCGTAGCGCTCCCAGTCATCGGGATCACGGCAGTCGAGGACGAGCACTTCCTCGTCCCCGAGCCGCACGTAGAGCTCGGTACAGGGCATACGGGGATCCACCACCCGAGACCTCCTGCTGCGGTGTCTGTCTGGCAGAACGAGGAGCCCCGGTATGCCCTTCCCCGGTGCTCGCCAGCCCGCCCGCCGGGGTCGCCCGCCTAGAGACCGAGCTGCTTGGCGATGATCTCGTTCATGATCTCGCTCGTTCCCCCGCCGATGGGGCCCAGGCGCGCGTCGCGCCAGTGGCGCTGGATGTCGTACTCCATCATGTAGCCCGCGCCGCCGTGGAGCTGGAGGCACGCGTCGGCGACCCGGCAGGCCGTCTCGGTGGCCACCTTCTTGGCCATGGACGTCTGGGCGATGGCGTACTCGCCCCCCACGTGCAGGCGCAGCGCGTGGTAGGTGAGCTGGCGCGCCGCCTCGAACTCCGTGGCCAGGTCCGCCAGCTTGTGTCGCACCACCTGGAACTCGTTGAGCGAGTGGCCGAAGGCGCGCCGCTCCCGCACGTGGGCCATCACCCCCTCCAGCATCTCCTCCATGGCCCCGAGCGCCCCCAGCGCCAGCGACAGGCGCTCCCACTGGAAGTTGCCCATGATCTGATAGAAGCCCTGTCCCTCCGTCCCACCCAGGAGGTTGGCCATCGGCACCCGACAGTCCTCGAGGAAGAGTTCGGCGGTGTCCGAGGCGCGCCAGCCGAGCTTCTTCAGCTTGCGCCCCACGGAGAACCCCGGGGTGCCCTTCTCCACCACCAGGAGGGACAGGCCCTTGTGGCCGGCCTCGGGGTTCGTCTTCACCGCCAGGACGACGAAGTCCGCCCGGACGCCGTTGGTGATGTAGGTCTTCGAGCCGTTGACGACGTAGTGCGCCCCGTCGAGGCGGGCGGTGGTGCGCAGGCCGGCCACGTCCGAGCCGCCGTTGGGCTCGGTGATGCCGAGCGCGCCAATCTTCTCCCCACGGGTGGCCGGGGCGAGGAAGCGCCGCTTCTGGTCCTCGGTGCCGTACTTGTGGAGGGGGCCGGTGACGATGGTGTGCTGGGCCCCGAGGCCCGCGGCGACCCCGCCCGAGCCGCAGCGCCCCATCTCCTCGAGCAGCACCGCCTCGTAGAGCTCGCCGGCGTTGGTGCCCCCGTACTCCTCGGGGTACTTGAGGCCGAGGAAGCCCAGCTCGCCGAAGCGGGTGAAGAGCGCCCGGGGGAACTCCTCCTGCTCCTCCCACTGAGGGGCGAAGGGCTTCAGCTCCTTCTCGATGACCGCCCGGACCGTGCGGCGGAAGGCCTCGTGCTCCTCCTGATACAGCCCGTACCCCTGTAGCATCGTGACGTCCTCCGGTGGCGGGACCGCCCTCCCACCGATGCTAGCGGACAGGGATGTGCACGCTCCCCCTTCTGCTGTCTTGACCGGGCTTTTTCAGGCCCATATAAGGCCGTACACGTTTCTCGCGGCGCCATAGCCAAGTGGTAAGGCAAAGGTCTGCAAAACCTTCATTCCCCGGTTCGAATCCGGGTGGCGCCTCACCCAAGGCCCGAGGTGGACTCCGGTTCACCTCGGGCCTTCGTCTTTCGTGGGCCTCGGGCCCGAGCAACGGCCTTGCCGCCCTCGGAGGGCTGGGAGGATGCTCGCCGCTCCATCTTCACTGGAGCCCCTGTCTGAGCACCTCCTCCCGTCGACTGGCCGCCTCCCTCCTCTCCCTGTCCGTCCTCGGCTCGCCGGCCCTCGCGGCCGAGCCGTCCCAGCCCGCGGCGAAGGCTTCGGAGGCCTCGCGCGCCGAGGCGGCCCGGCTCACCGCCGCCTTCCTCGGCGACACGCCGCTGCTGCGCGACCTCCAGTCCCTCACCGACGAGGTGGGAGGCCGGGCCACGGGCGCGCCCGCCAACCTGCGCGCCGTGGACTGGGCCCTCGCCCGCTTCAAGGAGGCGGGTGTCGAGGCGCGCAAGGAGGCCTTCCAGATGCCGGGCCTGTGGCTGGAGCGCTCGGCGTCCGCCAGCGTGCGCGGCCTCGGGGTGGACTTCGCGCCGCGCATCGCGGCCATGCCCTTCTCCACCGCCACGCCCAAGGGGGGGCTGACGGCCCCGCTGCTCGATGCCGGCAAGGGCAGCGAGAAGGACTTCCAAGCGCTCGGGGAGAAGGCGAAGGGCGCCTTCCTGCTCGTGGATCAGGCGGAGTTGAAGGACGTGGACGGCCTGTTCCGCGAGTACGCGGAGTCCGCCGAGGTCGAGCAGCGCGCCTTCGCGGCTGGGGTGGCGGGGGTGGTGTACGTGGGCTCGCGGCCCAACAACCTCCTCTACCGGCACAACGTGTCGGTGGGCCTGCGCAACACGCGGCCAATGGTGGTGATGGAGCGTGACGGAGCGCTGCGCGCCCAGCGCCTGCTGCGCGCGGGCAAGACGCTGACGCTCACGGCGGAGCTCGACCTCCAGATCGGGCCGGCCTACGAGAGCTACAACGTCATCGGGGAGATCCGCGGGAGCACGCGCCCGGACGAGGTGGTGGTGGTGGGCGCGCACCTGGACTCGTGGGACCTGGGGACGGGCGCGCTGGACAACGGGGCCAACGTGGTGGCGCTGATCGACGTGGCCCGGCAGATGAAGCGGCTGGGGCTCAAGCCGGCGCGCACCCTCCGCTTCGCGCTGTGGAATGGCGAGGAGCAGGGCATGTACGGCTCGGCGGGCTACGTGAAGGCGCACGAGGCGGAGCTGGACAAGCACGTGATGGCGACCTCGTTCGACATCGGCTGCGGGCGCATCAACGGCTTCTTCACGGGCGGCCGCCCCGAGCTGCCGCCGCTGGTGGACCAGGCGCTCGAGCCGGTGAAGGGCCTGGGCCCCTTCACGCAGGTGGACGCGCCCATCGTGGGCACGGACAACTTCGACTTCATGATGCATGGCGTGCCCAACCTGGTGGCCAACCAGGAGCCGGCGCTCTACGGCCCGAACTACCACGCGCGCTCGGACGAGCTGGACAAGTGCGATCCGCAGCAACTGCGGCTCAACACGGCGATCGCCGGGGCGCTCGCGTACGGCTTCGCGCAGATGGACGCGAAGCTGCCGCGCCAGTCGCGGGCCCAGGTGGAGGCGCTGGTCCACAGCACGGACCTGGGCCAGCAGATGAAGAGCTTCAACATGTACGAGGACTGGGCCACCGGGAAGCGCGGGCGCAAGGGCGGCACCACCGCCGGCCCCGAGACCCGCTGACGCGCTCCGAGGCCGTCGGGACGGTGGCGCTCCGGCACCGGCGGCCTCGGGATTGCACAGGGCGAGGGGCATGCTGAAATCTCCACTCATGGCCCCCTCCGAGCCCCCGTCCACCGAGCGAAACTCCCCGTCCGTCGAGGCAGCCTTCCAGGCGGCTCCCGAGGAGATGGTGGCGGAGATCCTCGACGGCGAGCTGCACCTCAGCCCTCGCCCCGCCCGCCCTCATGCCAACGCGGCAACCCTCCTGGGCGCCCTGCTCATCCCGCCCTTCTGGCTCGGCAGGGGAGGACCGGGCGGCTGGGTCATCATCAACAAGCCGGAGCTCCACCTCGGCCCTCGTCCAGACAAGCTCGTACCAGACCTCGCTGGCTGGAGGCGCGAGCGCCTGCCGGACGCTCTCGGTGGGGACGGGGCCCCGGCGCATTACGGCCTCGCTCCGGACTGGGCCTGCGAGGTGCTCTCCGAGAGCACGCGCCGCCGGGATAAGGGCCCGAAGATGCGCATCTACGCCCGGGAAGGGGTGCGGCACCTGTGGCATGTGGACCCGCTCGCCCGCACGCTCGACATCTTCCGACTCCAGGGCGGCGACTGGCTCCTCGTCCAGTCTTTCTCTGGAGAGGAGCGGGTCCGCGCCGAGCCGTTCGAGGCCATCGAGCTCGAACTGGCGCTCGTCTGGTCCGAGTAGGGCTTCGCCTCAGCCCAGCGTCGCGCGGGCGTTGCGGAACATCCGCATCCACGGGCTGTCCTCGCCCCACTCCGGCGGGCACCAGGAGTACTGCACGCTCCGGCTCACGCGCTCCGGGTGCGGCATCATGATGGTGACCCGCCCGTCTCGCGACGTCAGGCCGGCGATGCCGTGCGACGAGCCGCTCGGGTTGGCCGGGTACTTCTCCGTCGCCCGTCCGTGGTTGTCCACGAAGCGCACCGGCACCACGCCCAGCCCATTCACCCTCGCCGCTTCCTCGGCACTGGTGAACTCCGCGCGCCCCTCGCCGTGCGACGAGGCGATGGGGATGCGGCTGCCCGCCATGCCCTGGAAGAACAGCGAGGGGCTCTCCGCCACCTCCACCTGCACCAGCCGCGCCTCGAACTGCTCCGAGGCATTGCGCACGAAGTGCGGGAAGTGCTCGGCGCCGGGGATGAGCTCGCGCAGCTGCGACATCATCTGGCAGCCGTTGCAGATGCCCAGGCTGAAGGTGCCCGAGCGCGCGAAGAAGGCGGCGAACTCGTCCCGCGCCCGCGCGTTGAACAGGATGGAGCGGGCCCACCCGCCTCCTGCCCCCAGCACGTCGCCGTAGGAGAAGCCTCCGCACGCCGCGAGGCCCGTGAAGTCCTTCAGCGACACGCGCCCGGCGAGGATGTCGCTCATGTGCACGTCCACCGCGCTGAAGCCCGCGCGCATGAACGCCCGCGCCATCTCGAGCTGGCTGTTCACGCCCTGCTCTCTCAGGATGGCCACCCGGGGCTTCGCGCCCTTCGCGACGTACGGCGCCGCCACGTCCTCCGTCGGATCGAACGTGAGCCGGGCCGACAGGCCAGGGTCGCTCGGGTCGCACTTCGCGGCGTACTCCTCCTCGGCGCAGCGCGGGTTGTCGCGCAGCTTCTGCATCTCGAAGCTGACGCGCGACCACAGCTCGCGCAGCGCCACGGTGTCCTCCTCCAGGAGCACCGTCGCGCCGTGGCGCACGCGCACCTGGAGCGCGGCCTGGGGCCGCCCGAGCTCGTGGCTCGCGGTGCCCAGCCCGTGCTTCGCCAGCACC
>NZ_DASVSO010000106.1:0-4557 GCF_036388035.1 Archangium sp.
GGAGGAGCTCGCCGAGTTCGACGACGAGGAGGCCGAGGTCCCCGCCGAGGAGGACGAGGAGATCTAAGCCCGCGATACCAGGGGGGCTCCGCTCACCGGCGGTGGCCCCCCGTCCCGTCTCAGTTGCGCGTCGCTCCACCCAACTGGAGGACGGCGAGGCGGATCTGCGCGTAGAGAGCGGGACCCATGGCCTGCATGCCCACCGGACGGCGCGGGCCCTGGCCCTTGTCCACCATCACGGGGCCCGTCGTGAGTCGTCTCGGGCTCGGTCGCTTCTTTGGCTGCATGGGTCGTCCCCCGCTTCGCATTGCCCCAGACATGTAGCAGCAGTTACGTCCGGACGGAAACTTTTCGCCCTGGCCCTCTTCGAGGTAGGGAGGCGAGGAGTCCGGCGCACCCCCGCCCGGCTAACGGAAGCGTGAAGCGGATTCCGGGTCCGCCCGGCCGGCCGCGGGTCGAGGGATGACGGCGGTGACATTTGGGCGTTGGACCCCGTAAACCCTTGTTGATAGTAAGGGCGCGGGCCCCAGGGCCCCCCATTTGGAGGCAGCGAATTTGCGGGAGAAACTGAAGGCGCTGGCGGAGCTGCAGAAGGTGGACCTCGAGGTCGCCTCGCTCCGGAAGGCCGCGGACGTGCATCCCCGGCAGCTGGCTGATCTGGAGCGCGAGCTGGGTGCGGCGCGCAGCGCCATCGAGGCCGAACGCAACCGGGTCGCGGACATCGAGAAGCAGAAGAGCACGCTCGAGCAGAACATCGCGGACGAGAAGGACAAGGTGAAGAAGTGGGAGGCGCGGCTCGCCGAGCAGCGCTCCACCCGCGAGTACTCCGCCCTGGCCCGCGAGATCGACATCGCCAAGAAGGCCAACCAGACGATGGCCGACGAGCTGGTGGAGCTGGTCAAGACGCTCGCCGCCGCGCGTGAGGCGGTGAAGGGCAAGGAGGCGGAGTTCGCCTCGCGCCAGGAGCAGCTCTCCGGACGGATGACCGAGCTGAAGGGCAAGCTGAGCCAGGCCGAGGGCCAGGTGAAGGCGCTCGAGGGCAAGCGGAGCTCGGTGGCCGCGGCGGTGGACGCCAACCTGCTGCGCCGCTACGAGACGGTGCGCAAGAAGAAGCTGCCGGCGATGGTGGGCGTGGTGGCCGGAACCTGCCAGGGCTGCAACATGAACGTGCCCCCGCAGCTCTACAACAACCTGCGCGTGTCGCTGGGCACGGACGTGTGCCCCTCCTGCCACCGCATCATCTACGCCGTCGAGGCGCTCGAGACGCCGGCGGCGAAGTAGGCCGCGCCGGAAGATGGCCGCACCGACCGTCGTCGACATCCTCCGCCATCTCGCGCGCGAGGAGCCGCTCTCCGCGACGGTGCGGGCCTTCCCGGGACTCACCCGGGAGGAAGTGGGACGGTTGCTGGAGGTGGCCGCCGAGCGGCTCGCCGCCCTTCCGTCCGAGCCCGCGCGCGTCTCCCCGCCCGCTCCGAAGCCCGACGCGGCGCCCGTCGCTCCAGCCGAGTCACCCACGAAGCTGCGACTCTTCTCGGATGGGGCCGCCCGTGGCAACCCCGGCCCGGCCGGCGCGGGCGCGGTGCTGATGGACACCGAGGGACGGGTGGTGGCCCGGCTCGGCAAGTTCCTCGGCGTCCAGACGAACAACTACGCCGAGTACATGGGCCTGCTGCTGGGCCTGAAGCACGCCAGGGACCTGGGCGTGGTGAAGGAACTCGAGGTGCTCGCCGACAGCGAGCTGCTCATCCGCCAGCTCCAGGGCCGCTACCAGGTGAAGAGCCCCACCCTCCGTCCCCTCTACGAGGAGGCGAGCGGGCTGTTGAAGGCCTTCCCCCGGGTGAAGCTCACCCACGTGCCACGCGAGAAGAACAAGGCGGCCGACGAGATGAGCAACCGCGCCATCGACGAGCGGATGTGAACCCCCTGCCCCTCGTCCGGAGTGACCTCGGGCCCGTCTCTGTTGTATGAGGCATGGGCCGGAGTGGTCCGGGTGAACGCTGGTCACTGCTGGAATGGGTGACGGGAGGAAAGTCCGAGCTCCACAGGGCAGGGTGCTGGCTAACGGCCAGTCGAGGCGACTCGCAGGAAAGTGCCACAGAAAACAAACCGCCGGTTCCGCGAGGGGCCGGTAAGGGTGAAACGGTGCGGTAAGAGCGCACCGCGCCCGAGGTGACTCGGGCGGCACGGCAAACCCCACCTGGAGCAAGAGCCAATAGGAGCGCGTCCTCGCGAGGGGACAGGGGTTGCCCGCCCCATGCGCTCGGGTTGCTCGCTGATGAGGCCCCTGGGCAACCAGGGCCCTAGATGAATGTTCACCGCCCACCTCGAAAGGGGTGGGGACAGGACTCGGCTTACAGGGCCACTCCGGTTTTTTTCTTCCCTGGGCCTACTGCTGCTCCACCGGCACCTGCACGAGCAGGATGCGGCTGCGCCCGTCGTTGCGCACGGCCTCCGGGTTCTTGAGCTGCAGGCGCGCATCGGTCTGGGGGTGCCAGAAGCCCATCCACAGGTTGAGCGCGCGAGCGGGAGCCCCGGGCGGGAGCATGAGGGTGAACTCGTCCTTCACCGTCTCGCCGACCTTCCACTGGCTGGTGGGGTAGAGGCCGCCGGCCGGCTTGTGGTCGGCGTTGAGGCGCTCCATGCGGCCCTCGGCGTCCTCCACATGGACGAAAATCATGTAGTCGTCCTCGAGGGGCTTGAGCACCTTGAAGAAGGCGGTGACGCGGGCGGCCTCGCCGGGAGCGATGCGGCCCGGCTGCACGGTGGCGCCCACCAGTTCCACCTTGTCCTCGAAGTTGGCGCCGTTGCGCACCGAGAGCTGTGGCACCTGCGTCACCACGGCCTGGCGCCGCTCGTTGGGGCTGGAGCCTCCGGGCGCCTCGACGATGCAGGCGGAGAGCAGGGAGGCGGGGACGAGGAGGGCGAGGAGCAAGGGACGGCGCATGGCGAGCCTGTTTCTACCGGCTTCCCGGCACGGCATCCACCGGCGCGTGGCCTCACTCGGTTCCGGTCCGAAAAACGCCTGGAAGGTCCGCGTCGGAGGGAGCGAGTGGCAGGCACTTCAACCCCGCGGGCGCTCCGGGAGCAGAGCCGCCGCGGCGTCCCACGCCTCATGGTTACCGGGCTCTCGAGGCGGGAGATGTTCCCTCGCGGTCTGCCGGTCAGCATCGAGCACCAATGGATCCGCACCAGCCCTGAGCAGAAGCTCGAGCATGGGGATGTCGAGCTGGCTGGCCGCCCGCCCAAGTGCCGTCATCCCACTCAGCCCGCCGAAATCATCGATGGTTTGGGTAGCACCGCAGCGCAAGAGCATGGCCGCCAGTTCGTGCTCCCCCAGCTCCACGCACACCCGGAGGGGTGAATCCCCCTCACTGCCTCTGAAATTTGGGTCCGCACCTGCGGCGAGGAGTATCCGTGCCGCCTCCGGTTGCTTGCGAAAGAGGGCCATGAGCAATGGAGTCGCATCGCGGTCCGAGTCCAATCCATCGACGTGGGCACCATGCCTGAGAAGAAGAATCAGCGTTTCGATGGACCCTCCGTCCTCGAGTTCATTGACGGCGGCATGTAGCGCGAGCCACTTTGGCCCTGCGGCCTTGACGGCATTCGGATCCGCACCGCCCCTTAATGAGGTGGCCAGGCGATCCAAGTCATGAGTCTCGATGGCTTCGAAGAGTTCTGTCGACATGACTCAAAGGTCCGCCATGGGGTGACCAGGAGCGCAGTTTTCTGCTTCCAGTGCCAGACAATGCGCGAGCCCATCCTTATGATCGCTCAAGACCTTTTCATGCCGGGTATCGGGCACTCCACCAAAACACTCGTCCTGAATGAGTTGACGAATGCCAATGCAGTTCCGAAATGCCTGGATACGCAACTGGACTTCGGAACATGGCACCTTGGCGAGTCGCTTGGGGTTGGTCTTCTTGCGGCTGCAGCTATCGCCCGGTATGGCGCTGCATATCCGAGCTTTCTCGGCCTGGAGGAAGTCGAGCACCGTGTCATCACATGTCTGATTCGGATTGCGCCGCGAAGCCATGCGTGAGGGCGCCTGTGACCTTGGATCTGATGCGGATGCAGTCGAGTTCGCCATGGCATCCCAGCTCTCTTGGATGAGCCTCTCGCGCTCCCACTGCGGTAGCTGCCAGAATCGGTCATATTCTTCCGCGCTGCTCCAAGGCAGGAGGGTCACTGGGTCGACCGTGTTCTTCCAGTCCCCGGGGAAGGTGTCAGCACCCAGGTCACTCGGCCACAAGAGGATGGCCGCGACCGCCGCTGGAATGTTCAGCAGGCGAGCGGCGGCACCCGCGGGGACGCGGACGCCAGGGCCCGGCTTCACGGGTTCCACGGAAGTGGGTGGCCGCTCGAGAGTCGCTGGTGGCCGAAGCCGAGAGGGTGACTGAACCGCTGGCCCGCTGGAAGAAGGAGGAGCCGCGGGCCGTGGATCAGGTCTGGCCACCTGCCCATTGCTGACGGCGTAGTCGTCCGGGAGCGTTGTCGTCGCGCATCCGGAGAGAAGAACCAGGACCACGAGGCCACCCAGATGATGGCTCATGTCCGTCG
>NZ_DASVSO010000107.1:0-3245 GCF_036388035.1 Archangium sp.
GGAACAGGAGTTGGACGGCGAGTGCACCTCGGACTGGGTGAACAATCCGTGCACCGTCGCGGACTCCGCCGCGTGCGGAACCGGCAGCGCCGGGGTGGACACGTACAACAGCCCCAACAACTGTGAGCTCGGGGGAATGAAGTGCGATCCCCGGCCGCGCCTGTGCAATCGGAACTCGAAGACGTACTGGTTCACGGCCATCGCGCCCCTGTCCGTCTACGACAACCACGGCGCCCTGCTGGGCAACGTGACCACCGGGACGAAGCTGCGCATCAACCTGGGCACGCGCAGGACGCTCTCCAACATCCACCCGAACTACATGGTCATGGGCTTCTCGGTGCCGACCAGCAATGGGGCCATCAGCGGCTGGGTCCGTCCTGACTTGTTGGACGCGGGCTACACCAACATCATGAACTGGATCGGTGCGAACTACCGGCCGGCACCCGATCCGGGCGGGACCTACAGCAACTGGTACATCATCCCCTCGAACAACGCGCCCTACGAGGGGCTGCACGTGACCAACGACTGCCCCGCCGGCAACATGGCGGTGCACTACCTGGGACGCAATGGCCGCATCAACCTGATTACCAACCTGCCGGGAAAGGGCTCGCCGACGAAGGCCGTCTACCCGAACACCACCCGGCTCAACTTCAAGCGGGCCCAGGTGCAGCACTCCGTCTCGATGCCCCTCTACAACTGCAGCAGCGGCACGGCGGTGAGGGTCTCGGCCACGCTCGACTTCGTGTACGGCTATGTCGATTCCGGCCACTTTGGTTGGATCGCCCTGCCCAACCTGACGACCACGCCCTAGGGCGTGGAGAGAGTGTCAGGCGCGCTCCACGCGCAGGCGGGCGGGTAGGCCGTTGAGTTGGAGCTCCTCCTCCTGGCCGGTGAGCCCCTCGGGGCCCACCCGCAGCTCCGAGGTGAGCGTCTCGCGGGAGATGAGCTCCCGGGCCTCCTCCGTCACCTTGCGCACCCGCGCATCGCCGTCCACCCACAGGCGGATCCGATCCGTGTACCCGAGCGCCAGGTCCTTGCGCGCTGCCTGCACCCGGGCGAGCAGCTCGCGCACCAGGCCCTCGTCCACGAGCGCCTCGGTCAGCTCGGTGTGGAGCACCACCACGCCCACCCCCGCGCCAGCGGCGGCATAGCCGGGGTTGGCCTCCACCAGCACCTCCAGCTCCTCGGCGGGGAAGACCATGGCCTCACCGTCCACGGTGAGCGCCACCTTGCCCTCGCGGGACAGCTCGCGCTGGAGGCTCCGGCTGTCGGCCGCGTCGAAGGCCTTGCGCACCGGCGCCAGCTTGGGGCCGAGCCGGCTGCCCATGGTGCGCAGGTTGGGCCGCACCTTGTAGCGCACCACGTCCGCCTCCTGGCCCGCCTCGAGGAAGCGCACCTCGTGGACGTTCAGCTCGTCGGCGATGAGCTCGCGGTACACGGCCACGCGCTCCTGGAGCTCGCGGCGCGAGAGCATCACGTCCGCGTGGGACAGCGGCTGGCGCACCTTGAGCTTGTTGTCCGTGCGTACCTTGAGGCCCAGGGACACCAGCTCGCGCACCGCGCCCATCTCCGTGGACAGCCCCTCGTCGATGAGGCGTGCGTCCTCCTCGGGGAAGCGACCCAGGTGGACGCTCTCCGGCTGGGACGTGGGCCAGGGCCGGCGCACCAGGTTGCTCCACAGCTCCTCGGCGAAGAAGGGGATGAAGGGCGCGGACAGCGCGGCGATCGTCGTGAGCGCCTCGTACAGGGTGAAGTAGGCGTCCAGCTTGTCCTGCTCCAGGCCCGGTCCCCAGAAGCGCTCGCGGCTGCGGCGCAGGTACCAGTTGGAGAGCGCGTCCACCAGCGCCACCAGCCGCTGCGCGCCATCGTAGACCCGGTAGCCATCCAGCGCCTTCGTGACGTCGCGCAGGGCGAGCTGTACCTCGGAGAGGATCCACCGATCCAACACCGTGCGCTGGGCGGGCTCGCGCCAGCCGGTGCTCTTCCGGATGGCGCGCCAGGGCACCTCGGTGGAGTCCGGGTTGCCTCGGGCCGGCGAGAAGCCGTCGATGTTCGCGTAGATGGTGAAGAACGAGTAGACGTTGCGCAGCTTGACCTGGAAGTCCTTCTGCAGGAGCCGCACGTTGCTGAGCGAGTGGCGCGTGTTGGACCAGGTGGGGCTCGCCGCGAAGAAGAACCAGCGGAAGGCGTCCGCGCCCGGGGCCCGGGTCCCGGGGTCCTTGAGCACCACGCGCTCGGCGGGGCCCAGCCGGGGCACCTCCACCGGCATCACATCCACGCCGCGCGCCGAGGGCGCCACCCCGAGCGCCTCCAGCTCGCGCTTGCCCAGCAGCAGCACGCGCCGCTTGAGCTTCTTGTGGGCCTTCACCGTGAGGGTGAGGGCCTTGTCCGGCGCGTCGGGGCGGAACACCTGCACCTTCGCGCCCTCCTGGATGTCCAGGCCCTCCAGGTCCTCGCGGGCGATGAGTGCCTCGCCGGCCACGCCCGGGACGCCCGCCGCCTTGTCATCGAGCACGGCGAAGTCCATGCGGACCTCATCGAGGATGATCTCCGGCGGGGTGTAGTTGCCCTTGGACTTGGACTCCTTCTTGCCCTCCTTGTCCGAGACGTGGCCGAGCACGATGCAGCTCTTGTACGGCAGGGGCCAGCCGCGCTGGGGCATGAGGCCCTCGCGCCGCTGCGTCTCCTCGTCGAAGACGAGCGTGCTGATCATCAGCAGCGAGTAGAACCAGCCCCGCGTCTGATCAATCGCCTCGGAGATGAAGTCGGCGGGGAAGGCCTGGGCGAACTTCTCGCGCGAGCCGGCCGCGTGGGGATAGCCCCACTGGGCGAAAGGCATACACCCCGAGTCGAACCAGACATCCACCACTTCGGGCACGCGGACGAAGCGGCCGGGGGTGCCGGGCTTCTCGTAGGTGACCTTGTCGATCCACGGCTTGTGGACGATGAGGTGCTCGGCACTGGTGGCGCCGGGCTTGCTGGCCAGGAAGGCCTTGAGCTCGGCCTCCACGGCGGCGAGGTTGCTGCCGGGCTTCTCGCGCAGGGCCTGGAGCGAGGGAATGGCCTCCACCTCGCCCGTCTCCGAGTGCACCCACAGCGGCAGGGGCGTGCCCCAGTAGCGCTCGCGCGAGAGGGCCCAGTCCACGTTGTTCTCGAGCCAGTTCCCGAAGCGTCCGTGCTTCACATGGTCCGGGTGCCAAGTGACCGCCTCGTTCGATGCGAGCAGCTGGTCCTTTACCGCGGTG
>NZ_DASVSO010000108.1:0-1583 GCF_036388035.1 Archangium sp.
ACGGCACGCCGGCGGGCACGGTGCGCGTCAAGGACATCGTCGTGGGGAGCGCGGGCTCGTCGCCCCAGCGGCTGACGGCCGGAGGCTCGGTGCTCTTCTTCGTGGCGAACGACGGCGACGGGCTCAAGCTGTGGATGAGCAACGGGACGGAGGCGGGCACCCGGCGGGTGGACCCCAGCAGCGCGGCGCTCAACCCGGAGGAGCTGACGTTCACGGGAGGCGCGCTCTACTACTCCGCCGACGAGGAGGGCTCGGGGCGCGAGCCGTACGCGGTGTACCCGGCCTTCTTCGGCGACTGCACGCCGCCGCACGTCACCTGCCCGGCGGGTGTGACGGTGGAGGCCACGAAGCCCGCGGGCGCGGATGTGAGCTACTCCGCGGGGGCCACCGACGACTCGGGAGCCGCTCCCACCGTGAGCTACAGCCCCGCGACGGGGAGCACCTTCCCCGTGGGGGACAACCCGGTGAGCGTCACGGCCACCGACGCCGCGGGCAACTCCGACACCTGCTCCTTCACCGTGGCGGTGAAGGACAGCCGGGCCCCCATCATCACCTGCCCGGCGGACGTGGTGCTCTCCGCCACGGGCGCGGATGGGGCGGTGGTCGACTACCCGGCGGCGCAGGCGACGGACACCATCTCGTCCGTCACCCTCAGCTACAGCGCCCCGTCGGGCAGCAAGTTCCCCGTGGGCGACAACCAGGTGCAGGTCACCGCGAGTGACGCCTCGGGCAACACGGCGAGCTGCACCTTCAACGTGAAGGTGAACGCCGCCTCGGGTGGGGACTCGAAGGACTCCGGCTGTGGCTGCACCGCGGGCTTCACGGCGGAGGCGCCCTGGCTGCTGCTGGGCCTGTTCGCTCCGTGGATGGCGCGGCGTCGCCGGTTCCGCGCATGGAGCTGACGGGGACCCAGCAGGCCCGGCTGTCCGAGGCGCTGCTCAGCGCCTTTCCCCAGGTGGAGGTGTTGCGGCGCATGGTCCGGTTCAAGCTCAACCGGAACCTGGACGACTTCTCCGACGGGCCCCTGCGGGACCGGGTGTTCCAGCTCATTCAGGAGGCCGAGCGCGAGGGGTGGTCCCACGCGCTCATCCAGGGCGCCTTTCAGGACACTCCTGGCAACTTCCGGCTCAAGGCCTTCGTGCAGGAGTACGCGGCCTCCATCCAGCGCGAGGCCCCGGGTGCGAAGCTCGAGAAGATCGTCATCGACACCCAGACCTTCCTCGACCCCGTCCGCTGGCGCGAGCGGCTCGAGGCCATCGAGCGACAGGTCTGCCGGGTGGAGCTCGCGGGCAGGGCGGCGGGGACGGGCTTCCTGGTGGCTCCGGATGTCGTGCTCACCAACCACCATGTGGTGCACCAGGTGCTCAAGGGCACGGTGTCTCCGGAGCTCGTGGGGCTGCGCTTCGACTACAAGCGCCTGGAAGACGGCTCCGAGCTGGAGGGCAAGGTGTATGTGCTGGCCCCGGACTGGTTGCTCGCCTCCAGCCCGCATAGCGCGGTCGACTTGATGAACCCCAAGCCGTACGAGGCGACGACGGGGGAGCTGGACTACGCCCTGCTGCGGGTGCAGGGCCAGCCGGGGC
>NZ_DASVSO010000109.1:0-27846 GCF_036388035.1 Archangium sp.
ACTTCTACGCGCGTAGAAGTGAGGTGGGGCGCCATGACGTTTCTCAACTCCCGCTCCATCGCCTTCACGATCCCGCTCCGGGCCTTCAGCGCCCGCTGGGAAGGCTGATGCCGCAGCGGGACCTGGGGCTCGCACACGTCGAGGCTCCGGAGACGGTACCTGTAGTACGCGGGTAAAGGAAGCAACCCTTGGTTTTGTCGGGTATTCTTAACTACGATTCAAAACTGTGAAAGGCCCAAGTGGGCAAGGACTGCTCGAACCTCGTCCTCGAATTTATTGAAGGCGGATAGAGCTCGCAGTTGAGAGAAGTCCTCAATGTACTCCGCGATGCGCAACTTGAGCATTGGGCGATCTCGCTGGAACTGCTTGAGCCTGCGACCAGTGGCTTCCGACGCTGTTTCCAACGCAGAGTACAGGACGGCTTTCGGATCCGGGAGCGCCTCCATTCTCGTGATGGCTGGAAGCTTCAACCGGGTCTTGCCGTTGGGGTTGCCTGCAGCTTGGCGGATGGCGAGTTCATTGAAGAGCAGCCATGCCTCCGTCATCCGGACCGGGATGATGCAGACAACAGGCTCGATACCCACTTGCTTCGCGGCGTTGAGGATCTCGAAGCGCCGATGCTCGGGGTCCTCTCGCTCCGCGTCTCGGTGGGCGAAGAGGATGTCGCAGGGAAAGTCCCGCGAAGCCCGGTGCAACTTGTCGACCAACCCCCTGGGTGGATCCGGATCGTCTCGATAGTCCGCGAACTGCGAGTTGATGAGCAGAGTTCCTTGACGAGAGGACGCGTTGCCCAAGGCCCAGTTGATGATGCGCTCCAGGCATTTGTCACTTGGCCCATCCGCGACCAACGTATAGGTCAGCTCCTTCATAGGTCTTGTTGCTCACCAATAAAAAAGAAAGACTCCTGAGTCTGTTTGTCTTTCAGGTAAACGCGAAGCTTACCAGTAGGAAGCTTGCGTTCAGGTTCCATGAGGCGCAGACGCCAGGAGTGGTCAGGTATCCGCGCAACGGTCACCTTTCCTCGAGCATTACCACGGATGGCCTCGACAGACTCCAGGAAGACCAAGTCGTTAGCCTTGATGCTCTCGAAGACGACGGGGGAGTGTGTATTGACAATGACTTGACGCAAGGGATTATCCGGTCCAACGGCGCCAGTTGGGTCCACGGCAATGTCCTTGAGCAACTGAACCATGGCCCTGATCCGCTCCGGATGGATGCCGTTCTCCGGCTCTTCAAGGCAGATCACCCCTCGTGCCTCCGGATCCAGTGATAAGGTCGCCAGAACGAGAAAGCGGAGCGTTCCATCCGACAAGGAGCGCGCGGGGTGGAAGACATTGTCGCGCCCTCGCAGTTCGACGGTGACGGTCTCTGTCTTTGGGTCGTCTCGAACCCGAAGTTCCCTGACGTCCTCTAGCAGTGCGGCCAGCTTGTTGGCGAGTTGGGCATGCACCTGCCCTAGAACGGGTTCGGCACGAGCGAGGCGCTGAAGGGTCGCTGGAAGGTTGGCGCCCCGCTGGTCGATGAACCGGGGGTCACCGTAAATGGAGGGTGCCCGCATGGCGGAAGGCTCCAGCAGCAGGGTCTTCCAGGATTCCATCTCCCGGTGAGCCGCCAGAACGGTGGGGAAGTCGCTGGAGGCGCTACCGCCCACCACGGTTCTTGATGATTTCGGGGCGGGGATCTTCCGCCCCCCATGTTTCTCCTGATGAACCGTGATCTGCCTCGTTCCGGAGTCCGTGTCGATGAAGGGCCCGCCCCGCCGGACACCTTGAAGCGCTGAATGGCGGAACTCCTTGGTGGAAGGAAAACCAAGCGATTTGCTGGCTTCCGAGACCTTGATGGGTTTGAGCGACTCGTCCAGCAATTCGAGCCGTCCCTCATCATCATCCGCCAGTTTGAACGCCAGGGAGTATTCCAAGGTCGAGATGGCCGCCGTGGTCGAGACGCCGAGTTCATCCTCGACGCTACGAGAGACGATCATCTCCGCGGTGAAGCGCATCTCCGGGGCGCGGTAGTGCTCAAACGCAGTGAAGAGCGAGCGTGGATCTGGAGAGCGTCCCTTGGTCTCCCTCAACAGCTTCACGGCCTCCATGATGGGGTGCCGCGTGAGCAGGTGCAGGAAGCGGATGGCATCGAAGAGGTTCGACTTGCCCACCGCATTCATCCCCGCGATGCAGGTGAAGGGGCCGAAGCGGATGTCCACGTCCAGCAGGCTCTTGAAGCCCTCGACCTTCAACCGGGTCAGCATCGGATCCTCTGGTTTGCTCCTGTCGTAGCCATCAGGCCCTGGGGGAGTGGCCTTGGCAAGTTCTTCCTGTTGAGCATAGCCCCCGCTTGAGCGAGCAGAAATGACCGGGGTTTCGCATGCTACCGCCAAGCTCACACGAACCTCCGTGGAGCCTGCGCTACTCTGGATGTGTCCAGGTGTCTCGTCTTCCCCGCCAGAGTTGCCCAGCGAGCGCCCGGCCTCATCCAGCAGGCATGCAGGGCAGTGCCGCGTGGCATAAACTTCCCCATGCCTCGCGACGTCTCCTTCTTCGACTCCCTTGGCCGCCTCCTCGCCCTCGAGCGCGAGGCCGAGCGCGCCCGCATGGAAGCCCTCGCCGAGGGCATGTCCCTCCAGCAGCGCGCCGAGCAGGGCCTTTCCTTCCTCGACCTGGAGAGCATCGAGGAGGAAGTCGGCCTCGGCGGCCGCGTCCTCGTCACGCTCGCCCGCCAGGACCGTGCCCGCTTCCCCGCTCGCCTCGACAACGGCGACCAGGTCTCCGTCATGCCCCGCCGCGCCGAGGTCAAGGAGCCCGCTCGCGCCCTCGTCTCCCGCGCCACCGCCACCCGCGTCACCCTCGCCTTCGACCGCTCCCCTCCCCCCTTCATCCACGAGGGCCTCCTCCGCCTCGACCGCGTCCCCAACGACGTCACCTTCGAGCGCGTCCGCGCCGGCCTCGCCCGCGTCAAGGCGCTCGACAAGGGCGCCGCCCGCCGCAAGCGCGAGGTCCTCCTCGGCAACGAGCCCCCCCGCTTCGACAACCTCCGCGACTTCTCCCCCTCCCGCCCCCTCAACCCCGAGCAGCAGGACGCCGTCGCCCGCGCCCTCGCCGCCGAGGACTTCTTCCTCGTCCACGGCCCCCCCGGCACCGGCAAGAGCACCGTGCTCGCCGAGGTCGCCGCCCAGGCCGTCTCCCAGGGCCACCGCCTGCTGTGCACCGCCGCCAGCAACGCCGCCGTGGACCACCTGTTGGACCTCTGTCTCGACAAGGGCCTGCGCGCCGTCCGCGTCGGCCACCCCGCCCGCGTCACCCCCCGCCTCCAGCAGCACACCCTGGACCTCATCGTCGAGGACCACCCCGACCGCGTCCTCTCCCGCGAGCTCTTCGACGAGGCCTTCTCCCTCCTCGGCTACGCCCGCCGCCAGCGCACCCAGGGCCGCAGCAGCTCGCGCTTCTCCAACGCCCGCGCCTCCACCACCGAGGCCAAGAGCCTCCTCAACGAGGCCCGCGCCCTTGAGCGCAAGGCCGTGCGCGCCGTGCTCGAGCGCTCCCAGGTGGTGTGCGTCACCCTCGCCAGCCTCGACTCCGGCGTCCTCTCCCATGAGGAGTTCGACCTCGCCCTGCTCGACGAGGCCACCCAGGCCACCGAGCCCCTCGCCCTGCTCGGCTTCCTCCGCGCTCCCAAGGTCATCCTCGCCGGAGACCCCCAGCAGCTCCCTCCCACCGTCATCTCCCAGGAGGCCGCGAAGCAGGGGCTCGCCGTCAGCCTCTTCGAGCGGCTGCTCTCCGACCACGGCGAGGGCGTCAAGCGCATGCTCCGCGAGCAGTACCGGATGAACTCCGCCATCATGTCCTTCCCCTCGAAGGAGATGTACGGCGGCGAGCTGCGCGCCCACCCCAGCGTGGCCGAGCGCACCCTCGCGGACGTGCTGCCCCCGGGCTCCACCCCCGTGGACGCCCCTCCCGTCCTCTTCCTCGACACCGCCGGCAAGGGCTTCGAGGAGGAGCAGGAGAAGGACACCGGCAGCCTCTTCAACCGCGGCGAGGCGGACCTCGTCGTCGCCCGGGTGAAGGAGCTGCTCGCCGCCGGGCTCGCCCCACGCGAGCTCGCCGTCATCACCCCCTACCGCGCCCAGGCCCACGCCCTGCGCGAGCGCGTGGAGCCGCTCTCCGCCGACGTCGAGGTGGACACCGTCGACGCCTTCCAGGGCCGCGAGAAGGACGCCATCCTCGTCTCCCTCACCCGCTCGAATTCCGAGGGGCAACTCGGCTTCCTCACGGACCTGCGCCGCATCAACGTCGCCATCACCCGCGCGCGCCGGCACCTCTTCGTGGTGGGAGACTCGGCCACCCTCAGCGGCCACCCTTTCTACGCCCGCTTCATCGAGTCCACCCAGCAAGGCCCCGGCTACCGCTCCGCCTGGGAGTGGCCCGACCCGGCTGATTCCCCCTGAAAATCGAGAAGTCAGGCTCCGGGCCTTCTCAGCCCGATTCGATCTCCGCATGTGCAATATTGAACTTCTTCAGGACTTCCAGGGCCCGACTGGAAACCTCCAACCGAAAGTCCTGCGTGAGCCGGAAATCGGCCTCGCGGTTCTTGCCGGTAATCTTGAGCCATCGGAATTCCGGCAAGGTACGCCCCGGGTATAGCTCTTGGAACTCTAGCGACGTACTCACTTCGACCTCGTCCAAGCTGAAGCCTACCAGTCTTGCCTCTTCAAGTGCTTTCGCGAGGGCAGAAGAGACAAGAAAGCAGGGGAAGACCGTGAGCAAACCATCACCCAGCCATCCTTCGAAGCGATGATGGAAGTGGGACACCACTGGGGGATGAACAGACGTATTCAGGACTGTGTTGTCGCCGAGTTCCCCAGCGACTTCAGGCTCCAACACCCACCGCTCCGCGCTCATGGCACCCCCCCGCCCTGTGTCGAGGCGGACCACGCGTGTGGTGGCACATGCGGTGGACAGGGCCAAGAACAAGACCGCAACGGGCAGACGAGGTGCCATGAGACGCCCTCCAAATCGAGGAGGGCTCCACCCTACGGGAGCGTCACCCCCGAGACGATGACGCTTCGGGCCTCATCGGCCGACCGCTCCGCCTGGGAGTGGCCCGACCCGGCTGATTTTCTCTGAGAAATCGAGAACTTGAATGATGTGGCTACGCGCACTCCGCAAGAAGTGCGGGCCTACATGCACGTTTTGTCACCGGCCTACGCAAAAAGTGTCACCCCGGTAGGGGCAGGCAAGCGTCAAATCCCCGGATTCCTTGGGTATTGCCAAAAACCGGGGGTCGGCACGAAGGATGCTTCAGGAGAGGGCGCGGGGGAAGGCAGCCACAAGGAGGCAGCCATGTCGACTCAAGCTCAGTCCGTCGTGTCCAAGGAAGCCGATATCTGGGTCCTGCGCGTTCAGAAGCCCAACGGGAAGGTGCAGGAGTACCGCTGCACCACCGAGGGCCAGGCGCGGCAGCTCGCCCTGGTGCTCAACGTCTCGGCGGTGGAGACACTCCAGGCCTGACGGGACGGTTCCCGGCGCCGGTGGAACGCGTTAAGCGGGGGGCTCGCGGGCCCGGGGAGACTTCCCGGCCCGCCAGGAGCCGCCGGTGCCCCCTTCTTTCCAGTCGTTGTCCGTCGATGCCCACGGCCTCGCCCTCCATGCGCGCCAGCGCCACCCCGGGGGCTCGCCCGCCGTCGTCTTCCTGCACGGCTGGCTGGACCACTCCCACAGCTTCGACTTCCTCGCCGAGCACCTGCCGGACTCCTGGCGCCTGGTGCTGCTGGACTTCCGCGGCATGGGCCGCAGCGCCTGGCTGCCGCGCGGTGCCCACTACCAGTTCGCCGACCACCTCGTGGACGTGGAGGCGGTGCTGCGCGCCACCGGTCTGGAGGCCGCGCACCTCGTCGGCCACTCGCTGGGTGGCATCGTCGCCACTGCGTACGCCGCCGCGCGTCCCTCCCGCGTCCTCAGCCTCAGTCTGATCGAGAGCCTCGGCCCCACCGGCGGTCCTCCCGAGAACGCGCTCGCGCGGCTGCGCGGCTTCCTCGAGGACCTGGAGCGCGCGCCCAACCGCAAGCGCTACTCGACCGTGGAGGCCGCCGCCGCCCGCCTGCGGGAGAACAACCCCACCCTCCCCGAGCGTGCCGCGTTCCACCTGGCCCGCCATGGCACCGAGCTCGAGGAGGAGGGCCTCGTCTTCTCCTTTGATCCGGCGCACCGCCGCCGCTTCGGCTCCAGCTACGACGACGCCCAGTGGCTCGCCATCTCGGCCGGCGTCACCTGCCCCGTGCAGCTCATCCGCGGCGACAACGGCTTCCCCTTCTTCGAGGAAGAGCGCGCCCAGGCACGACTCGCCGCCCTGCGCTGCACCCGGCCCCCCCTCGTCGTCCCCGGCGGCCACCACGTCCATATGGAGCAGCCGGAGGCACTGGCGCGCGCGCTGGTGGAGTTCATCCAGCCCGTCCGCTAGGTCGCCCCAGTCCACCCGGCAAGACGGGAAAACTCCTTCACCCCCCAGGGCAACCGGCTTCCAACCGTTCGTATCCTACATTCACTCCTCCGCCAACCCCCCGTTTTTCCTAGGCTCCTCGGCCGCCCTCGCGTTGGTACGCGATTTGGATTGGGAACGGGCCGGATGGGTTCCAGGCGAGAACAGGCGATGAAGACGGGGCTTGGTGGTGGGCGGATCATCGGGCTGTCACTGCTGGCGTTGTCACTGGCGGCGTGCCATGAGCCGGGCAACACCCGCTCGGTACAGGCCCAGGCGGCGGTGGACGCGGACGCGCTCGATTTTGGCGACGTGCCCGTGGGCGAATGGCGCGAGAAACAGGTGCGCCTGCGCAACGTGGGCTACGTGCCCTTCCATGCCCTGGAGGCGCTCGGCCTGAAGGGAGACCCCTCTTATGAGGTCTCCTTCGAGGGCGAGGGGCGCATCATGCCCGGCGACGAGAAGCGGGTGCGCGTGCGCTTCCACCCGCTCAGCGAGGGTCCCCTCGAGGAGACGGTGCATGTGAGCACGGACGCCAACTCGGGCCGGGAGCACACCATCCGCGTGAGGGGCCAGGGCGTGCCCTTGCCCATCCACCTGGAGCCGGCGCGGCTGGACTTCGAGACGCTCGAGGTGGACAGCGAGCGCGTCCTGCAGCTCACCATCACCAACCCGGTGGACCTGCCGCTCACCGTGACGTTGAAGGGCGCGGCGGCCGAGGCCTTCAGCACGGACACCCTCACGGTGCCACCGCTCGGCACGCAGGCGGTGCGCACGAAGTACCTGCCTCGGGCCCTGGGGGACATGCGCGCCCAGGTGGAGGTGAAGCCCTGCGCGAGCTGCACCCCGACGACGGCGGAGCTGGCGGGCCGCTCGGTGGAGAGCGCCTTCGTCTTCGAGCCGGCGCCGGTGCCCTTTGAGTCGATTCCGGTGCACGAGCGCACGCAGTCCTTCACGCGGGCACGCAACATCACCTGGCGGCCCGTCACCATCCACGGGCTGAGCACCAGCGATCAGGCCTTCACCCCGCTCAGTCCCCCGAAGGCCCTGGAGGTGAAGCCGGGCGAGGCGGCGGAGCTGCCCCTGGAGTTCGCCGCCCGCTTCTCCGGGCCGAACATCGGCACGATGACGGTGGGGTACGCGTCGGACAAGCCGCGCCAGTCCCAGGTGTTGCTGGACGCGCGCGGAGGCCGGCCCACGCTGGCCGTGGCCCCGGTGATGCTCGACTTCGGCGAGCTGCCCGTGGGCGGCAAGGTGGGCCAGGTCATCCGCATCTCCAACGGTGGCAGCAGCGGCAACCTCGCCTTCCGCGGGGTGCGGGGCACCGGGGACGCGGAGCACTTCTCGGTGGACGTGCCCATGCGCGGCACCCGGGCCCATGCCTGGAAGCCCGGCAGCGCCTGGCCAGTGCTGGAGGCCGACAACATCCCCATCGCGCCGGGCACGGACGCGCTCGACCTGAAGGTGTACTTCGAGCCCAAGGGCCCCGGTCCCTGGCAGGCCACGCTGGTGCTCGTCTCGGATGACCGCTTCACCCCTGAGCGCACCATCGTCATCACCGGCCGCGCCCGGGCCACGGGCCCCTGCGTCTACGAGCTCAAGCCCCTGCCGCAGATGGACTTCGGCAACGTGCCGCCAGGCCGGGGCGCCGTGCTGGGCTTCTACTTCCGCAACCCCGGCCGCGCCGAGTGCGCGGTGAAGGACATCCACCTGTCCAACGACGGCGGAGGCGCCTTCTTCATGCCGGGCGGCCGGCTCGCCGGTGGCGTGGTGCCGTACGACTCGGCCTTCAGCGCGATGATCGCCTTCCGGCCCTCGGCGCCGGGCGAGTACCAGGGCGAGCTGAAGCTGACGGTGAACAACCCGGCCGCCCCCACGGTGACGCTGCCCCTGCGCGGCGTGTCGCAGGCGAGCTGCCTGGTGGCCACGCCGGCCTACGTGGACTTCGGGCCCATCCGCTATGACTGCTCGCCCGTGCCCCGGCGCACGCTCCTCTCCAACCAGTGCACCCTGCCCGTCGCGGTGGAGAGCACCCACATCGGCATGGGCACCAGCGACCAGTTCACGCTGATGACGCCGCTGGCCCTGCCGCGCACGCTGGCCCCGGGCGAGGGCATGGAGCTGGAGTTCACCTACGCGCGCACCGTCCACGGCCAGCACTACAGCCCCTTCTACGTCTCGGCGACCCACGAGCCGAGCCCGCTGCTCGTTCCGCTGCTCGCCGAGACGAACCATGAGGGCCTCCAGCTCGACCGCTTCATCCAGGGCACGGACAGCCAGCTCGACGTCCTCTTCGTCGTGTCCAACACCACCACCATGGCGCCCTTCCAGCAGCGGCTGAAGGACGCCATGCCCGGGTGGGTGGAGCGCGCGCGGCAGGCCGGGGTGGACGTGCGCATCGGCGTCACCACCACGGGCCTGGCGCCCCGCGCCTCCACGTGCGGCGGCGCGGCGTCGGGCGGCGAGTCCGGACGGCTCGTCCCGGTGGAGGGCTCGCGCTCGCGGGCCGTCTCCAGCACCTCGCCCACGGCCGCGGCCACCGTGCAGGCCAACCTGGGCGACGTGGGGCTGTGCCACAACCTCGTGCAGGGTCTGGAGACGATGCGGCAGGCGCTCTCCTCGCCCCTGGCCACCAGCACCGACGACCCGCGCACCCCGCTGCCCAACGACGGCAACAGCGGCTTCCTGCGCGCCACCGCCCGGCTCGCCGTGGTGGTGGTGGCCGACGAGGATGACCACTCGGGTTTCGATCCGGAGAGCTACGTGCAGTTCCTCCAGACCCTGAAGGGCACGGGCATGGCGCACCGCACCCAGCTCTACGCGCTCGTCCCCACCGACGGCCGCTGCACCACCGCCGGCGGGCCCGGCTCGCGCTTCTCCAGTGTCGCCGTTCGCACCGGCGGTGAGGCGGACTCCGTCTGCCAGGGGGACTACGGCCCCTTCCTCGACAAGCTGCTGCGGCGCGCCGATGGGCCCCAGGCGGACTTCGTCCTCGGCGCCCAGCCCAATGGCACGGCCGAGATGTCCGTGCGTGTCCAGGGCAGGACACTTCCGGCCGACCAGTGGACCTATGACCCGGTGCGCAACGCGGTCGTCTTCCAGCCCGCCGCGGTGCCCAAGCTGGGGCAGACCCTCGAGGTCCGCTACCGCAGCGCCTGCCCCACGCCTCCACCGGCCCCCTGAGGGGCCCGTCAAGGGGGGGAGGCACCTTCCGCCCATGGGCCTCGGGCGGCTATGGTCTCCCTACCCGTGGAAACCTTCGGCCGTTACGAGCTGCTACGAAAACTGGCAACCGGCGGAATGGGCCAGGTCTTCCTGGCCCGGCAGAAGGGGCCCGTGGGGTTCCAGAAGCTGCTGGTGGTGAAGCGGCTGCTGCCGCACCTGTCCGAGGACCGGGAATTCATCCAGATGTTCCTGGACGAGGCGCGCATCGCCGGCCTCCTCAACCACCCCAACATCGCCCAAATCTACGACCTGGGGGATGTGGATGGCGTGCTCTACATCGCCATGGAGTACGTCCAGGGCGACTGCATCAGCCAGGTGAACGCGCGCGCCAACCACTACCGCAAGGGCGGGCTGGCGCTGGGGCTCAAGTGCCGCATCATCGCGGACGCCGCCGCCGGACTGGACCACGCGCACCAGGCCCGCACGCCCTCGGGCCGCAAGCTGGGCCTCATCCACCGCGACGTGTCCCCGCAGAACGTGCTGGTGGGCTTCAACGGCAACGTGAAGCTCATCGACTTCGGCGTGGCCAAGGCCGCGGGGAAGCTCTCCCAGACGATCGTCGGCACCATCAAGGGCAAGCACGCGTACATGTCCCCGGAGCAGGCCCGCGGCGAGGAGCTCGACGCCCGCTCGGACGTGTACGGCCTGGGCATCGTCTTCTACGAGCTCATCACCAGCCAGCGGCTCTTCAAGCGCGACTCGGACATGGCCACCCTGAAGGCCGTGGTGGGCGCCAAGGTGCCGCCTCCCTCCGAGGTGGTGCCCGGCGTCCCCAAGTCGCTGGACGCGGTGGTGATGAAGGCCCTGGCCCGCAAGCGCGACGAGCGCTTCCAGAGCGCCGGGGAGCTCCAGCTCGCCATCGAGGACTTCCTCCTCGCCGCGCGGCTGCCGGGCACCCAGGCCCACCTCACCGCCTTCATGAAGGACCTCTACTCCTCGGAGCTCGAGGAGGACCGCTTCGCCAGCGAGCCCACCGTCATCCAGTTCGATCCCCGGCTGGCGCGCGAGACGAGCTCCCCCTCCACCTCCAAGACGGGCATCGTGCAGGGGCAGCGGCAGGGCCCGGCTCCCGCCCAGGGCGGTGGAGCGACGCCTCCCGCCTCGGGCTCGGGCACGCCCGCGCGCTCCAAGACGATGCAGGCCGCCCCCGCGGTGAAGCGTCCCCCGGGGACTCGCGGGAATGGCGAGGGGTCGGACACCTAGCCCACGGCAAGGGAGGGAAGGACCGTCCGTCTGCCCATGAGGTGACGCGGCGGGTTATCACGATTGCGGGGCCTGCTCCCTCCCACTACAAGCCCTGAAACACCGTCGCCGCTCCCCCCGCAACAGGAACCTTCATGCCTGCATCCCACGCGCCCGACGCCCAGGAGAGCTGTCTTGCCGAAGGGGGTGACATGGGGGCGCTGGTCCGGTCCAGGGACTGGTCGAAGACCCCGCTCGGGCCCGTCGCCGGGTGGCCCACCAGCCTGAAGACGATGGTCGGCGTCGTGCTCCGCAATCGCTTTCCGATGCTGCTCTGGTGGGGACCCGAGCTCATCCAGATCTACAACGACGGCTACCGGCCCATCCTCGGCGCGAAGCACCCCGCCTCCCTGGGTGCCCCCGCGGCCCACGTCTGGACGGAGATCTGGGACGTCATCGGGCCCATGGCCCGGAGCGTGCGCGACGAGGGCGTGGCGACGTTCAACGAGCACTTCCTCCTCCTCATCAACAAGAGGGGCTTCCAGGAAGAGACGTACCACACGTTCTCGTACAGCCCCGTCCCCGCCGAGGGAGGGCGCGTCGGGGGCGTCCTCGTGACGGTGCAGGAGACGACCGAGCAGGTCCAGGACAACCGGCAGCTGCGGATGTTGCGCGACCTCGCGGCGCGGTCCGCCGATGCGAAGTCCGCCGAGGAGGCCTGTCGCACGGCCAGTGGCATCCTCTCGGGCAATGACGCCGACCTGCCGTTCTCGCTCCTCTACCTCTTGAACGAGGATGCCAGCGAGGTCCAGCGCGTCAGCACGACCGGGCTCGAGGGCCAGGGGGCTCCAGGCGCACCGGAGCGCGTGCCGTTCGACTCCCCGTCCAACGCTTCCTGGCCGTTCGCCGAGGCGGCTCGTACCGGACAGGAGGTCATCGTCGAGAACCTCGGGGAACGCTTCGGTCCCATGCCGGGCGGCCGCTGGGGGCTCCCTCCGGAGCGAGCGGTGGTCCTTCCCTTGTCGCGACCCGGCCAGCCCCACCCGTACGGGTTCCTGGTGGCGGGGGTCAGCCCCCGCCGCTTCCTGGACGAGCGCTACCTGGGACTCTTCCGGCTGACCGCGGATCAGGTGGTGACCGCGCTCGCGAACGCGCGCGCCTACGAGGAGGAGCGCAAGCGCGCGGAGGCGCTGGCGGAGATCGACCGCGCGAAGACGGCGTTCTTCAGCAACGTCAGCCATGAGTTCCGCACGCCGTTGACCCTGATGCTCGGGCCCACCGAGGACGCGCTCGCCTCCCCCGCGCGGGCCCTGGTCGGCGAGAGCCTGGAGACCGTCCACCGCAACGCCCAGCGGTTGCTCAAGCTCGTCAACTCGCTGCTCGACTTCGCGCGCATCGAGGCCGGCCGCATCCAGGCCTCGTACGCCCCCATGGACCTCGCGGAGCTGACGGCCGGCCTCGCGAGCGCCTTCCGCTCGGCGATCGAGCGCGCGGGGCTCACGTTCGAGGTGAGCTGTCCTCCCCTCCCGGAGCCCCTCTATGTCGACCAGGACATGTGGGAGAAGATCGTCCTCAACCTGCTCTCGAATGCGCTGAAGTTCACGTTCGAGGGCACCATCCGCGTCTCGCAGCGGTGGAGGGACGGCCACGTCGAGCTTCAGATCTCCGACACGGGGACAGGTATCCCCGAGCGCGAGCTGCCCCACCTCTTCGAGCGGTTCCATCGCGTCCAGGGGGCGCGCTCGCGCACGCACGAGGGCTCCGGCATCGGGCTGGCCCTGGTGCACGAGCTGGTCCGCATGCACGGCGGCACCATCTCCGCCACGAGCCGGGAGGGCCAGGGGACGACGTTCACCGTCGGCCTCCCGGCCGGGACGGCGCACCTGCCGAAAGAGCGGGTGGCCGCCAGCCGCTCCGAGGTGTCCACGGCGCTCGGGGTCGCACCCTACGTGAACGAGGCGCTGCGCTGGCTCAAGGGTGAGCCCGGCGTCTCGACCGTGGAGGCTTCGACGTTGAGCGCCACGGAGCCCCCGGTCGCGGACAGCGCGAACAACGCCCGCCTCCTGCTCGCCGACGACAACGCCGACATGCGGGAGTACGTGGGCCGGCTCCTCGCCGGACGCTGGACGGTGGAGACGGTGGCGGATGGCGCGGCCGCGCTCGAGGCCGCCCGCGCACGGCTTCCGGACGTCGTGCTCACGGACGTCATGATGCCGAACCTGGATGGCTTCGGCCTCCTGCGGGAGCTGCGCACCGATGAGCGCACCCGGAACGTTCCCGTCATCATCCTGTCGGCGCGCGCCGGCGAGGAGGCGCACGTCGAGGGGCTCCGGGCAGGAGCCAACGACTACCTCGTGAAACCCTTCTCGGCCCGGGAGCTGGTGGCCCGGGTCGATGCCCAGCTCGCACGGGCCCGGCTGCGGAGCCTCGAAGAGGCGCACAGCCAGCGGCTCGCCCGGGTCTTCCAACACGCCCCCGTGGGAATCGCGATCGTGCGCGGCCCGGAGCATGTGTTCGAGCTCGTGAACGCGAGCTATCTCCCGCTCGTCGGCCAGCCGAGCCACGCGCTGCTGGGACGGAGCGTTCGCGAGGCACTGCCAGAGCTGGCCGATCAGGGCATCTACGAGCTGCTGGACCAGGTCTTCACCTCGGGCGAGCGGTTCATCGGCAGGTCCGTGCGCATGATGCTCAACCGCGGCGCTGGAGGCACGCCGCAGGAGTGCTTCTTCGACTTCGTCTACCAGCCGATGCTCGACGACGCCGGCCAGGTGGAGGGCATCGTGGCCGTCGCCTTCGACGTGACGGAGCTGGCGAGCGCCCGACGCGAGGCGGACTCCGCCAACCGCGCCAAGGACGAGTTCCTCGCGATGCTCGGCCATGAGCTGCGCAATCCGCTGGCGCCCATCCTGACCGCGCTCCAGCTCATGCAGCTGCGCGGCAGCCAAGAGACGGAGCGCGAGCGCACCCTCATCGAGCGGCAGGTCAAGCACCTCGTCCGGCTGGTGGATGATCTGCTCGACGTGTCGCGTGTGACGCGGGGGAAGATCGAGCTCAAGCAAGAGCGGGTGGAGCTGGCCGAGGTGGTGACGGCGGCCATCGAGCTGGCCAGCCCGTTGCTCGAGCAGCGCGAGCACACGCTGACGGTGGAGGTCCCACGCTCCGGCTTGCCCCTGGACGCGGACCCGACCCGGCTCGCGCAGGTCTTCTCCAACCTGCTGACGAATGCCGCGAAGTACACCGAGCCCCGAGGTCGGATCTCCGTGGTGGCCACACACGAGGGCGCCGAGGTGGTGGTGAAGGTTCGCGACAACGGCACGGGCATCGCGCCCGAGACGTTGCCCCGGGTGTTCGACCTCTTCGTCCAGGAGAGTCAGACCCTGGACCGGTCCCAGGGAGGACTCGGGCTCGGGCTCGCCATCGTCCGGAACATCGTCACGCTGCACGGGGGCAAGGTGGAGGTGTCCAGCGCGGGGCAAGGGCTCGGCAGCGAGTTCACGGTCCGGCTGCCCCTGGCGGAGGCGGGAGCCATCCCGGCCGAGCCCCGTCCCTCGCGGGTGGAACCGCGGCCGCCCGAGCCAGAAGCCGTGCCCACCCGCATCCTGGTCGTCGACGACAACCGGGACGCCGCCGACATGCTCGCCGATGCGCTCATGGTGCTCGGGTGCGAGAGCCGGGTCGCCTATGACGGTCCGAGCGCCCTGAATGTCGCGGCGGAGTTCCAGCCCACGCTGGCCCTGCTGGACATCGGACTGCCCGTCATGGACGGCTACGAGCTGGCGCGCCGGCTTCGCGAGCAACGGCCGGACCCGGGCTTCCGGCTCGTCGCCGTGACGGGCTATGGCCAGGAGTCGGACCGGCAGCGGTCACTCTCGGCGGGCTTCGATGCCCACCTCGTGAAGCCGCTGGACTTCGACGTGCTGGACTCGCTGCTCAAGCGCATGAACGCCATTTGAGTCACGGCGAGGGGGCGGGAGCAGGCACCTCGGGGTGCTCCTCGGACATCCGCTTCGCCTCACCCCGCAGGCGCTGCATCAGCACGTACAGCCCCGGGATGAAGATGAAGTTGACCACGGTGGACACGAGCATGCCGCCGAAGACGGTCGTCCCCAGCGAGCTGCGCGAGCCGGCACCGGCCCCCTTCGCCATCATCAGCGGTACCACGCCCAGCAGGAAGGCGATGGAGGTCATCAGGATGGGGCGCAGGCGCACCTCGGCGGCCTCCACCACCGCCTCCACGGCGCTCTTGCCGCTCGCGCGAAGCTGCTCGGCGAACTCCACGATGAGGATGGCGTTCTTGCTCGACAGGCCCACCAGCATCACCAGCCCCACCTGACAGAAGACGTCGTTGGCGAAGCCTCGCGCCACCTGCAGCCCCAGCGCGCCCAGGATGGCCAGGGGCACCGAGAGGATGATGACGAAGGGCAGGCTGAAGCTCTCGTACTGGGCCGCGAGCACCAGGAAGACGAACAGGATGCCCAGGGCGAAGATGATCATCGTCTGCCCGCCGCTCTCCTTCTGCTCCAGGCTGATGCCGGTCCACTCCGAGGCCATGCCCTGGGGGAGGAGCTGCGCGGCCAGCGAGTCCATGGCCTCCAGCGATTGACCCGAGGAGACCCCCGGCGCGGCCTGGCCGTTGATCTCCACGGCGCGGAAGAGGTTGTAGTGCCGGATGACCTGGGCGGAGACGGTGGGATTCACCTTCACCAACGACTCCAGCGGAATCATCGCCCCGCTGTCGGTGCGCACGTAGAAGGCCCCGATGTCCTGCGGGCTGTCGCGGAACTGCTGCTCGGCCTGGACATAGACGCGGTAGGTGCGGTTGGCGTAGTTGAAGTCGTTGACGTACTGGCTGCCCATGTAGACCTGCATCGTGCCGAACACCTGCTCCAGCGGCACGCCGAGCGCCTTGGCCTTCTGCCGATCCACCTCGACGTCCAGCAGCGGCGTGTCGGCGTTGAAGGACGTGAAGACGCCGCGCAGCTGGCCCGTCTCATTGCCCTTCGCCACCAGCTCCTGCGCGGCCGAGGCCAGCTCGTCCAGCGAGCGACCGCCAGCCACGTCCTCGACGATGAACTGGAAGCCGCCCACGGCGCCCACGCCCCGGATGGCGGGAGGCTGGAGGGGCATCACCCGGGCGCCACCGATGCGGCCGAGCGGCCCGCGCAGCCGCTCCACCAGGCCGGCGACGGACTGCTCGCGCGTGAGCCGCTCCGACCAGGGCTTGAGGGGGATGAAGATGGTGGCGTAGTTGGAGCCGGTCCCCTGGAAGGAGAACCCGCCGATGGCGAACATGGTCACCACCTCGGGCTGCTTCTTCAGCACCTCCTCCGTCTCGGCCAGCACCTTCTCCGTCTGCGCGAGCGACATGCCCTCGGGCCCCTGCACGGAGATGATGAGGTAGCCCTGGTCCTCGTCGGGGATGAAGCCGGTGGGCGTCGCCCGGAAGAGCAGCACCGTCGCGCCGATGCACAGGAGGAACGCCCCGAGGATGATGAGGGGACGCTTCAGCAGCACGCGCAGCCACCGACCGTACGAGGCCTTCGTCCAGTCGAGCCCCTTGTCCATCCACCGGAAGAAAATCCACTTCTCCCCGTGGTGGTGCTCGAGCAGCCGCGCGCTCAGGGCCGGCGTCAGGGTGAGGGCGCAGAAGGTGGACAGGGCCACCGACGCGGCGATGGTCAGCGCGAACTGGCGGTAGATGGAGCCCGTGGTGCCCGGAAAGAGCGCCACCGGGACGAACACCGCCACCAGCACGATGGAGATGGCCACCACCGCGCCGGACACCTCCTTCATGCCCTCGCGCGCCGCCTGCATGGCCGTCAGGCCCCGCTCGACCATCAAGCGCTCGATGTTCTCGATGACCACGATGGCATCGTCCACCACGAGACCCGTGGCCAGCGTCAGGCCGAAGAGGGTCAGCGTGTTGATGGAGAAGCCCATCAGGTAGACGAAGGCGAAGGTGCCCACCAGCGACACCGGCAGGGTGAGGGCGGTGATGAGCACGCTGCGCCAGCCGTGCAGGAACAGGAAGATGACGAGGATGACCAGCGCGATGGCCTCGATGAGCGTCCGCACCACCTCGCGGATGGAGGCGCGCACCGCGAGCGTGGTGTCGTTGCCCAGCTTGTACTCGAGCCCCGGGGGGAACTGCGCGGAGAGCCGGTCGAGCTCCTTGATGACGCCGTCGCGCACGTCGAGCGCGTTGGCGGTGGGGAGCTGGAAGATGGCCATCCCCACGCCCGTCCTGCCGTTGAAGCGCAGGAGCGTCCCGTAGTTCTCCGCGCCGAGCTCCACCCGGCCCACATCCCGCACGCGCACGAGCTTGCCATCGGTGTTGCGCAGCAGGACGATGTCCCCGAACTCGTCGGGCTCCACGAGCCGGCCGCGCGCCCGCACCGCGATTTGATAGGGCTGCTCGTTGCTCGACGGGGGCTGGCCCACCTGGCCCGCGGCCACCTGGAGGTTCTGCTCCTGCAGCGCCCGCACCACGTCCTGGGGCGTGAGGTTGCGGCGCGCCAGCTCCGTGGGGTCCAACCACAGGCGCATGGAGAACTTGCGCTCGCCGAAGATGCGCACCTCGCCCACGCCGCGCACGCGCTTGACGGCGTCCTTCAAGTTCACGTCCGCGTAGTTGCTGAGGAACTTCGCGTCGTAGCGGTCGTCCGGGCTGGAGAGGCCCACCGTCAGCAGCATCTGGCTGGAGGCCTTGTTGACCACGATGCCCGACTGGTTCACCTGCGCGGGCAGGCGCGAGGCGGCGCGGCTCACGCGGTTCTGCACGTCGACGGCGGCCACCTCGATGTCGCGTGTGGGCTCGAAGGTGACGGTGACGGTGCTGGTGCCGTCGTTGCTGCTGGTGGAGGTGATGTAGCGCATGCCCTCCACGCCGTTGAGCTCCTGCTCCAGCGGGATGGTGACGGCGCTCTCCACCACCTCGGCGCTCGCGCCCACGTAGTTGCTGGTGACCGTCACCTGCGGCGGCGCGAGGTCCGGGTACTGGGCGATGGGGAGGATGGGAATGGCGATCGCCCCCACCAGCGTCAGCAGGATGGAGCAGACGGCGGCGAAGACGGGTCTGCGGATGAAGAAGTCGACGAACACGGCGTTCAAGCCCTCGATGATTTTGGCTGTGGCCGGGCCACGCGCCCCTCTCCGCGCGGCCCGGTCCTGCTGTCGCTCGGCGGCGAGCTAGCGGCTGCCCCCGGTGGCACTTGCGGCCCCGGGGCCTCCCGCGACGCCCTGCGTCGGGACGACCTCGGCGCGGGAGCCGGGTGCGCTCGGCTTCACCTTCACGGCCGCCCCATCGCGCAGCGCCTGCAGCGAGGAGACGGCCACCACGTCGCCCTCCTTCAACCCCGACTCCACCACGTAGGCCATGTCCCCGAGCGCCCCGAGCTTCACCGGGCGGCGCGATACCACCGTCTTGCCGTCCTTCTCCTGCACCACGAGGGCGAAGGGCTGGCCGCTCTGGCGCACCACGGCGAGCGCCGGGAGCTGCAGGGCGTTGCGGGTGGAGTAGACGAGCCGCGCGCGCACCAGCTCACTGGGGCGCAGGCCCACGGTGTTGCGGAAGGCGGCCTTCACCTCCACGAGCTGGGTGCGGGGATCCGCCTGCGGGGCCACGAAGAAGAGCGTGCTGGTGAGCAGCACCTTGCCCTGGGAGTCGAGCACCTCGAGCTGCGTGTCGGGCTTGAGCGAGCGGGCGCGCTCGGACGGCACCGCCACGCTCACCTCGAGCACGTCCGCCTGTGCCACGCTGGTGAGCGGCGTCGTGGCACCCACGAAGTCGCCCATGCGCACCAGCACGTCCCCCACCGTGCCGGAGAAGGGGGCACGCACCACGTGGAACTGGAGCTGCACCTGGCGCTGCGTCACCTGGGCCGCGGTGGAGCGCGAGGCCGCCTCGGCCGCCTCCACCTGGGCCTGGGCGCGCTCCAGCTCCTGGGCGCTCGCGAGCCCCTCCTTATAGAGCGCCTCGGTGCGGGCGAACGTCCGGCGCGCCAGCTCCAGGTTCACCTCCGTGGAGTTGTGCTGGGCCTGGGCGCTGTCGAGCGCCGCCGTCTCCTCGCGCGCGTCCACCTCGATGAGCGGCGTGCCCTCCTCCACCTTCTGGCCGGGACGCACATGGATGCGGCGCACGTAGCCCGCCACCTGCGGCAGCACGTTGACGCTCTGCCGCGACAGGAGCGAGCCCAGGTACTCACCGGTGTCGCGCACCTCGCTGGGGGCGAGCGTCACCACCTGCACCTCGCGCGGAGGCGGAGCGGCCGGCGCCGCCGGCTTCCCCGAGCAGCCCACCGTCCCCGCCACCATCGCCGCACTCCACACCGTCATCATCAGCGCCTTCAGGGGGCGCACCCGTCTCACCAGTCGCACCGGGCCTCCGTCAAGAATGCGTCCAGGCGCGCCTGGACAAGCTCGAATTCACGCAGCGCCAGCGTCAGCTCCGCCTGGCGAAGAATCGCTCCGCTCTGCACCAGCTCGAGGCTGCTGCCGCGGCCCACCTCGAAGGAGCGGCGCGTGAGCTGGTCGGAGCGCTCCGCCAGGGCCCGCGCCTCGGCCGCCGTCTTCACCAGCCCCTCGGCCACCTCCACGCTCCGCCGCGCCCGCTCCACCTCCACCAGCACGTCGCGCCGGGTCCGCTCCAGGGACTCGGCGGCCTGCTGCTCGAGGCCCTGCCGCTCGCTCACCAGCCCGCCTCTCAGGCCGCCTTCCCACAGGGGGACCGACAGCACGGCGACGATATTCCAGGTGGCCAGCCGCCCGGGGCCCGGCTCGGTGGTGAAGCCGTAGAGGGAGCTGGAGAGGCCGAGCGTGGGCAGGTAGCCGGCGGAGGCCTGGCGCCTGCTGTCGCGCGCCGCTTCCACCTGGGAGCGCGCGGCGACGAGGTCCGGCCGCTCGCTCACGTTCCCCAGCGGCGCGCACACCTTCCGCGTCATCTCCACCAGCCCTTGCAGGTTGAAGGCAGGGCGCACGCCCAGCGCATGGTCGAAGCCCAGCGACAGGCCGAGCGTCTCGCGGGCCCGGCGCAGCTGCTCGTCACCGGAGACGAGGGCCCCGCGCGCCTGTGCCACGTCCTGGTTCACGCGCACCACGTCCAACTGGGTGCTCGCCCCCAGCTCGAAGGTGCGCTGGGTGAGCGCGGCGCGCTCGAGCGCCTGGTGCAGGCCCACGCGGTTGATCTCCGCGACGCGCTCGGCGGCCACCGTGGCCACCAGCACCCGCGCCAGGCCCAGGGTGAGCCGGCGCCGCACGTCCTGGAGATTGGCCACGGCGCTCGTCTCGGAGGCCCGGGCCGAGGACAGCCCGCGCCAGGCACCGAAGTCCACCAGGGACTGCGACAGCGACACCGCGCCCGTCACCAGCGGCACGGTGGGCCCGGTTCCATCCTGCTGCCGGCCCTGGGCGACCCCCGTGGCGCCCGTGCCCAACACCAGGATGGGGCTCTCGGGGTTGAGCACGTCGAGGCCCGTGCCCACCGAGGCGCGCACGTTGGGCAGCAGCGTCGCGAGGGACTGGCGCCAGCGGCCCTCGGCGCGCTGGACATTCGCCTCCGCCGTCCGGAGGTCCGTGGAGCGCTCACGCACCAGCGCGAGCGCCTCGTCCCAGCTCTCCACCTGCCGCTGAGCGGGGGGGACGGGGGTGAGCATCGCGTCCTCCACGTGCGGCTGGAAGGGAGCCGGCGAAGGCAGGGCCGCGGTCGGGTCTGACAGCTTCGCGGCGGTGGCGAGCACCAGGAGGAGGACGGAAGGAGAAGGCATGCCAGGGGTTTGGAGAGAAAGAAGAAGTCGCTGCGCGAGCTGCGCTGCCCCCCGTATAAGGCCAGCCCGTTTACGATGCCATTGACAATGGTTGTCGAATGCAACCATCTTTAAGCCGAATGACCCTCATGGTGCAAGTAGCCAGTTTGCGGCGCCTCCTCGTCCGGCGACTCATCCCGCGGCTTGGAGAGCGGACGAGCAGGCCGCTCATGCAGCTCGTGGCCCTGAAATTCATGGCCCTGGAGGGAGTGCGCAGTCAGGCCGCCCTCGCCGAGCGGATGATGGTGGACGCGCCGGCGGTGAGCCGGATGGTCGACCGGTTGGAGGAGGACGGGCTGGTGAAGCGCTGCGCCGGGGAGGATCGCCGCTGCGTCCGGCTGGAGAGCACTCCCGCGGGCCTGGACGAGCTGAAGTACCTGGAAGCCGCGGAGCAGGCGCTGGATGAGGAGGTGCAGCAGCACCTGACCGCCTCGGAGATGCGCGAGCTGAAGCGCCTGCTGGAGAAGCTGCAGACGGGCCTGACCCAGAGCCCCGCTCCGTCGCGCCCCGAGGGAGCCACGGCGGAGTAACCGGGACACCGGAGACGGGGACGCTTGCGCCCGGCACCGCCCGGAGACAACTTCCCAGGGAATGTGGCGTCAGGTAACGCGGGACGTCAGACCGGAATGGTAGACCGGCTCCATGGAAACGGAGACGGGCGTCGAGGGACAGAGGGGAGTCATGGAGCGCAAACCGGCCACCTACGCGGACCTGGAGGCACTCCCCGAGCATGTGGTGGGGGAGATCGTCGCGGGGGAGCTTCACGTCAGTCCCCGGCCCGCCGGTCCCCACACGGTGGCGGCCTCCGTGCTGGCATTCGAGCTGGGAGGACCGTTCCACCGAGGGCGGGGAGGCCCCGGCGGCTGGGTCCTCCTGATTGAGCCGGAGCTGCACCTGGGGCAGGACGTGCTGGTGCCGGACCTGGCCGGCTGGCGCAGGGAACGGATGCCTCGCGTACCGCGCACCCCGGCCTTCACGCTCGCGCCGGACTGGGTATGTGAGGTGCGCTCCCCCTCCACGGCCAGATGGGACCGAGAGGCCAAGCTTCCCGTGTACGCACGCGAGGGCGTGAGGCACGTGTGGTTCCTGGACCCGGAAGCGCGCACGTTGGAGGTGTTCCGACTGGACGGAGCGCGCTACTCGCCGCGGGCCACGCACACCGGCACGGGCCGCGTTCGCGCCGAGCCCTTCGAGTCCCTGGAGTTGGAGCTGGCCGCCCTCTGGGACGAGGCGTAGCTCAGAGGCTCGCGAGGGCCACGCGGTAGAGGGCCCGGTAGCCCATGCGCGGCGCTGGCTCGAAGCGCTCGGCCTTGAAGAGGTCCTCCAGCAGGCGGCGCCCCTCCTCCCCCTCGTGCATGCCCAGCAGCGCCCGCTCCAACTGGACCACCAGCTCGGGCGCCACGCCCATGCCCACCGGCACGCCGTCGTTGGGCGCCTCCTCGGTGTAGGCGATGAGCTCGAACGCCCCACCCTGCCCCGGCAGCACCACCTCCACGCCGTCCGCGTAGGTGAAGCCCGTGGACTCCGGCGGGCAGAAGACGCACGCCACGTCCACCGTGCCGGCCAGCACCGCCTCCAGCGCCGCCCGGTACGAGCCCGAGAGCTGCTGCGAGGCGAACGTCCGCGCCGGCTCCAGCCCCTTGGCCTTCAGGTACGCCGCCGGCAGCAGGTAGCCCGCCACCGAATCGCGGTCCACCCATGCCATGCGCGTGCCCTGGAGCTTCTCCAGCGTCAGCCCCGAGCCCGCTCGCGCCAGCAACGCCGAGCGGTACGACGAGCGCCCGCGCCGCACCCCGCGCGCCAGCACCCGCACGCCCATGGCCTCCACCCGCGCGCACACGAAGGGCGGCGCCCAGACGGCGTCCGCGCGGCCCGCCAGCAGGTCCTTCGCCAGCGCCTCGTAGCTGGCCGCCACCGTCACCTCCACCCGCCGGCCCAGCGCGTGCTCGATGGCCACGGCCAGTTGCTCGGCCCGCCCACGCGCCTGCTCATTGCCCAGCGAGGGCGGCAGGCCGAAGCGGAACGAGAAGCGCGGCTGCGAGGGCGGGGCAACGGGCATGGTCGGGAGCCGGTCCTCCTCCTACTACGCCTCGCGGTCGAGCCGCGCGACTTCGTCGTCCGCCAGCCCGAAGGTCGCCTGGAGGATGTGGAGGATGCGCAGCTCCCCCGGACTCGGATCCTGTCCGCCCGCGTGGGCAATCTTCGTCGCCAGCCGGTAGGCCTTCAGCCGGTGGGCGTGCGTCGCCAGCCCGCGCGCCAGCACCTGCAACCGCTGCGGCAGCCCCTCGGCGACCAGCGCCGACACCGCCTCGCTCACGAAGGCCTGGGCGCGCTCGGGGCTCACGTTGTGGAAGAGCGGGTCCGACGCGAAGCTCTCCACCAGCGCCCGCGCCTCCGCTTCCTTCAGGCGCCCATCCGCCGCGCTCACCAGCACCATCACCTCGGCGTACAGGCGCTCCAGGGGCTCGCCCAGCGCCTCCGCCAGGCTGCCTCCCCCCTCGATGACGTCGATGATCTGCGCCACCTCGTCCTCGGAGATGCCCAGCGCGGCCTGGAACGTCTTGAGCAGCCCCAGCTCCGTGCGCGTGGCCCGGTGGTCCGAGAAGGCGATGGACGCCGCCAGCCCGAAGGCCAGCATCCGGTTCTTGTGGTCCGGCAGCCGCGAGCGCAGCGAGGCGAGGATCTCCTCCAGGTCGTGCGCCTCGGACAGCCGCTGGGCGCTCGCCACCACCAGCGAGTTGAGCTCCTCGGGCCTGGTGCCCTCGAACTCGGGGCGCTCGATGACACGACGCAACAGCGTCTGCAGCTCCAGCTGCGAGACCCGGCCATCGGCCATGGCCGCCAGGAGCATCACCTCCACCAGCGCGGCGTTCCGCTCCTTGCGCGCCTTCACCGCCTGTTCTTTAGGCATCCGCCAACCCTCCCATCGTTCTTGCTGCCGTCTTGGTGCCCTCGGGCTGCTGCGCCTCGGGCGTGCCGTCGGAAAACTCGAAGTCGAACAGGTTCTTGTCCAGCAGGTGGCTGGGCCGCACGTTGCCCATCGCGTTGAGCACGCTCTGGCGCACGTTGGGAATCTCCTTGCCCAGCTCCTCCACCAGCCGCTTCATCCGCTGGCGCTGGAGGTTCTCCTGCGTGCCGCACAGGTCGCACGGGATGATGGGGAACCGCCGGGCCTCGGCGTAGGCGGCGATCTCCTTCTCCGGCGCGTAGCACAGCGGGCGGATGACGGTATTGCGCCCATCGTCGCTCTTGAGGATGGGCGGCATGGCCTTGAGCGAGCCGGCGAAGAAGAGGTTGAGCAGCAGGGTGTGGACGAGGTCGTCCCGGTGGTGGCCGAGGGCGATCTTCGTGCAGCCCAGCTCCACCGCCGCCGTATAGAGGATGCCGCGGCGCAGCCGGGAGCACACGGTGCACTGCGTCTTGCCCGGGGGCGTCTTCTCGAGGACGACCGAGTAGGTGTCCTCCTTGAGCATCTTGTAGGCGAAGCCCTCGCTCTTGAACCAGTTCTCCAGCTTGTCGGCCGGGAAGCCGGGGTGGCCCTGGTCCAGGTTGACCGCCAGCAGGTCGAATTTGACGGGGGCGCGGCGCTGCAGCTCCCGGAGCAGGTAGAGCATGGTGTACGAGTCCTTCCCACCAGACACACCCACCATGATGCGGTCCCCCTCGGAGATGAGGCGGTAGTCCGCGATGGCCCGGCCCATGTGGCCGAGCAGGTTCTTTTCGAGGCGAAGGACGTCGGGGTTCATCGGCGGTTGTCATCCTAGCGGCGACGCGGGAAAAAACACGCTACACGTACACACCTGGTCCGCTAGCCTGCTCTCCGCGATGCCGACCTTCCCACAAGGTGCGCAGGACGTAGTGGATACGCTGGGGGCCCAAGCGGCCGCCCGGAAGCTCGAAGCCGCCCCGGAGCTGGCCGTGGACGTGGAGGCGGACGCGATGCACGCCTTCCGCGCCCGCCTGTGCTTCCTCCAGGTGGGGACGGGCGACGACGTCTTCCTCTTCGACACGCTGCAGCCGGGGGTGGAGCCCTCGCTGCTGGCGCCGGTGATGGGGGACCCGGGGAGGACCAAGTTCTTCCACGCCGCGTCGGGGGATCTGCCCTACCTCGCTGAAGCAGGCGTGCGGGTGAGGGGCCTCTTCGACACCCACCGGGCGGCGACGCTGCTGGGCTGGCCCAAGGTGGGGCTGGCGGACCTGGCGCGCGAACGGCTGGGCGTGGAGCTGCCGAAGGAGCACCAGCAGTCGGACTTCTCGCTGCGGCCGCTGCCCCTGGGGATGCGGGACTACATCGCCAACGACGTGCGCTACCTCGTGGAGCTGGGCCGGCAGGTGCGCGAGGAGTGCCGCAAGGCGGACATCCTCGAGGAGGTGCTGCTGGACTGCGAGCGCATGTGCGACGAGGCGGCGGCGCGACCGGACGTGGGAGCGGACTTCAAGCCGCGCCTGCCGAAGTCGGGGCTGACGCCGGCGCAGCTGCTGCTGGGCAACACCATTGCCCAGGCGCTGCACCGCAAGCGGCTGGAGTGGGCCGAGGCGGAGAACATCCCCATGGGGCGGATGCTCTCCAACATGGCCATCTCGGACATCGCGATGAAGCCGCCGGGCAACGCCAAGGAGTTGGCGAGGGCGGCGGGCGTGCGCGGGGCCTTCGTGCGGGCGCACGGGGACGAGGTGCTGGCGCTCGTGCGCGAGATACTGGAGCGGTCGCGCCGGGGCGAGCTGAAGCCGGAGGCGGAGCCGAAGGGCCCGAAGGATCCGAACCGACGCAAGCGCGAGGAGGCGCTGAAGACGTGGCGCGCGGAGAAGGCGGGAGCGCGGAAGGTGACGCCGTCGGCGGTGCTGCCCAACCCCATCTCCGACACGCTCGCGTCACGGCCGCCGGCCAGCCTCGATGAGCTGCGGGCAGTGCCCTACTTCGGGGAGAAGCGCGTCCAGCTCTATGGAGAGGAGCTGCTGGCGCTGCTCGCGCAGTACCCCGTGCAGGGCTGAGTTCCAGGACCCCGCAACTCCTTCAAGGTCTCCAAGATCGGACCCACGTGGAGTGAAATCTTCCGCCCGCGCGGACCGCACGCGAAGAAGTCGCGGGCATCTGTGCGTCGGTGGATTGCCGAGGTTCCTCGAGAAGCGAACCGGGAACCTCGGAGTGCTCCTGTGCGTACTTCTCAATGTCAGAAGGACCCCGCGTGAGCGTCATGGGCTCGACTGAACACGAGCTTCGAGTGCGCACGGTGCAGGTTGCGGTTGGGGGGAACGTGCGTAGGTTTGAAGCCGCTGTGTGGAGGTGGCGGGCATGTCTGGAGTGCGACTGGGTGGCGCGACGGCCGACATCCATCACTGCATCGCCGCGAGCTTGAACTGTCAGGCCGCGTGCGAAGCCGCGATGGAGCAATTGGCGACCAAGGGGATGCGCGCCGACAGCGAGCCCATGCGCCTGCTGCGTCAGTGCGCGGAGCTGTGCGAGTTGAATGCCCGGGCCTTGCAGAAGGACAGCCGGCTGGCCCGGCGCACGGCGACGCTGTGCTTCGAGCTGAGCAACCAGGTGGCGCGCGCCGCGTGGCTGGACGGCGACGAGGCCTCCAACGTGCTGGCCCGTGATGCGCTGAACCTCGCCCGGGCCTGCCGGCCACTGCTCTTCACCTGACACAGCAAGCTCCCGTTCTCGCGGGAGAATCCCGGTGCATGTCCCCGCTCCCTCTGGGAGAGTGAGGAGCGCATGGCGGAGGGAGACGCGCAGGATCCGCGAGAGCGGGTACGGAGGCTGGAGGAGACGATCTCCCGGCTGGAGGCACGCCTCGAGCGCCTGGAGGCCGGGGCCACGACGCCGCCAGCGCCCCTGCCCGCTCCCGTCGCGCCGACCCCCACCGAGCCCCAGCCGGAGAAGAGGGACCTCGAGACACAGCTCGGCACGTACTGGTTGAGCCGGTTGGGCATCGTGGCGCTGATCCTCGGCTTCGCCTTCCTCATCATCTACCACTTCGGTGAGCTGGGGGTGCTGGTGCGGGTGGGAGCGGGCTACCTGCTGAGCGCGGGGCTCGCGGCGCTGGGCCTGTGGCTGTCGCGGCGGCACGAGCTCTTCGGGCGCATCCTCTTCGGCGGAGGCCTCGCGCTCGCCTACTTCGTCACGTACGCGTTGCACTTCGTGCCCGCGGTGCGCGTCATCCAGAGCGAGCCGCTCGCGCTGGTGCTGCTGGCGCTCAACGTCGTGGGCATCGTGGCCATTGCCCAGCGGATGCAGTCGGAGACGGTGGCGGGCATCGCGCTCTTCCTCGGGCTGCACACGGGGATGGTGAGCGACATCACCACCTTCACGCTGCTGTCCACCTCGCTCCTGGCGGGCGGGGCGCTCTTCTTCCTGGTGAAGAACCGCTGGGTCATCGTGCCGCTGTCGAGCCTGGTGGCCGTCTACTCGACGCACGTCGTCTGGGCGATGCGCACGGAGACGCTTGCCCCGGGGCGGCCCGACCCCGAGCGGCTCGCGCTGAGCCTCTCCTTCCTCTGCCTCTACTACCTGCTCTTCTCGGTGGCGCTGCTCATCCACCCCCGCGAGCTGTCGCGGCGGGCGAGCCTCTCCTTCGCGCTGCTCAACTGGGGGGGCATGCTCGGCCTGGGCGCGCTGGAGGTGGCGCGCTGGGACGAGCCGCGCCTCTACACCTTCTTCGTCCTCGTCGCGCTGGCGCAGGGCGTGGGCGCGGGAGTGGCCCACCTGCGACGTGCCCCCGCCGCCCTGCTCCAGACCTACCTCGCCACGAGCGTGCTCACGCTCGCCCTGGGCATGCCCTCGCACTTCGAGGACACAGCGCTGGTGCGGGCCTGGACGGTGGTGGGGCTCGTGGCGGGGCTCGCCGGCCGCTCCCTGGGCGCGAGCGCCCTGCAGGTGGTGGGCGTGGGCGTCCTCTACGTGGCGCTCGGGGCCACCTGGCTGCCACCGTCGGGGCGCGCCCTCCTGTACGCCGCCCTCGTCGTGAGCTTCGCGCTCGTCGAGCGGGCCGCGGTGGCTCGGACGGAGCGGCTGCCCCCACCGCTCCAGGGAAGCGGCCGCACGGCGCTCCAGCTCTTCTGCGCGGCCGGCGCGGGGCTCGCCCTGCTGTGGCTCGTGGGCGAGCTGATGCCCAAGGACCTCACCACGCTGGGCTGGGGCGTGGCGGCCTTCGGGCTGTTCGCCCTG
>NZ_DASVSO010000110.1:0-14458 GCF_036388035.1 Archangium sp.
CTCGGGGAGTTCGAGACCTGGCTCGAGTCGCTGCCCGAGCCGCCCCTGTGTCTGCGCGGACGCGCCAGCCCCGAGATGCGCAGGCACCCCAACGCCCTGCTCCGGGACCTGTTCTCCTTCCACCTCCAGGTGCAGGAGAGCGATCCCCCCACCGTCGTGCGCGCCCGCATGGAGGAGAGCTTCAGCGCGGCGCTCGGCCCCAAGGACTCCAGCCGTAGCCTCGCCCACCTGGCGGGCTCCCTCATCGGCTTCGACTTCAGCAACAGCCCCCACCTCAAGGGCACCCCCACCGACGAGCAGAGCCTCCGGGCGCGGGGCCTCGCCGCCCTCAGCGAGTACTTCCGCGCCCTCCTCGCCCGCGAGCCGATGATCCTCTTCCTCGAGGACATCCACTGGGCCGACGACAGCGCGCTCGACCTGCTGGAGCGCCTGCTCCAGACGCTCGCGCCCGAGCGGCTCCTCGTGCTGTGCACCGCCAGGCCCGAGCTCTTCGAGCGGCGCCCGGAGTGGGACCTCGACCCCGCCCACGCCCGGCTCGAGCTGCGGCCGCTCTCCCAGGAGGACAGCCACCGGCTCGTCGCGGAGCTGCTCCGCAAGGTGGAGGCCATCCCCCCGGCCCTCCATGAGCTCGTCGTCTCCCGCGCCGAGGGCAACCCCTTCTACCTCGAGGAGCTCATCCAGATGCTCCTCGAGGAGGGCGTCATCCTCGAGGAGGGGGAGCGCTGGCGCGTCGAGCCGCGCCGGTTGACCTCGCTCAAGGTCCCCGCCACGTTGAGCGGTGTCGTCCAGTCCCGGCTGGACAGCCTCCCCGCCCACGAGCGGGAGATCCTCCAACGGGCCTCGGTGGTGGGACGCCTCTTCTGGGACGAGGCCCTCGCGAAGATGGGGCCGGACGATGCCGCGCCCATCCCGGTCCACGCCGCCCTGGCCGTCCTCCAGGAGCGGGAGCTCATCTTCGAGCAGTCCACCCCCGCCTTCGCCGGGACGCGCGAGTACATCTTCAAGCACGCCATCGTCCGCGAGGTGGCCTACGACAGCGTGCTCAAGCGCGAGCGGCGCGCGCTCCATGGCCGCATCGCCGAGTGGCTGCTGGCGCGCGGCGGCGAGCGCTCCCGAGAGCACCTCGGGCTGATCGCCGACCACCTGGAGGCGTCCGGGCAGGCCGTGCGGGCCGCCGTCTACCTGCGGCGCGCGGGAGAGGAGGCCCAGGCCCTGTTCGCCAACGCCGAGGCCCGCTCCTTCCTCGAGCGGGCCCTGGCCCTGACTCCCGAGACGGACCTCCCCGAGCGCTACGCCATCGTCGCGGCCCGCGAGAAGGTCCACGCCGTCATGGGCGAGCGCAAGGCGCAGCGGCTGGACCTGGAGATGATGGAGGTGCTGGCCGAGCTGCTCGGCGATGCGCGGCGGCAAGCCGAGGCCGCCCTGCGCCGTGCCCTCTATGCCTCGGAGGTCGGGGAGCTCGCGACGGGCGTGGAGGCGGTGCGCAAGGCCATCCGGCTGGCCCAGGAGACGGGCGACGTGGCCAGCGAGGCGCTCGGCTACCTGCGCTGGGGACGCATGCTGCGGCACCACCGGGGTGACTTCGAGAGCGCCCGGAGCCACTTCGAGCGCAGCCTGGCGCTCGCCGAGTCCTCCAGGCTCGCCCACCTGGAGGTGGAGAACCTCCTCAACCTCAGCACCGTCATCCACGACACCGGGGACTTGGCGACGAGCCTCGCCTACATCCAGCGGGTGCTCCCCTTCTGCCGGGCCATGGAGGATCGCTGGCTGGAGTTCTCCGCGCTCCGACACCTGGCGTACGTGCGCAAGAGCCTGGGGGACTTCGTCGCGGCCAGGGCCGGTTTCGAGCAGACGCTCCAGTTCAGCCGCGTGATTGGCTACCGCTTCTGGGAGTGCATCGACCTCTGCAACCTGGCGCTGCTCCACCACCTCCTGGGGGAGGCGCCCGCGGCGCTGGAGTTCGCCGAGCAGGCCCTGCGGATCGGCCAGGAGATTGGCAGCTCGCGCTACCAGGGCTATGCGTGGATGAGCAAGGGCCACGCCCTGGCCACCCTGGGGCGCTTCCCGGAAGCCCGCGAGGCCTACCAGCGTGCCCGGAGCATCCGGGTGGAGGCACGCATTCCCCACCAGGAGATGGAGTCCGTCGCGGGCCTGGCCTCCGTGGCGCTGGCCACCGGAGATGCGGAGGGGGCGCGGGGCCACGCCGAGGAGCTCCTCGCCTACCTGGAGCAGGGAGCGACGCTCAACGGCACGGAGGAGCCCTTCTGGATCCGCCTGGTCTGCTTCCGGGTCCTCCAGGCCCAGCAGGACGCGCGCGCGAGGACGTTCCTGAAGAAGGCCCACCACCTCCTCCAGGAATGGGCCGGGAGGATCCAGGACGCGGAGCTGCGGCGCTCGTTCCTCGGCATCGCCGCGCACCGGCAGCTCCTGGAGGAGTGGCGGCGCCTGGGCAAGGCCGAAGACTTGGACCGGCAGGGGGATGGGGTAGCGTAGGTGGCCCTCACCGAGGAGGACACCATGTCCAAGATTGCCTGGATGAAGTACCTGCTGCCCGCCCTGCTGCTCACCACCACCGCCTTCGCCGCCGGCACGGCCGATGTGAAGGTCGGCACCGGCGTCGAGAAGTATGAGGTCGTCGGCGCTTCCGACACCTTCACCGTCGCCCCGAACACCCGTATCTACGCCGCCACCAAGCTCAGCGGCGTGGAGCCCGGCACCGTCACCGTCGTCTGGTCCAAGGACGGCAAGGAAGTCTCCAAGACGGAGCTGAAGGTGCCCCGCGCGACGTACCGCACCCACGCCTACCGCACCTTCCGCGCGGGGGACACCGGCGCCTGGACCGCCAAGGTGGTCGGCGCGGACGGCACCGAGCTGGCCTCCTCCAGCTTCCAGGTGACCGTCTCCAGCTAGTCGCACCCTGGGAGCGGGGTGCATGGGAGCACGGCCTCCGGTGCACCGCCGACTCCCGGCGCTTCCCTCCGACAGGCCCCTGGGCGAGGCTCCGACCATGTCTGGAACCTCGTCCATCGCCGTCATCGGTACGGGAAACATGGGGCGCGGGCTCGCGCGGGTGCTCGCCGCCGCGGGTCACACGGTGCTGCTCGGCTCGCGGGAGCCGGAGCGCGCCCAACAACTCGCCACGGAGCTCGGAGCCGAGCGCGTGCGGGGAATGCGCAACGTGGAGGCCGCCTCGCGCGCGTCCATCGTCTTCCTCGCCTACCACTCCAACGACACCCTGGTGGAGGAGCTCGCCCCGGTCACCGAGGGCAAGGTGGTGGTGGACATCTCCACGTACCACGAGGAGCCTCCCCCCGACTTCAATCCGCTCACCCAGGTGCCCTCCGGCTCGCCCCAGGAGCGGACCGCCTCGCGGCTGCCCCGCGCGCACGTGCTCGGCGCCTTCCAGGTGACGTGGGCCCAGCTCTTCAGCGAGCCACTGCTCGACGGGCGCAAGACGCCTGTCTTCGTGGTGGGCGACCACGCGGAGGCGAAGGCGGCACTCCTCGCGCTCATCCGCACGCTGCCCTTCGAGCCCGTGGACGCCGGAGGACTGCGACAGGCCCGCGTCCTCGCCGCCATGTACTTCCTCGTCACCCGCCTGGCGCGCCAGTACGGCTTCCGGGAGCATGGCCATGACTGGCGCACGCTCTCGCGCTCACTCAACGTGCTGCTTCCCCCGGCGCTCGGGCTCCGCCCTTGAGCGAGCCGCCACGGGCCCCCGGGGAAGCCAGCCGACCTCCCCGCTCACTCCTGCTCCTTCCGGAGGACCTCGGCCGGCAGGTTGCGACGGAGCGGCGCCAGGAGGACCGCCACGAAGGCCGTCACGGGCACGGGCAACATCACGAGGCCGAGGATGAAGAGAAACCGCATGACACGGAGGGACAAGCGCAGACTGCTGATGATGGCGCGCGCGCAGACGCGCCCTGCTCTGGCAAGAAAGGACACGGCGTACTCCTCGAGCTGAAAGACATTCCAGGACCCAAGCCCCGGAATGGCTCAGTGGAGGAGCGCTCGATGCGCGAGGAAGAGGCGACGCGGTGGCGCCGGGAGGCGCACCTCGGGGACACGGCCCCCGGATGGAGCACGCGCGTGGACCCGTGCGCGCCCCTCCCGCCCCCGCCCGCTGTCGCGCACGGCCGCGACGGACTCCGCGCGGCGAGCCGCCGGAGCGCGACGCTCGAGGACCGACACCACGGTATCGGCTTCCGGGAGCGCCTGGGCCGGAGTGCCGCCCAGGGCGAGCGCGACGCACGCCAGCACCAGCTTCAACCAGCGGATGAGGGGGTGCGCGTGTCCGGGCATGCGACCTCAACCTAGCCAGGGAGGGGCGCCTGTCAAAGCCGCCGGGAATGACTCCGGGCTTCTTCCTCGGTGATGGGGGCCCAGTCAGGAGTGCCGACTCCTGGCCTTCCCTTCTCGGGGTAGGTGAGCCTCCAGTACGTGCCGTCTCTCGGATTCTGGAAGACCTGGACCCGCCCCTCCTCACTTCGCGAGAGCACTCGAAAATCGTCTCGGAGCCGGAGAGAGCTCTCCTCGCAATACTCGGGCTCCCCGAGCAGGGTCAGCCGGGCGCCTTGCCCTTCGAGCACGAGCATCCACCCGCGGGACTCCTCGTCACGCACTTCCAGCTCCAGGCGGACTTCCCCGGAGAACGCCAACGGGATGGGGAGCACATTGGGATGACGCCGCTCGCCGAGCGTCAAGACCCCGTCGTCGATCCTCCCGGGCCCGTGGGTGGGCAGCTCCGTCCCGGCGGCCCCCTGGATGACGAGCTCCGCGCGCTGCAACCACCCCGTGATGTGCGCGCGTCCGGCCAGCTCCGCCGTCTTCTTGTGGAGATAGGCGGAGGAGAAGCCGAGGATGGCATCCCCTCCCTCGAACCGGACCCCCGCGAGCTCGGAGTCGTGCAGCTCGATGAAGGTGTGAAGGGCTTGTTCGCCATCTGCTTCCAAGTGTCCTCCCCGAAATGTCGAGGCCGGAAACCGCTGAGTCCTCAGCGGCTTCCGGCCCCTGACTCCATGTGCCGCCGTCCGCCTAGTTCATCTTCGGCTCGCAGCCACAGGTGCTCTCATTGCAGAGCGTGTTGGCCGGGCAGGCACCGCCGCAGTTCTCCTTGCAGAGGCAAGCACAGGCCTTGGCATCGGCCTGGTAGGCGTCGCCGCAGTGGAGCGCCGCCGTGTCACAGACGCAGCCGCAGGTGCTCGAGTCGAACTTGAAGCCCGGGGCGCACGTGGAGCCCCCGCAGGTGAAGGCGCACACGTCCCTGTGGGTGTTGCACACCTGGCCGGGTGTACCGCCCCCCCCGCAGTCCGCCGGGCACTCGCACCGGTTCGTCTGCCGGTTGCAGGTGAGGTTGGCCTTGCAGAAGTCCGGGTCGCTCGCGTCGTAGTAGCCCGTGTCCGTCGAGCACGGCGGGGCGCTGCCGTCCCGGCTGGACGTACGGTCCACCCAGTAGCGGTAGGAGACGGCGGCCTTCGTCGTCCCCGCCGAGACGGGACGGCAGGCGCCGTAGAAGGACAGCGTCTGGTTCACCCCGTCCACGTCGAAGCCGTTCGTCTGGCTGCGCGGCAGATCGCTCGCCGAGCACCGCGTGGCGTCCTGCACGCCCTCCAGCGCCACCCGCACCGAGGCGCCGATGGGCGGCTTGAGGGTGCGGTAGCCCGTGGAGGCAATCACGCTGTCCACGATGGCGTTGATGGTGTCCTGGATGGACTGGGGGCTGCTGATGCTGCCCACCACGCCTCCGGTGGCCTGGATGACGTCCAGGTGTCGCGGAAGCTTGTTGTCCTCCTCCGGGTGGCAGCGGCCGCCGTTCGGGTCGCAGATGATGCCGTGCATCTGGATGAGCTGATTCGCCGGGTTGCCGGTCTTGAAGTAGTTCACGTACCAGTCCACCGCGGGCGTGTCGGGCTGGTCTCGCACGTCCGTGAGGACGATGACGACCAGCTTCGCGCCCGAGCGGTGACGCTGGGCCGCGGGCGTGCTGGGGTTGGTCATGTAGTCCACCGCGACCTTCGCGGACTCGAGCGAGCGCTCCTCGCTGGAGCCGCCGATGTTCACCCAGCAGAACTGGCTCGGGTCGGGGCACGGCGCGCCCTGCTGCAGCCAGGCCTTGAACTGGTTGAGGTCCTTGGTGAAGCCGCGGAACCGGTTGCCATTCTCGGCCCAGCCCTGCGTGTAGGACGTGGTCACCATGGCGATGCGCCAGTCGAGCGACGCCTTGCCCAGCCGCGTGGCCAGGGTCGTCGCCGCGTTGCCCAGCGCGCTCTGCGAGCCCGCCATGGAGCCGCTGTCATCCACCACGAAGAGGAAGTCGGCCATGCCGGAGCCCGCGGTGAAGGTCTCGCACTGCACCGCGTCCGCGTCACCGAACTGCGCCAGCGCGGTGCCGCCCGCGGCATCCGCCGTGGTGAAGCGGGCCGCCTTCACGCCCGGCGCCTCGTCGTAGAGGGCCTTGGGCGCGATGGCCAGCACCACCAGCACGCTCGCGTCGGAGCGGTGGACGTACTGCGCTTGAATCTTGAAAGGCCCGCTCACCCCCGCGCCGCCCGAGAGCACGCCCGCGCCCGGGCCCACCAGCGCGTTGGCCAGGGTGTTGGTGTAGTCGCGCAGGTTGGTGGTGGCCCCCGTGTTGTAAAACGCCTGCACCGCCGGGAAGCCGTCCCAGGTGGTGAAGGTCTGCGTGGTCTCCACCGCCGCCCCGTTGAGCTGCGCGCGGATGCCGAGCTCGTCCCCCGTCGCCGTGGACGACATGCCCACCCGCCCGCGCTTGTAGGCGATGAAGGTCACCTTGTACTCGTCGTCGTAGCCGACGTGGCCACGGCTCTTCCCGCTCAGCATCAGCTGCCGCACCTCCTGGAAGGAGGGCCGCAGCGCCAGGCGGATGTCCGCGCCCCCGTCCTCCTTGAACGACACCTGCCGCAGGTTCTGCGCGGCGCAGGCCTGGCCGGGCGGGGAGGTGCCGGTGGCATCGTTGCCATCGCGCGGGTCGAGCTCGCTCGGGTCCTTCTTGCCGTTCTGGTTGGTGTCCTCGGCGCCGTCGGCGATGCCGTCGTTGTCGTGGTCGTTGTCCAGCGCATCCGTGGTGGTGCCGGGGTCCGCGTCGCCGACGTAGCCGCAGGACGCGACGGGCGCCGCGCTCGCGGGGATGCCCCGCTCCACGCCGTCCAGCAGGCCGTCGCCGTCCGTGTCGCGGTTGGTGGGGTCCGTCTCGCCCATGTCCCGCATGCGGTTGGCGTTCGGGTCCTCGCCCTTGAAGGTGCCCTGGTCCGGGCCATCGAGCAGGCCGTCACAGTCCGAGTCCCGCGAGCGCGGATCCGTCTCGCCGGTGTCCACCACGCCATTGCCGTTGCGGTCCTCCACGCCATTGCGCAGCCCGTCCCCGTCCGTGTCCCCGTTGGCGTCCGGAAGGGGGACCGTCCCGCAGTCGGAGCCATTCTTCGGGTCGCTCTCGCCCGAGTCCTTCACGCCGTTGCCGTTGCGGTCCTCGTTGCCGTCCCGGCAGGAGTCCCCGTCCGTGTCGGCGTTGCGCGGATCCGTCCGGGTGACGTTCAGCTCGAGGGCATCCGCGAGGCCGTCGCCGTCCGTGTCCGGGTAGCGGGGATCCGTCTCGCCCGGGTCCATCTTTCCGTTGCGGTTGCGATCCTCCTCGCCATCCTTCAGGCCATCGCCGTCCGTGTCCGGGTTGCCCGGGTTCGTCTGGCTCGCCGTGTCCTCGTCCCCGATGAAGCGGCAGTCCGGGCCCTTGTTGACGGTGGTGGTGCGGCCCGCCTCGAGCCCATCCCGCAGTCCGTCCCCGTCCGAGTCCCGCCGGCCCGGATCCGTCTTCCGGTTGCCCTGGTAGACGGTGCCCCACTCCTCCTTGTCCGTCAGCCCGTCACAGTCGGAGTCGATCTGACCGTTGGTGGGATTTCGCGGGCCCGGCACCTGGACAGCACCGGGATCAGGATCCGACGGGGTACCCGGATCCGACGGGGTGCCCGGAGCCGGAGTGGTGCCTGGATCCGGAGTGGTACCCGGCCCCTGACCCGGCCCGTTGTCGGGCGAGGGGTCCGAGATGTCGGTCCCACAACCTGAGAAAAGCGCGGCCACCAGCAGCGCGGCCGCGAGAAACCGGGAATGAACACTCATGGCGATTCAGCGCTCGCGGTAGGGGGGAGATGGGGAAAAATCCGGCGGAACCTAGGAACGAGGCCCCCCGCCGCACAGGTGGGTGTCCAGGCGCCTTCCTCCGCTCCACCCGACTCCGCACAGAGCGCTTCCCGGCCGCCCCAGCCCTTGTGCTCGCCTGCTCTCGGGACGTTTGGTACCGGTAAATGCACGATGAATGACCCATGCGCGGGCGGGCTCGGCTAACCTCCGTCGACGTGCCAGTGTTCGGTCTCGCGGCGTTGTGGAATGGCTCGGCCCGTGCGGAGCGGGTACGAGAATTGGTGGAGGGGTTGGGGGCGCTGTTGCCCCCGCCGAAGCCGCCTGGCCTCGTCGTGTCCTTGCGCGAAACGGAAGCCACCCTGGAGCTGAAGGTGGAGGTGGCCGGCTACCCCCGCGCCGCGCTGGAGAGCCTGACGGAGCAGGTGCAGGACAGCGGCGGCACCCTGGTGGAGCTGTGGCGCCTGCCCAAGGCCACGCGGGACGCGTTCCGCGCCGACGCGCTCACCGGGCCGGACGCCCACACCCTGGAGGACTACGAGACCGCGGCCCTCGTGCTGCACGGACACCTGCAGCAGCTCGCCGTGCGCGAGCCCATTCCGGATGGGCCGCCGCCGGGGCCCGCCTCGGTGCCCATCGAAATCCCGGTCCAGCCCGCCGCGCCCGAGGCCGCCGCGCCCGAGGCCGCCGAGGAGCCCGCCCCGGCCGAGAGACCCACCACCGACGAGTTCGCCCTTCCCGACGCGAGCACCGAGACGACCCAGCTCCCCTACCACACCTTCGACACGGATCGCCGGGGGCGCCGCTTCGCGGTGAAGCTGGAGATGGAGTTCCGCACGGAGCTGGACTTCGTGCGCGAGCACGCGACGAACATCTCCAACGGGGGCCTCTTCGTGCGCACGGCGCACCGCCCGCCCGTGGACAGCGTGGTGACGGTCGCCGTGAGGCTGCCCAATGGCGAGCGCCTGCAGGGCGATGCGCTGGTGGTGCACGTGGTGGACGACCCCTACAGGGGCGGCGTGGGGCTCGCCTTCATCAACGACGACCCCACCTTCGCCGAGACGCTCGACCGCTACCTGGCGAGCCTCGTCGGCGGCCCCACGGTCTGACGGCCTACCCCACCGACGCCGAGGGCCGCGCGTGGGGCACCCAGGGAGCGACGAGCCCCGGCTCGCCCACCACGACGAGCCGGCTGCGCCCCGCGCCCTGCTTCACCACGCGCACCTGCACGCCAATGCGCTCGGCCAGCCCGGACACGTGGGAGATGATGCCCACCTGCCGGCCCGTGGCCTGGAGCGCGTCGAGCGTGGCCAGGGCCACCTCCAACGTCTCCGGATCCAAGGTGCCGAAGCCCTCGTCGATGAAGAGCGTCTCCACCTGCGTCGTCTCCGAGGAGAGCGAGGCGAGCCCCAGCGCCAGGGCCAGGGAGACGAGGAAGCCCTCTCCGCCCGAGAGGCTGGAGACGGCGCGCACCTCATCGCCCATGTCCCGGTCCACCACCTGGAGGTCCAGGTCGTACTTCGGCACGCGCATGAGGCGGTAGCGCGGGGCCAATTCGTCCAGGTGCGCGTTGGCGTGGTGCAGGAGCGCGTCCAGCGTGAGGCTCTGGGCGAACACCTTGAACTTCTTGCCGTCGTGCGAGCCGATGAGATCGCTGAGCGTGCGCCACACGCCGCCGGCGCGCTGCCTCTCCTCCAGGCGCCGGGCCTGCTCACCATGGCGGCGGCGGGCCTCGTCGTCCTGCTCGAGCCGCGCCTTCACGGTGGCGACGGCCTGACGCCGGGCCTCGGTGTCCGCGCGGGCCCGCTCACACGCGGCGGGGGCCTCCGCCTCGGAGAGGGACGGGAGGCCGGAAGCCTCGTGCCGGGTGCGCTGGCCCTCGCGCTCCTTCAGCACGGAGAGGGCGTGCTCGTGGGACTGACGCAGCGCGGACAGCGCGCTCGCCTCGGCCTCGCACCAGGCGGCATCCCGCGCGAGCAGGGCCCGCACAACCTCCAGCGTGAGGCTCCGCTCGGCCAACAGCGCCGAGAGCGCCGCCTCGGACTCGGCCTTCGCCGTGCTCACGGCTTCACGGTTGCGCAGCGCTTCCCCGACGAGCGCGGCCGTGGTGGCGGCCTCCTGCTTCGCCTTCTCGGCCTCGGCGCGCACGGACTCGAAGACCCGGGAGGACGCCTCCAGCTCCCGGTGGAGCGCGGCACGGACCTCGGCGGTGGGACGCCCACCGAGCAGCGCCCCACGTGCGGCCTGCGTCTCGCGCAGCACCTCCCGCGCCCGGGTCAGCCCCTGCGAGCACTCCTCGGTCTGCGTGTGCCGCACGCCGGCCGTGGCCTCGGCGGGAGCCCGCTTCGCCTCGGCCTGGAGCACCCGCGCCTCCGCCTCGCGCAGCGCCTGCTCGCGGGTGTTCCACTCCCCCACCCACTTCGCACAGCGCGTCCGGAAGCTCACGGGGTCCGCCGTCAGCGACTCCTGCCAGCGCTGCGAGTCCTTGAAGGGCGTCGCCAGCCCCGTCAGCACCTCCTGGCGGACCTCCGTGGCCCGCGTCAGCTCGCGCTCGGACGCGGCCTGGGCCTCGACGTTCTGGCGCAGCGCCTCCTCCGCCTGGCGCAGCACCTTGTCCGTCTCCTCCTGGCGCTCGCGCGCGACGGTGAGCGCGGCCCGGGCCTCCTTCGCCGCCCGAGCCAGCTTCTCCGCCGCCTCCTCCTCCGTCTTCAGCTCGGCCAGCCGCGCCTTCGCCTCCGCGAGCGCCGCCTCCAGCCACGCCTCGACGCCCTCGGCCTCCGCGTCCTCCGGGGGCAGCGCTCCCGCGAGCTTCGCCCGGCAGGTGCTCCAGGCCTCGCGCTGCTGCGCGTGCCGCTTCGCCGCGGCCTCCCGGCGGGCCTCCGCCTGCGTTGCCCGAGGGCCCGCCCCCGTCGCCCGCGCCCCGGCCGTGGCCTCCGCCCGGGTCGCCACCGTCCGCTCGGACTCCAGGGCCTCCACCCGCCCTCGTGCCTCCACGACGAGCCCCTCCAGCGCCACCTCCGCGTGGCCGTAGGGGTGCTTCGTGGCACCGCACAGCGGGCAGGGCTCGCCCTCGCGCAGCTCCGCCCGGCGCGCCGAGAAGCCTTGCGCCGCCCGCGCCCCGTCGAGCGCGCGCTGCGCCTCCTTCAACGCGGCATCCAGCTCGAGGCGGCGCACCTTCGCGGCCTCGGCCTCAACCGTCGCGGACGCCTGCTCCGCCCGGGCCTTGTCGGCCTCCTCCGCGGCCTCCTGCTCCGCCCGGGCCGCCTCGCTCGCGCCCTTGCGTGCCTCCGTCAGCGCGCGCAGCCCTTCCTGCCGGGACAGCAGCCCCTCACGCCGGGTCCGCCGCTCCGCGCCGGCATCCTCTCCCTGCGTCGCCTCGGCGCTGGCCACGGTGGCCTCCGCCGCCCGCACGGCCTCTCCCGCCTCGCGGCGCTCCTCGCGTCGGCGATCGGCCTCCACGCGCAGGGACTCCGCCCGAGCCCTCCACTTCGCGAGCGCGTCGCGGGCCGCCGTCTCCTCCCGCGCCACGCGGCCATAGCGGGTGAGCTCAGCCTCCCACCGGGGCCACTCGCGGGCCAGCGCCTCCAGGCGCACGTGCTCACCGAGCCACGCCCGCGCCGCCTCCACCTCCGCGCGCGCGGCCGACTCTTCCTGGGCGACCCGCGCCACCTCGTCCCGGGCCAGCCGCTCGGCCTCCCGAGCCGCGTCCAGCTTTCGCGCCGCTTCCTGCTCATCGTTCCGCGCCCGCTCCAGCGCGGCGTCCAGCTTCACGGCCTCTTCCAGCGCCGGGCGCGCGGTGGCTTCCGCCTCCACCGCCGCGGTCTTCCGTGCCTCCGCCTTCGCCCGAGCCTCCTCCTGCTTCTGTGCCGAGGCCCGCGCCGACTCCTCCTCCACGCGCCGCGCGGCCAGCGTCGAGTCCGCCTTCGCCAGTTGCCGCGTCGCCTCGTCCACGCGAGCCACCGGCGCGCGCAGCACCTCCGCCGCGCGCACCCGCTCCAGCTCGGCCTTCCGAGGCTCCGCGGCCTCCAGCGCCCGCGCCGCGCGCTGGCGGGCCTGCTCCGCCTCGGCCTCCTGTGCCACCAGCCGGGCCCGCTCCGTGTACCAGTGCGCCGCCTGCTCCGCCCGCGCCTGGGCCGCCTGGGCCTCCGCCTGCGCCGCCTCCTCGCGCGTCCGCTGCGCCTCCAGTGCCGCGCGGTCCTCGTCCGTCAGCCGGGCGATGGCCGCCGCGTCCCGTGCCAGGGTGTCCAGCTCCTCCTGCACCGCCTTGTGGCGCTGGTGCGCGGCCATGGACAGCTTGCTGTACACCTCCGTCCCCGTCATCCGCTCCAGCAGCTCCGCGCGCTCCTGGGCGTCCGCGCGCAGGAAGGCGGCGAACTCGCCCTGTGCCAGCAGCGCCGAGCGCCGGAACTGGTCGAAGGACAGGCCCAGCCGCTCCTCGATCGCCTTGAGCACCTCGGACTTCGTGCGCCCGAAGGTCTGCCCGGAGGCGACGTCGGTGAGGACCATCTCCTGCGCCTGGAAGCGGCCCTCGGCCTTGGCGCGCGCCCGACGCACCGTCCAGCGCGCGCGGTAGCGCCGGCCGTCCTTGCCCAGGAACTCCACCTCGGCGAAGCCCTCGCCCGCTCCGCGTCGCAAGACGCCGCGCACGTCGTTGGCCAGCAGCCGCGCGTCCACCTCCTCGTCCGGGCGCCCCACCGGCACGCCCCCGCGCTCGCCCAGCCGCGGCGTGCGGTCGAAGAGGGCCAGGCACATGGCGTCCAGCAGCGTGCTCTTGCCCGCGCCCGTGGCGCCTGTAATCGCGAACAGCCCCAGCTTGTCGAGCGGCGCCTGGTCCAGCTCCAGGGCGAAGTTGCCCGCGAGGCTCGTCAGGTTGCATCCCCGAATGGACAGGATTCTCAAGACGCGTCCTCCTGCACCTGGGTGAGGAGCGAGTGGAAGGACTCGAGCAGCGCCGCGTCGGGCGGCTCGGTGTAGTCGCGTGCGTAGCGGGCGCGGAAGACGTCCTCGGGGGTGCGCTCCTTGAGGGAGACGCCCGGCCGGTCCTCCGCGAGCGCGTTGCCGCTGCCGGTATACGCCGGGGTGAGCTTCACCAGCCGCGCCGCCTTGCCCTCGAGCGAGGCCTCCACCCGGCGGCGCAGCGCGGGCTCGGGGCGGGGCAGCGCGACGCGCACCTCCAGGTAGGGGCGCCGCCAGTCGGGCGTCTCCGGCTCCAGCTCGGGCAGGGCCTTCAGCAGTGCCTCCACGTCCTCCAATTCGGCCGTGTCGCGCGCGGGCACCCGCAGAATCTCCACCCGGCGCGGCACGGGCAGCGGCCTCACCGAGGAGAGCGTCTCGCCGTCCAGCTCCACGAGCAGCACCTGGTGCGAGTAGCTCGCCTCGGAGAGCGACAGGGGCAGGGGCGAGCCGCTGTAGCGCACGCCCTCGCGCCCGCCCACCCGCTGCGCCTTGTGCAGGTGCCCGAGCGCCGCGTACGCCACGTCCTCGGGGAAGAGCTCCACCGGGAGCGCGTGCTGGTTGCCCCCGAGAATCTTGCGCTCGCTGAGCGCGGACAGCTCGGTGCCCACCATATAGCAGTGGCCCATGGCGACGAGTGCCTGGCCCGGCTCACGCCTGGCGCGCGCGCCCTCCAGTACCTCGGCGTACACGGAGCGCACGCCCTCGACGAGCTTGTCCCCCGCCTCCTCGGAGACGGGCGGCAGGTCCGCGGGCCGCAGGTACGGCACCGCCGCCACCCACGCGCCCACCTTGCCCTGCGCGTCCTTGAGCGGCACCAGCAGGCGCTCCAGGTCCACCGCGCCGCCCGACTTGGGCAGCCCGCCCACCACACGCACGTCGAGCGCGGAGAAGAGCGGATCCGGCGCATCCAGCCGCGCCGCCGAGTCGTGGTTGCCGCCGATGACGACGAGGTCCAACTTCGGGCAGCGCCGCCGGGCCTTGGCGACGAACTGGTACCAGGCGGCCTGGGCCTCGGCGCTGGGGTTGGCGGTGTCGAAGATGTCGCCGGCCACCAGCAGCGCATCCACCTTCTGCGCCTCCAGCGTGTCCAGCAGCCACTCGAGGAAGGCCGCGTGCTCGGCCTCACGGGAGGTGTCGTACAGCGTGTGGCCGAGGTGCCAGTCCGATGTGTGCAGCAGGCGCATCCGTGCACTCCCCTCCTGCGTCCGCCGCGAGCGGGAAGAGGCTGCCCCCTCCCTGCTCGTGCGTTCAGGCGGCGCAGTGTGCCCGCAGGAGCGCGCAGTGCCAACACTGGGCGCAAGACCTACATCGGCCCCCGGAAGCTCCCGGACAGGCGCAAGCTTCCTGGAAAAAT
>NZ_DASVSO010000111.1:0-14553 GCF_036388035.1 Archangium sp.
CTCTCCCGAGGTAGCGTCCGGAGGAGTCGGGGCCTCCGGCGCGGGGCCCGCTCCGGTTGCCCTCGGGGGTGGGCTCGCGGCGGCGGGAGCCACCGTGCGCCGCGGCCTCGGTCCCGAGAGGAAGCGGCGCACCGCCACCTCCGCCAGCAGCACCGCCACCGCCAGCCCCACCAGCCACGGCGCCAGCGCCACGCGCCCCTCCGACTCCGGCGCCTCCGCGAAGAGGCCGGCCATGGACAGCCGCTCCACCCCGCCGCCCACGGCCGCCACGGCGCGCAGCACCGCCAGGCCCTCCTGGGCGTTGCCGGGCTCGAACTCGGGCGCATAGGGCAGCGCCACCGGCGGGGCCCGTAGCACCCGCGTCCCCAGCTTCACCACCGGGTGCCACGTGCCGCTGCCCGGCAGGGTGTACTCGGCCGCCACCCGGTCCTCGTCCTCCCAGCGCATGGGCACCTCCACCGGCGAGCCCCGCCCGTCCCCTGGCAGCAGCACCAGCGAGGGCAGCGCGCCCGGCAGGGCCTCTCCCGGCGCGAAGTCCAGCGTCACCCGCAGCAGGTTGCCCCGCCGCTCCGAGCGCGCCACCGCCTCGCCCGCCTCGCCCGCCCCTTCCATCGCCCAGCGCACCATGCCCTCCAGCGCCGCGCGCAGGCCGCTCCAGGAGCGCAGCTCGCCGGTGAATTCTCCGTCCACCTCCGCCATGAGGGCCACCACCCGCCCCGCCCCGCGCGGCCACAGCGCCAGCACCGGCGCCGCGTTGTCGTCCAGCGTCCGCAGGGCCACGCTCGCGCGCGGCCTCAGGTACGTGAGGTTGTAGCCGCCCACCTGGGGCAGCCCCACCACCGGCAGCCGCCCGAGCAGCGGCAGGTCCGGCGCCGCCTCCAGCGAGGCGGGCTCGTCCACGAAGGTGGCCCGCGCCACGGCGATCGTCTCCTGGCTGAAGATGCGCGGCAGGCTCGTCGCGTCCTCCGCGAAGTAGATGCGGCCTCCGCCCCTCGCGGCGACCTCCTTCAGCAGCGCCGCGTCCGGGTCCTTCTCCGAGCCCAGGCCGATGACGGACACCGTCACCTTCTCGCCCTGCAACTCCGCCAGCGTCTTCAGGTAGTCGTCCGGCTCCTCCGAGTCCGCCGCGTCCGAGAAGAGCAGCACGTGCCGGGTGACCTTGTCGCTCTGGAGAATCTCCTTGCGGCCCACGCGCAGGGCCTCGCCCACGTAGATGCCGCCTCCGCCGCTGAAGCCGCGCGACACCTCGTCCAGCGGCAGCCCGTTCTCCACCGGGCTGAGCGGGAAGATTTCATGCGCCTCGGTGTCCACCATGTGGACGGACACCTCGTCCTTCTCGTTGAGCAGCGTGAGCGCCCCCACCACGCCCTCGGCGGCCAGCTCCATCTTCGTGCGCCCGTCCGGCACCTGCACGCCCATGGAGCAGCTACAGTCCATCAGCACGCTCATGGCCAGCGCGGTGCGGCGCTGCTCCTCGCGAATCTCCAGAGACACCGGCAGCAGCGGCTCCACCGGCGAGCGTCGGTAACCGCCCTCGCCGAAGCTGGCCCGGCCGCCCGTCATGACGAGCCCGCCGCCGGCCTGCTCCACATAGGTGGCGAGCACGTTCAGCCCCGGCTCGCCCAGCCGGTTGGCGTCCACGTTCTCCAGCACCACCGCGCCCACGCCATCCAGCGCGTCCATCGTCACGGGGAAGGGCGCGCGCACCTCCAGCAGCAGCCCCGCCGAGCGCAGTGCCTTGGCCAGCGTGCCCTCGGGCTGGTCCGTGAGCAGCATCACCCGGGGCGGGCCCTCCACGCGCAGCACCGCCTGCCCCACGTCGTTCTCCAGCACCCCGTCGCCCGGCGCCTCCACCGTCAGCTGGTAGGCCACCAGCCCCGGCTCGTCCACCAGGTCGCGGAAGGGCAGCAGGTTGGGCCCGGTGTGGAACTCGAAGGGCCCCTTCACCAGCACCTGGCCGTTGCGCTCCAGGCGCACCGTGCCGGTAATGGGGGCCGAGGCCTGCACCACCCCGGTCATCTGGAAGGGCTCGCGCGCCGTCACCGAGGCGGGCACGTCCAGCGAGAGGACGGCCAGGTCCAGCGGCGAGTCCTCGCGGGCCACGTGGCGGAAGTCCACGGCAATGCCTCGGGCCGCCAGTCGCCGGGCCGCGCCGCGTGCATCCGCGCCCGTGGCTCGCCCATCGGACACCACCAGCACCCGGCCCGTGCGGCCTGGAGGAATGAGGCCACCCGCCGCGTCCAGCGCCGCCGACAGGTCCGACGCCTCCGCGTCCACCGGCCGGGTAAAGCCGCCAAAGCGCCCCGCCTCCGACAGCGGCTGCTCCACCCGGGCCTCGCGTCCGAAGGAGATGACGCCCACCCTGTCTCCCGGCCGCCGCTGCGACTCCAGCAGGCCCACCAGCTCCGAGGCCACCCGCCCCGCGTCCGCCGGCATGGAGCGTGAGCGGTCCACCACCACCACCACGTCACTGCCCGCGTGGCTCAGCACCAGCTCGGGGCCCGCGAGCGCGCCCACGGTGAGCAGCAGCAGCGCCCAGCGCAGGGCCATGGGAGGGCCGGGACGCCGGCCACGCTTCCAGAGGAAGAGGCCCAGCGGCACGAGGAGCACCAGCGCCTGCGGCAGGGAGAAGCTCATGCGTGGAGGAACCGGGCTCGCTCGGAGAGGTTCACCCCATGCTACCTACCCGGGTAGAGCGGTGAAAGAGGGCGCGGGAAAACGGTGGCCGCGCGCCTCAGGCCCGCAGGACGGTGACGCGGCGGCCCGCGGGCGTCATCGCCTCGGTGGCGTGGGTCCTCTCGGCGATGGGGGGCTGCTCACTTCTCCGGTCGAAGATGACCAGCCAGCCGCTCTCGAGCCCCAGGCCCGCCAGGTATCCATCGAGCTGTGCCAGTCCCTCATCGAGCGGGTCCTTGCTTCCGTCGCGCCACACCTTCAGCTCCAGGGCCAGCGTGTCCGGCCCGTAACGCAGGCACACGTCCATGCGTCCGGTGCCGATGGCGTACTCGCGCTCCAGCGTACCGCCACCGTTGGCCACCCGGTGCAGGAAGGCCATGAGCACCAGATGCGGGGCAATCTCGTGATAGGGCGCGGTGCCGAGCAACGGCTGACCGTGCTGGCGCCAGAAGGCGAGGAATGCCTCCATGAGCCGCCCGGTGTCCAGACGGCCGTCGGCGCGCAGCCAGGTGGCGGGCAGCCGGGGCAGTGACGCCACCGCCGTGTACGCCAGGGTCCGGGGGACGATCTCCCGGTAGATGGGGTTGGCGATCTCCAGTCCACCCGTTGCCGCCATGCGCACCAGGCCCAGATCCTGGACGAAGCGCAGATCATCCTCGGGCACGTCCCCCAGGGAAAGGCCGGCGAGCATCGGCTCCAGGATGCTCCGCACCCGAGGCTCGCGCAGGCGCTCGGCGAGGCTGTCCAGGTGCGTCTCCCGGCGCTCGATGAGCAGCCGCCCGGCACGCTCGAGGTCCTCGCGGCGGATGGGTTGGGCGGTGTCCGGGACGAGCTCCTCGACGGTCACCTTGGCCAGCGCGTTGACGAGCCAGGGCTGCCCCTGGGTGAGCTCGAAGGCGAAGGCGAGGGCCTCGGGCTCGAAGCGCTGACCCGTGTCGGCGGTGTGCTGCGAGTAGAGCTCGGCGACCTCTTCGGCGGTGAAGTCGCGCAGGGTGAGCGAGCGCACCTTGATGTTGAAGGGGCTGGCAGTGCCCAGGTGGTCGCGCTCTCCGGAGGCCACCTTGTAGTCGCGCACGTCTCTCAGGCCGATGAGGGCTAGCGAGACGGGAAAGTGCTCGGGGCGGTTGCGGTAGCCGTCGCGCAGCTGGCGCAGCACGGACACCAGCACCCCGTCACGGAGGGCGTCGATCTCATCCAGGAAGACGACGAGAGGACGGCGAGAGGACTCGGCCCAGGCCGTGAGGGCGGAGCCGATGCGGCTGCCCTCGGGGCCCTCCGGGAACGGTGCCGGGTGCAGCTCGGGCGGGAGCTGGGCACGAAAGGCGTGGCGCCAGCTCTCGAGCATGGCGAGCTCGGCCGCACCGATGTCGTGGGGGAAGGCGGCACCCACCTCCATGGAGACGAGCACGGAGACGTATTGGCCCTCGACGGTAAGGTCCCGGGCGAGGGAGAGCAGGGCGGTCGTCTTGCCCACCTGCCGGGGGGCATGGACGACGAAGTAACCCTTCTGGTCGATGAGCCGCCGCACCTCGGGCAGGCGCCGCATGGCCGGCAGCATGTAGTGGTCGGCGGGGTCGCACGGACCGGCGGTGTTGAACCAGCGGGGCATGGAGGGAAGGTAGCACCCGCATCACTCCCGGGCCCCATCTTCATCGAAGCACCTTCCTTGTGCTTTCCTCGGCGGCGCATCCATGAGCCCCACCCCCCTTTCCTTCGCCCCGCCCCCCTCCCGCCCCACGGACTTCCGGCAAGCGCTCTACGCCGGGGCCCTCTTCAAGCTGGCTCCGAGCGAGGCGTCGGTGCGGCTGGCGCGCGAGGTGGGCGAGCTGCTCGCGGAGGCCTTCCGGGACGTGGGAGAGCCGCGCGAGGCGCAGTTCCGGCTGCCACCGGCGGAGCACCTCGAGCGTCTGGGGCGCGTGCGCCAGGTGTTGTCCGGGGAGGCGTGCTTCCTCGAAGGCGCCCGCGCGGTGCTGGCGGCGGCGGGACAGGCGCCGGACGCGTACGCCCTCGACAAGCCCCGGCTCCGTGGCGTCCTGGACCGCGGGCATGAGATCGCCGCGGCCGCGCCCGCCTACTTCGCCCACCGCGACACCTGGTACGCCAACCCTCGGGCACAGCTCAACTGGTGGCTCGCGCTCCACGACGCCACCGAGGAGGAGACGTTCACCTTCTTCCCCGAGGTCTTCGAGCGGCAGGTGCCCAACTCCTCCTCCACCTTCGACTACCCGACGTGGCGCGCCCAGACGGGGTGGCAGAATCCGAAGCGGGCGGCGAGCGCCGCGTACCCCACGTCCCTCGTCCCGCTCGATGGGTTTCAGGAGCGGGGCTTCGCGTGCCGGACGGGCGAGGTGCTCGTCTTCTCCGGGGCGCACCTGCACCGCACGCGCCCGCACACCTCGGGGCGCACGCGCTTCAGCGTCGACTTCCGCGCCGTCCACCTGGAGGACCACCGCCGGGGGCTCGGCGCCCCCGACGTGGACAACCGCTCGACCGGCTCGACGCTCGAGGACTACGTCCACCCCACGGCGGCTTCCGCCGGAGGCGCCCCCTGAGTCCGCCCACCGGTACCTTCTGGGAGCACTTCCGCGCTGTCGCCGCCGCGCATCCCCACCGGGTGGCGCTGGAGTCGGAGGGCACCCGCCTCACCTACGCGGAGCTGCTCCAGCGGGCCACCGCGCTCGGGGCGCACCTGCGGCGGCTCGGGGCGGGGCCCGAGTGCATCATCGGGTTGTTCCTCGAGAAGTCCCCCGAGTACGTCATCTCCCTGCTCGGCGTATGGGCCGCGGGGGCGGCCTTCGTGCCGCTGGAGCCCACGCTGCCCGCCGCGCGGATTGAGTTCATGGCGCGCGACTGCGGGCTCCGACTGGTGGTGGCGCGGCGAGGTGCCGAGCCCCGGCTGGACGGGGTGGAGGCCCGCGTCGTACGGTTCGAGGACGTGCCGGAGCGTGCCGCGGCCGGCGAGGCTCCGGGCGAGCCTTCGCGTCCCGAGGACCTCGCTTACGTCATCTACACCTCGGGTACCACCGGGACGCCCAAGGGCGTGCTCGTGCCGCACCGGGGGCTCGTCAACCTGCTGCTCGCGCAGATCGAGGCCTTCGCGCTCGACGCGACGAGCCGCGCCATCCTCTACCTGTCGACGAGCTTCGATGCGTCGCTGTCCGACATCGGCACGGCGCTCCTGTCCGGTGCGACCCTCTGTCTGCCGCCCCCGCACGCGCTCCAACCCGGGCCGGGGCTCGTGGCGCTGCTCAACGGGTGGCGCATCACGCACGCGGACCTGCCCCCCTCGCTGCTGCGGATGTTCGAGCCGGAGGCCCTGGCTGCCACCCTGCGGGTCCTCGTCATCGGCGGCGAGCCCTGCCCTCCCGAGGTGGTGCGGCGCTGGGCCCGGCACCTGCGCGTGGTGAATGTCTACGGCCCCACCGAGGCCACCATCTGCACCAGCCTCTGCGCGTGCGATCCGGAGACGTGGACGCGCCCGCTGCTCGGCCAGCCCATTCCCCACATGTCCTGGCGTGTGCTGGACGCGCGCGGCGAGCCCGTGCCCCCGGGCACCCCCGGGGAGCTGTACCTCGGGGGCGTGGGGCTGGCGCGCGGGTACGTGAACCGCCCCGAGCTCACCGCGGCCCGCTTCGTCGAGCGGGGCGGCGAGCGCCTCTACCGCACGAGCGACCGCGTGGTGGAGCACCCGGACGGGGAGCTGGAGTTCCTCGGTCGTGTGGACCGCCAGCTCAAGCTCCGGGGCCTGCTCATCGAGCCGGAGGAGGTGGAGGCGCACCTGCTGGGCCACCCGGCACTCCAGGACGCGGCGGTCCTCAAGCGGCCGCTGCTCCTAGCCGGGGAGAACGCGCGCGCCGTGCTGGTGGCGTTCGTCGTGCCCCGCGTCCCCGGGGACGCTCCCACTCCAGAGACACTGCGCGCGCACCTGGCGGGCGTGCTGCCCCGGTGGATGTTGCCGCAGCGCTTCGAGGTGCTCTCGCGCCTGCCCCGCACCGTGACGGGGAAGGTGGACTTCGAGGTGCTCTCGCGCCTGCCGCTCTCGGCCCGGCGGGACTCGGGCGACGTGGTCCTCCCCTCCACCGGACTGGAGCGGCTGCTGTGCGAGCTGTGGGAGGACGTGCTGGGCGTGGCGCCCGTGGGGGTGACGGACGACTTCTTCGCGCTCGGCGGGGACTCGCTCGGGGTGCTTCAGGTGGTCGCGGCAGCCGAGGCCCTCGGGCTTCCCCTGCGTCCCGCCGCGCTGCTCGCGCACCCGACCATCTCCGAGCTGCTGGCCCACCTGGAGGCCGGAGGGCCGGAGCAGCCCTCAACAGACGGGGGCATGAGCGCGGACGAATTGCGCGCGGACGTCGCCCTGGGGCCCGGTTGGGAGGCCCTCCTGCGCACCGCCCGGGAGCGGCCGGCGGCCCCTGCTGGCGGCGCGCTGCTGCTCACGGGCGCCACGGGATTCTTCGGCTCGCGGCTGCTGCACGAGCTGCTGCGGCGCACCGAGGCCCGGGTGCTCTGCCTCGTCCGGGCCCGGGATGACCAGGACGCCCGGGAGCGCCTGCTGCGCGCGCTGGAGGCCCAGGGCACGCCGCCCTCGCGGGAGGAGGCCTCGCGGCTGGTGGCACTCCGGGGAGACCTGGCGCGTCCGCGCTGGGGGCTCGGCGCGCACGAGTGGGAGCGACTCACCCGCGAAGTGGGCCGCATCTACCACTGCGCGGCCCACGTCAACATGGTGCTCCCGTACCGCGCGCTGCGCGAGGCGAACGTCGAAGGCACCGAGCAGGTGCTGCGCCTGCTGGCGGAAGGGACACGCAAGTCGCTGCACTACATCTCCACCCTCTCGGTGTTCGTGTCGACGGACAGGAATACCGGGCGCCTGGAGGAGACGGACGCACTGGAGGGCCCCCAGCGCATTTTCGGCGGGTATGCGCAGAGCAAGTGGGCGGCCGAGGTGCTCCTGCGCTCGGCTCGGGGCGAGGCGGGGCCCATCGCGTACTACCGGCTGGGCCTCATCACGGGCGACACGCGCACGGGGCGCGCCTCCGCGAGCGACTTCCTGTCCCTCTTCTTCCGGGGGGTGGCCTCGCTCGGCTGCATTCCGCGCGGGGCGGGCGAGGGGCTCGCGGTGGACATCACCCCCGTGGACTACGCCGCCGCGGCGGTGGCCCACCTGTCCCTGCGCGCGGCCCCGGCGGAGGGCGCGTCCACCTTCCACCTCGCCAATCCCCGGCCGCTGTCGCTGCCCGTGCTGGTGGACGCCCTGCGCTCCTTCGGGGTCCCCCTCGCCACCGTCTCCGAGGAGGAGTGGCGGGCCCGGCTTGCCGCGCTCGCGCGGGAGGAGGTGGGCTCGGCCGAGGCCGCCGCGTACCTGGCGCTCTGCCGGGGCCTGTCCGGAGGCGCCTTCGAGCGGCACCGGACGCTGGACCTCTTCCAGGCGACGGGGGCGGAGTTCGGCATGGAGCACATGCGCGCGGGGCTGGAGGGCTCGGGGCTCTCGTGCCCACCGGTCACCGAGGCACTGCTGCACACCTATCTCGGGTATACGTTCGGCCCGCGCAAGGCAGAGGGCACCGCATGAGCACGAGGAGCATTCGAGGGGCGAGCAGCGTGCGCCAGGGGACGGGCATGGTGCTCGGGAAGTTCCTGCCGCCGCATCTCGGGCACGTCTTCCTGGTGGAGTTCGCGCGCGAGTACGTGAAGGACCTCACGGTGGTGGTGGGCACGCTGAAGGCCGAGCCCATCCCCGGGGAGCTGCGCCACGGGTGGATGCGCGAGCTCTTCCCGGACACGCGGGTGGTGCACCTGACGGACGAGAATCCGCAGTACCCCCACGAGCACCCCCAGTTCTGGGACATCTGGCGCGACAGCCTGCAGCGGGTGCTGCCGGGGCGGCCGGACTACGTGTTCGCCTCCGAGGCGTACGGCGCGAAGCTGGCCGAGGTGCTGGGGGCTGAGTTCGTCCCGGTGGACATCGCGCGGGGGACGGTGCCGGTGAGCGGTACGGCGATCCGGAACGACCCGTGGAAGCACTGGGACTACCTGCCCCGGTGCGTGCGGCCCTACTTCGCGCGGCGCGTGTGCGTCTTCGGCCCGGAGTCGACGGGGAAGACGACGCTGTCGAAGAACCTGGCGGAGCACTTCAAGACGGTGTGGGTGCCAGAGTACGCCCGGCTGCTGCTGGAGCCGAGGGGTGGGGGCAAGGTGGAGCTGGCGGACATGCTGCGCATCGCGAGGGGGCAGGCCGCGGCGGAGGACGCGCTGGCGCGGAACGCGAACCGGGTGCTCTTCTGCGACACCGACGTCCTGGAGACGAGCATCTGGAGCGAGGTCTTCTTCAACGAGTGCCCGGAGCCCATCCTCCAGGAAGCGGAGCGCCGCGACTACGACCTCTACCTGCTGACGGACGTGGACGTGCCGTGGGTGGCGGACCCGGTGCGCTACCTGCCGGACGAGCGCACCTCGTTCCTCGAGCGCTGCGAGAACGCCCTGCGCTCGCGGGGCCGGCGCTACGTGAAGCTGAGCGGCTCGTGGGACGAGCGCTTCGCGAAGGCGCGAGCGGCGGTGGAGTCGCTCCTCCAGCCCGAAGCCAGCACCTGAGGCGGAGAGCCCCTCACTTCGCGTCCGTGCGCCGGGTGAGGGAGAAGTCCGCGAGCAGCGCGGCCAGCAGCACCAGCAGGGGCCAGCGCGCCCGGTCGGAAGCGCCCGTGCCACCGTCGTCCCCGCCCTCGGCCTCGGCGGGCCTGTCGCCCTCGCCGCGCCCGCGCAGGTCCGACTCGCGAGCATCCAGCGCGAGCACCTCCACCGCGTCCACCGGCTCGCCGTCCCGCTCCAGCACATAGCGGCCGGGCACCGCGGGCGGGGGCAGGCTCAAGGCGCCCGCGCCGAAGAGGGGGCGGTTTCCCTCGGGCCCCGTCAGCGTGTAGCGAGCGCCCGCCACCGTCACCAGCGACAGGGGCTCGCCGAGGGAGAGCTGCCGCCGGGGGAAGCCCTCCTGGGTACGCCGCGTCTCGCGCAGCAGGTTGCCCAGCAGCACCGGCCACGCGGCCGTGCGCTGCACGTTGGAGCGCGCGAGGTCCACGTTGAGGTGGACGCGGCCCTCCTCCTCGGAGAGGAGCACCACGGTGCCCGCCGTCACCAGGGCACGGCCCGGGGGCGCCTCGCTGCCGGCCGCCCAGCGCACGCCGCCCAGTTGCACGTCATCCAACAAGGGGTGGCCCTTCTCCGCGAAGAAGGGGCCCACGAAGGTGCGCACCGTGCCGCCCGCGCCCACCGTCACCCGCGCGTCCGTGCCCCGAGGGCCGAGCACCACGGCCCCCTCTCCAGGCCCCTGCTCCACCTCGGGTGCCACGGCGAGGAAGCGCTCCAGCGCCGAGCGTGCCTGCGCTTCCAGTCCCTCGGCGAGCGCCACGCGCACCCGGCGCTCCGGGGCGGGCGGGAGGCGGGCCTCGCCGTCCTCGGGCAGCGCGTCCGGGGGCAGGGACACCTCCACGTCCCCGGCGTTCTCGAAGGTGAGGCGCAGCGTGGCCGCGCCCTCCTCGGGCAGAGGCACGCGCTCGCGCCGCTCGGTGCCCTCCTTCGCGCCCGGGCCGGGCCGGGCCACCACGCGCACCTGTGTCTCCGCTGGCCCCGTGCCGAAGCGCGCCACCCGCAGCGTCACCGTGGCCGTGGACCCCTCGTCGCGGCGCCACGCGGACACCAGTGCGACGTTGTCCCGAGGCGCGCCCAGGGCCGTCCACCGCACCGCTGGGGGCACGGCCACGCCCTGCGCGGGCAGGACATCGGTGAGGAAATGCACCCGCCTGCCCGGGCCCGCCAGCTCCTGCGCCCACAGCAGCGTGGGAGCCACGTCGTGGTCCGCGCCCAGGGCGCGAAAGGACTCCAGCGCGGCCAGGGCCCGCGAGGGCTCCGCCTCGGGTCCCGCCAATACGCGCGGCACCGTGCCACTGGCGAGCACCGTCACCTGCGTGGCCTTCTCCTCCTCCACGCGGCGGGCTGCCTCGGCGCGCACCTTCTCCAGCACCGGTCGCCCGTCAGCGCCGCGCGCGGACAGCGAGAGACTGCCGTCCACCACCAGCACGAGGTGCCGCGCCCGCGCCGCCTCGCCGAAGCGCACGTCCGCGAGGAAGAGGGCCGCGGCCACCACCGCCAGCACCTCCAGCAGCAGCGAGGCCTCGCGGGTGAAGCGCTCGAAGCGCGGGCCGGCCTCGGCGCGCGGGCGGGGCGTGCGCCAGAGGAAGAGGGCGCTCACCACCACCGGCTTCTGCTTGCGCCGCAGGAAGTACGCCGCCACCAGCGGCACCAGCGCGCCGAGCGCCAGCAGGCCCCAGGGAAAGCCGAAGCTCATGCCGCCCCCGTGAGGAAGAGCCTGGCACTCCGACAAATCATGTCTCGCGGTGTCACCCTCAAGGGCTCCCCGCGTCAGGCGACGGGCTGCCTGCGTCGGCGAAGACGGGGAAGCTGACCCGCGCATCCGGCGGGACAGTCACGTCGACAGCCTCGTCCCCACCATCCAGGAAGACGGGCTCGGAGCCACCCGCATCGAGGCCGCCATCCGCCAGTGTATCCGGCTCTCCATCGAGCAGTCGGCGGAGGATGAGGCCGTCGACGCGAATCGCATACCTCGCTCCGGAATCGAGGGATGGGTACGGGCGACCGCAATAACTGGGGTCCTGCAGCAGCGCCACATAGATGATCTCCCCACGCCGGACAACGTAGTACTTGTATGCCTCTGGCGTGTCGATGCATGCGCGCGGGCCTCCCCAGGCAGGGAAGAAATCGTCGGCAGCGACCTTGAGCGCTCGAAACGTCGGGCCATCGATGGAGCCGCCCAACATGATGGAATCATAGCTGAGCATCCGAACGTCCGAATCCCGAGGCTCAAGCCACCCCCGATGACGCAGACAACCCAGGGAGATGGCCATGAGAAGAAGCGCGAAAACCCTTGCCTTCATGGCCGCTCCTCGATGGACAGTATCTTTGGATCTCCCTCGCCTGACCAGACAACACGAGCGACCACTTTTCTCTCCATCCGTCCATTGTCGATCGTGTACCGGACGACCTCGTCACTTCGGGCCGGCACGTAATGATAGAAGCCCGCACATTCCGGCTTTCCATCCCGTTGCCTTCCGAAAAACGCGGCGATGCTGATGGAAACTTGGTGCCCATGAAACAGGGTCGTGGGGCCGTGAATGCGCGCCATTGCAGCGATGGCGTAGAGGTCTGGAAAGGAAATGCTACCGCCTCCAGGGTGATTGTGGAGCATCACCAAGTAGGCAACCGCGCTCTCCGGGTAACGCCTGTCCATGACGTGGGCTGGCAGATCGCACCGCCGCCTTGAGGGGTCGTCCTGGATGGGGCTGGTCGCCAGCAAGCTCATCTCGACATGCTCACCATCGGCGGAGTACAGCCAGGCGCAGTATTCGCTCGCCGTTTTCCAATACACGCTGAACTCCTGATGAGTCCTCGGGACTGGAATCAGCGCGTGTGGCTGCCGAAGGATGACCGGGCAGGCGGCGAGGATGGCATCCGAGACACGGCTGAAGGATCCAAAATCCGGCATGGGACCGGGAACGCTCGTCAGCGTTTCTCCAGGTTTAGGATTCACGACATAGGGATTGGGCCTGGGTGCTGAACAAGCGGTAGCGCTAAGCACGCTCAGCCCTATGAGGAAGAGGGCGCTCACCACCACCGGCTTCTGCTTGCGCCGCAGGAAGTACGCCGCCACCAGCGGCACCAGCGCTCCGAGCGCCAGCAGGCCCCAGGGAAAGCCGAAGCTCATGCCGCCCCCGCCGGGACGGGGAGGCAGCTTCGCCCCCACCTCCTTGTCGTCTCATGCATGCAGGCGCCTATGGCTTCCACACCGTGCCGAACAGCCGATCGCAGAGGGGGAAGGTGAGGTTGAAGTTGTAGCGGCCCATCAACCGCGCGTCGTGGTGCGCCGTGTGGTGTCGCCGGAGCCACGCCATGACAGGCAGCCGCGTCACCGGGTGCTCCTCGGGCAGGTGATAGGTGAAGTGCAGCCATTCGTACGTGAGGTAGTAGCCCACGGCCATGGCCACGAAGAGCCACCCCGTGTTCGGAGACAGCAGCAGGAAGAAGAGCGCTCCGAGCGGCGTGGCGATACCGCCCAGGAAGAAGAGCAGCAGCACGGGTGGGAACAGCACCATCTTGAAGTCCCGGCTGGACTCGTACGCCATCGCGTCGTGCGTGAAGAAGCGATGGTGCTGCAGCGTGTGCCGCTCGTACACCAGTCCCAGGCCCCTCAAACGCCGGTGCATCGCTCCCTTGTGGCCGAGGTACTCCGCCGCGTTCGCCAACAGGAAGGCCCCTGGCACCATCCACCACTCGGAGGGGCGTACCGCGTGCAGCCTGCTCACCGCCAGCGCGATGACCGCCAGCGACACCCCGCTCGTGAACGCCAAGTGGGCCCAGCCCCGGTACCGGGGGCCGATGCCTCGCTCGCGGTACTCGTCCCGGAACTTCGCCACCTGGGGTGGAAGGAAGCTCATGCCGTTCCCGCCTGGAGGAAGAGGGGCCGCAGCGGACCCACCACCAGTGCACGCAGGGCCTGGGGCGCGGGCACCACGAGGTGTACCGCCCGGGCCCTCGCCGCCGCGACTCCGAGGGCCTTCTGGTGCTCGGCGAAGCGCCGCGCGTAGGCCGCCAGCACGTCCTCGGTGAGGAGCTCCTCCAGCGCCGCGCCGCTCTCCGCGTCCACCAGCCGCGCGCCCTCGCCGCCCGTGGGCTCCAAATCCTCCGCGTCCAGCACCTGCACCAGGAAGAGGGCCGAGGCCCCCTGCGCCAGCCGCGACACCAGGGCCGGCAGTGGCGCCTCGAAGAGGAAGTCGCTCACCACCACCCGGAGGCCGCACGGGCGCAGCGGAGGCAGTCGCGCGAGGGCGGCGTGCAGGTCATCGTGCGCGTCGAAGGAGGCGGTGCGCAGGGCGGCGCGGCACACCTGGCCCTGCACCCGCTCCGGGCGCGAGCCACCCACCAGCAGCGTGGGGCTGAGGCCCTGCTGCGCACCCACCTCCGTGGCCAGCAGCGCCAGCTCACGCGCGCACCCGGCCTTGCGCGGTGAGAGCGCCATGCTGCGCGAGCCGTCCAGCAGCACCTCCACGCGCGGGGACACCTCGTCCTGGCGCACGCGCAGAATCACCTCGCCGGTGCGCGCCACCGCGTTCCAGTCCACCTGCCGCAGGTCGTCTCCCGGCTGGTAGGCGCGGAAGTCGTGCAGTTCCAGCGAGGCGCCCGCCGAGGCCGCGCGCACCTCGCCCACCCGGCCCCGGTGGGGCATGCGCGGCAGCGCCAGGGCGAGTCCCGGGGTGAGCCGGGCCACCTCCGCCTCGTCGAAGTCCCTCATGTCCATGGAGGCATTCCTGATGATCCGGTCCAGGGAGAGGAGGGTACCAGGGTTTGCCCGCGTTTCGATGCGTGCGGTACCCTCATCAACACATGCGCCTGTTACTCCTGATGTTGCTCGTACTCCCACTGGGGTGCGGTCCAAAGCGACTCCGAGGAGTCATCCAGCCCCAGCCCGGGCACTACCCAACCCACATTCTTGGGCCCATGCCTGATTTCGGGCCTTTTCCGACGTACTCGGATGCGTTGCTCTCCGCATGCCCCCTGGTTCTAGGTATGCCCAACGCAGTCATCACACCGCGTCCCGGCAATCCGAATTTCGAACTCTACTGGAACCACTCCAAAGAGTACTGCGCCTGGATCTACTACACCCCGGATCACACTTACGAGATGAGCATGTTGACGACCAGCTTTGCTCAGGATGATCCACGGAAACGCAAGTGCAGGCTTCCGCCCAACGTCCATGACCCTCGCTACTCCGATGAGAGTATCGGCCATGTGTTCGTGGTTCACAACCATCCGGTTGGC
>NZ_DASVSO010000112.1:0-7263 GCF_036388035.1 Archangium sp.
CCTCCAGCTCGCCCTCCCAGGCCTCGCGAGCGGCGGAGTAGGCCCCAGGCCAGAGGCGCACCGAGCCCGCGTGGACGCGCAGGGTGGACGTGGTGAGGGACTCGAGCAGCTCGCGGTCATGCGAGACGAGGACCCCGACTCCGCGGAAGCGACGCAGGGTGGCGATGAGCCACGCGCGAGCCTCGGCGTCGAGGTGGTTGGTGGGCTCGTCGAGCAGCAGCACGTCCGGCTCACGGGCGAGGGCGCCGCCGATCTGCCAGCGCTTGCGCTCGCCGGGAGAGAGCGTGGGCCACCGCTCGAGCGCGGTGGGATCCAACCCGAGCTGGCCGAGCAGTCGCCGCGAGCGCGAGTCATACGCCTCGGCGAGCGCGGTGATGTCGGGGGTGAGCGCCTCGACCTGCTGCGGGCAGAGGTGGACGAGGGCCGAGGTCGGCTCGAAGTGGAGGTGCCCCTCCGAGGGCCGGAGCTCGCCGGAGAGCAGGCGGAGCAGGGTGGACTTGCCGGCACCATTGGCGCCGACGAGCCCGGTCCAGCCGACAGGCAGGTGGAACTCCGCGTCGGAGAAGAGGGGAACGGCGTCGGAGAACGCGAAGGAGACGCGCTGAGCGCGAACGAGTGACACAAGGAACTCCGGAATCGTTCCGGGCGCGCACGAGGGGCCCGGTGGGTGGCTTAAAGACAGCGCCGACGATTCAGGAGTGGATCTTCAATGGAGTACGAAGCCTCGTGTGCGAGTCAAGACCGCAGGGCCCGGGATTTATAACCACCGACGGCCCCTGGCGCAATCCCTGACGGGCCTAGCGCACCGGAACGGTGGCGACCTGCGCCTGCCGGGAGAGCCGCCACGCACCGACCGAGGCGGCGAGCGCGGACGTCGTCGTCAGCAGGAGCGCCAGGGCGACGTTGTGGAGCGCCTCGTAGACGCCGAGGTACAGGACGGAAGGCCCCTCGCCGGCCAGCGGGCCGGTGTAGAGGCGCAGCAGGTTGAGCAGCCCGGTGATGAAGCCCAGTCCGCCGGCCAGGAGCGTGAAGAGCCCGAGCGTGAGGATGAGCGGCACGAAGCGCGACTCCGGACGGCTGGCGTAGCGCAGGCTGGTGGCCAGCAGCGCGAGCCCGGCGATGAGCGTGGGATACATCCCCCAACCACCAGCGATGAAGGCTTCCGACATGGGTGCTCCTTGAGTGGGTGCGCCCGCTCAGACAGCGGGGAGCGTGAAAGGTTCCCGCTCGGGAGCCGGGTTTCGCCGTTCGCGGCCCCTCGGAAGTATCATAGCGGTGATGCAACACACGTCCTCGCTCCGAACGCTCCTCGTGCTCCTCGTGGCCCTGATGTCCTCGCCCGCCGTCGCCGACGGGTCTTCTGGCGGACGCGGTCCCCCGAAGCCCATCAACCTGACGGGCGAGAACTTCTCCGTCGCGGAAGCGCCGGGGCTGGCCCATCAGGAAGGTCGTCTGAAGGGCTATCGCGTCGCGAAGTGGAAGGGCCACTGCGAGGTGCCGGCCTGCAAGGGTCTCTATCTGGGCCCCGCGGTGCTGGCTCAGTTCAATGACCTGGTCTTCATCCGCGAGGAGCCCCGTCCGAATGGAGCGAAAGCCACCCGCTACGTGAGCCGGGGCGGCGAGACGTTCTTCATGGTGATCGAGGAGGCAGGGGGCAAGAAGGCGCGGGTGCTCCAGCACTTCTTCCTGCGCGACCTGTGGAGCGATGTCGTCCTCGAGGTGGCGAGTGGAAGAAAGGAGGCGGGTCGGTGGAAGTTCGAGAAGAACCCCGCCGCGCTCCGGCCGATCGCCGACGAGTACCTGAAGCAACTCCGCTTCTTCACTCGCGAGCACGGCCAGAAGATCTACGAGACGGTGCGCTGGTTGGAGTACCGGATGGACGATGCGGTCCATGTCGGGGTGAACGGCCGGCCCAACGCGCCGCTGCTCGTGGAGGCCCTCCAGTGGTTCGGCGCGGGCGCGCTGCCGCTGCTGCGGGAGGCGTTCGCGGACAGCGGGATTGGCGAGTTCGAGAAGGCTCCGGCCATCGCGATGATCTGCTCGCCGGAGGGGCTGAAGAACACCGCCGAGCGCGAGGCGTTGCAGTCCTTCGTGCGAGAGAGCGTGAAGCCGGAGATGGGCGGCTTCGCGAGTGCCGCGGTGCTCGGATGTTTCGAGAAGCTCGCCGAGGAGAAGGTGCTCAAGCCCTTCCTCCTGGAGATCCTCGAGACCCTCTGTTCCGGTCCGCCGACGATCTTCGAGGCCGTGCCAGCGCTCCAGGCCTGGGCAATGCGTCTGAAGATCCACGAGGAGCTGGAGAACCGGATGAACCGCTGCGAGAAGGAGGAGCGCCGGGACATGGCGAAGGCGTGCCTCCGTGCGCGGGAGGCGACGCGCCCGCAGCTCGAGCGGACGTTCGAGAAGGGCGGCCCCGAGGTGGACGAGGCACTCATGCAGTGCCTGCAACCGGACGAGCCGACGCACCGCGCCGCCGTCGCCGGTTCGCTGGGGAATGAACACGTGGGCCGCGAGCGCGCGCTGGAGTTCCTCGCCCACGCGAAGGCCCCGCCCGCGTCCGACGAGCTGCTCGCGGTCGCGCGGGCGTACGGCAAGCCACCCCCGGTGGAGTTCCGCGGGTACTACGCGTGGCGCGCGCGGGCGCTGGAGTACTTCGCCCGGGTGAAGCGGAACGAAGCGGTCACCTCGGAGGCGCGTCGGCACCTGTCCGAGGCGCTCGAGCAAGAGGTGCGGCCGCCCTCGGGTGCCCTGGCACAGCTGGGGTCCGCGGTGAAGAAGGTCCGGACGCTGGGCATCGAGTCGGAAGCGCCGTCGCTGCGCATCGCGCTCGCGGTGCTCGGCGCGGCCTCCCACGAGCGCGCCGCCGCCACCGTGCTCCGGAAGACCGACGTCACCGAGCCCGCGAAGGTCGAGAGCTACCGCGAGCTCGTGGCCTACGGACTCCACCTCTGTGGTTGCTCCGAGGAGCAGCTTCGCTCCATCATCACGAAGCCGGCCGAGGTGAGCGAGGCGCCCCTCTGCCTGCGACCCTGAGTTCGCTATGGGTTACTGGGGCGTGACGACCGCGACGGTGGACTGGTGCGAGACGAACTACGCGCACTCCCACTACATCTGCGAGCTGTTCAACTCGGTCTCGAGCCTGGCCATGGTGCTCGCGGGTGTGCTCGGCATCGCACTGCACCACCGCGTGCTGGAGCGTCGGTTGCTGCTCGCGTTCGCGCTGGTGTCGGTGGTGGGACTGGGCAGCATCGCGTTCCATGCGACGCTCCTCTTCCAGCATCAGATGTTGGACGAGCTGCCGATGCTCTACCTCGCCCTCCTGATGGTCTACATCCTCATGGAGAATCGCCCCGAGCGGCGGTTCGGGCTCTGGTTCCCCCTCGTCCTGTTCGGCTACGCGGTGCTCTCGACCTGGCTGACGGCCTTCTTCAGGGGGAGGCTCCAGTTCTTCCTCTTCCAGACGAGCTTCGCGTCGCTGGAATTCTTCGCCCTCGCGCGCGTCTACCTCATCCACCGCCGCAACCAGGAGGTGAAGGCCCGCCGCGTCTTCCAGGTCGGCATGGGCGCCTACGCGCTCGCGATCGTGCTGTGGATGAGCGACACCCGGTTCTGCGCCACGCTCAATGAGACGCTGCCCGCGCATGGCCTCCCCAACCCCCAGTTCCACGCGTGGTGGCACGTGCTCGTGTCCTGCGGGTTCTACGCGCTCCTGATGGTCATCGCCCACGACCGGCTGAGGACGCTCGGACAGGCGCCGCGGCTCCACTTCGCCGCCGGGGTGCTTCCATTCGTGCGGAGCACGGAGCACCCGTGATATCGCGAGCGGATCATGAGCGACCGGAACCTACCTTGGGAAGGCGGATGCCGCTGTGGACAGGTGCGGATCAGGATCAGCGCACCGCCGCTGCTCACCATGGCCTGCCACTGCACGGGCTGCCAGCGGATGACCGCCAGCGCCTACTCCTTGAGTGCCGCGATCCCGAGCGAAGGGTTCTCGGTCACGAAAGGAGAGCCCGTCATTGGTGGCCTCCACGGGGCGAACCGCCATTATTTCTGCCCGCACTGCATGAGCTGGATGTTCACCCGGCCCGAGGGCATGGACTGGTTCGTCAACCTTCGCGCGACGATGCTCGATGATCCCAGCTGGTTCACACCGTTCATCGAAACGTGGACGAGCGAGAAGCTGCCCTGGGCAACCACGCCCGCGGTTCACAGCTTCGAGAAGCTGCCGGCTTTCGAAGACTTCGCGAGGCTGACGAAGGAGTACGCGGAGCAGGCGGAGTAAACGGCAACGCCCTCGCCCTCCAGCTCCGAGGGCAAGGGCGTTTGAGATCCGGGCCGCGCTCTTCCGCCGGGACTACTCGTCGGCCGGCAGGGAGGGGCGGGTGCGCACCGGCATGGCGGGGGGCTGCGACCCCAAGGTGCGCGAGATGGACTGGGCGCTCAGGGCCGCGGCGCTGGGCGCGGGCTGCGGCTTGGCGCTGGCCTCCCGGGCGAACACCTCCTTGAGCGTCGCGATGCTGCCGAGCGCCGCCGTGGCCTCGTAGGGCACGAACATCTTGTTGTCGCCCTTGCCCAGCTCCTGCAGCGTCTCCATGTAGCGCAGCGCGAGCACCTCGGGCGTGGCACCGCCACCGGAGTTGACCGCGTCGAACACCAGCCGGGTGGCCTCGGCCTTGGCCTCGGCATCCAGCAGCGTGGCGCGCTTGCGGCCCTCGGCGCGGGCGACCTCCGCGTCGCGCTCGGCCTCGGCCCGGAGGATGCGGGAGATCTTCTCGCCCTCGGCCTCGAGGATGGCCGCGGCCTTGTCGCCCTCGGCCTTGGTGACCTCGGCGCGGCGCTCGCGCTCGGCCGTCATCTGCTTGGCCATGGCCTCCTTGATGGCGTTGGGCGGCTCGATCTCGCGCAGCTCCACGCGCGTCACCTTCACGCCCCACTTCTCGGTGGCCTCGTCCAGCACCATGCGCAGCTTGGTGTTGACCGTCTCGCGGCTGGTGAGCGTCTGGTCCAGCGTCAGCCCGCCCATGATGTTGCGCAGGTTCGTCATGGTGAGCTGCTCGATGGCCAGCGCGAGGTTCTCCACCGCGTAGAGCGCCTTCGCCGCGTCGACGATCTGGTAGTAGATGACCGAGCCCACCTCCATGGTGACGTTGTCATGGGTGATGACCTGCACGGTCTCGAAGCCCATGACCTGCTCGCGCATGTCCACCAGGTGCGTGCGGGTGTAGCGGTTGTCCACGCGCATCTCCATGGCGCGGGGCGAGTCGAGGAACGGGATGAGGATGTTCAACCCGCTGGTCGCGACGTTGTGGAACTTCCCCAGGCGCTCCACCACCATCACCTTCGCCTGAGGAACGATGCGCAGGCCCTTGACGAGGGCGAAGCCCACGGCCAGCGCGATGACGACGAGAACTCCAGTGCCCATCTAAGTACCTTCCTTCTTCAAGGGAACTTCGAGTGCCGTCGACGGGCGACGCACCCACAATTTCAAGCCTTCCACCTGCTCCACGATGACGCGCTCGCCCTCGGTCACGGTGCCCCCGAGTGAGCGCGCCGACCAGAGCTCCCCGTTGATGCGCACCGTGCCTCCGTGCCCCTCGGTGAGGGACTCGGTCACCAGGGCCTCCTGGCCCACCATCGCCTCCACGCCCGTCTTCACGTTGCCCGCGTTGCGCATGAAGGCCTTCTTGAAGATGGTGCGCGACGCGGCGAAGAGGGCCACCGAGACGACGATGAAGACGGTGAGCTGGAGGTTGATGCCCAGCCCCAGGGCCGCCAACAGACTGGCGGCCAGCGCGCCCGCGGCGAACCAGAGCAGCACGAAGCCCGGGAGGGCGATCTCCAGCGCTCCCGCGAGAACCGCGGCGATGATCCACAACTGCCAGCCAGGGATGTCCATGGAATGTTCCTGTCGGATCAGAGCTTGCCACCATGCCGACGCGGCGCGCCACAACCCCCTCGCCGTGGCCGACATTCCTCGCCCTTTGAGGTGGGGGGCGGGGTAGTCTCGGCGCCCCTCGAAAACCTGGACGAGTGGAGTCTCATGAAAGCGGTGCGCTTCTCGGCCTTCGGGCCGCCTCTGGACGTGGTGCAGGTGGTGGACGAGACGCCCGGCGAGCTCGCCCCGGGCGAGGCCCTGGTGGAAGTCGTGGCCACGCCCATCAACCCCTCGGACATCATGACGCTCAGCGGCCAGTACGGCCTGCTGCCGAAGCTGCCGGCGGTGCCGGGCAACGAGGGCGTCGGGCGGGTGGTGGAGGTGTCGGGCAGCTCGGCGGTGCGGCCCGGCCAGCACGTCTTCCTGCCCATGGGCGCGGGCACCTGGCGCACGCACCTGAAGGCCAAGGCGGAGCGGCTGCTGCCCCTTCCAGAAGGCGCGGATCCGCTCCAGCTGGCGATGCTCTCCATCAATCCCCCGACGGCCGAGCTGCTGCTGCACGCCTTCATCCAGCCGCAGCCCGGTGAGTGGGTGATGCAGAACGCGGCGAACTCGGCGGTGGGACGCTACCTCATCACCCTGGCGAAGCGCGAGGGACTGAAGACGGTCAACGTGGTGCGGCGCGAGGACCTGGTGCCGGAGCTGCGCGAGCTGGGCGCGGACGTGGTGCTGGTGGACGGGCCGGAGCTGCCCGCGAAGGTGCGCGAGGCCACGGGCGGCGCGAACATCCGGCTGGGCATCGACGCGGTGGGCGGCTCGGCGACGACGCGGCTGGGAGACTCGCTGGCCCCGGGCGGCATCGTCGTGAACTACGGCGCGATGAGCGGCAAGGGGCCGAGCCTCTCGCCCGCGGCGACCATCTTCAAGGACGTGACGCTGCGCGGCTTCTGGCTGGTGAGTTGGATGAACAAGACGCCGCGCCAGGAGCAGGCGGCGCTGATGCAGCGGATGGCGAAGCTGGTGGCCGAGGGCGTGCTGTATGCGCCGGTGGAGGCCACGTTCCCGCTGGAGAACATCAAGGAGGCGCTGACGCGGGCGATGGAGGGCGGGCGCCAGGGCAAGGTGCTGTTGACGCCGGCGGGTCCGGTGGGAGGCAAGTGATGGCTGGGCGAGTCGAAGGCAAGGTCGCGCTGGTGACGGGGGCGGCGTCGGGGCTGGGCAAGGCGATGGTCCAGATGCTGGCCCGCGAGGGCGCCCGGGTGGCGGTGACGGATCGCAACGAGCCCGGCGCGAGGGACGTGGCCGGCGCGCTCGGAGAGGCCGCGCGCTCCTGGAAGCTGGACGTCACGCAAGAGGCGGACTGGCAGCGGGTGGTGGACGAGGTGCTG
>NZ_DASVSO010000113.1:0-3449 GCF_036388035.1 Archangium sp.
GCCTTCACCACCGAGCGCTGGGAGAAGTACTTGGTGGGCACGTAGTCGGGCAGCTTGGACACCTGGGCCGTGAGGGCGCGCTCCAACTCATCGGCGAGCATCTCGATGGCCTCGAGCAGGGTGTTGGAGACCGTCACCCGCTCCACGGCCTTCTGGAGCACGTCGAGCTGCTGCAGGGTGAGGACAGCGCGCAGGTCCGGCCGCAGACCATGGGCGAAGCGGTGCAGCATGGCGGAGCGGCTGGCGGTCCGGGCGAAGCTCTTGGGCACGAAGGAGATGAAGCTCAGGCGGTCGGCGAAGGCGAGCAGCAGCTCGGGCGAGCGCGCGAGCACCTCGGAGAGGTACCGGTTGCTCGTCATGATGGCGCACTCGATGCGGCCGCTCGTCACCCGCCGGCCGTGCTTGAGCTCGCGCTCGTGCAGGACGTTGAGGATGGAGCGCAGCAGCATGTCGCGCCCGTCGAAGACCTCGTCGAGGACGGCGTGGGTGGCGCCCAGCATGCCGTCCTCGGTGATGAACTCGGTGCGGCCCGTCTCGGTGAGCACCTTGAAGTCCACCGGACCGATGAGGTCCGTCTGCACGGTGGACTCGGCGATCTGCTTGGCGAAGAGCGAGGGCTGCCCGGTCTTCTCGTCCAGGATGCGGCCCAGCACCGAGGAGGCGATGGCGCTCTTGGCGGTCCCCGGAGGCCCCACCACGAGCACGTGCTCCCGGCTCAGCAGGGCGAGCTCGATCTGGGTGAAGAGCGTCTCACGCTCGAGGTAGGCCTCGCGCAGCTCCTGGAAGAAGTGGCGGAAGGCCTGCGCGGCCTGGGAGTAGACGTGCGTGGGAGAGTGGATCACGGGCGCTCAGAGCGGAGGCAGGGAGGCCCATCGTAGCCCCCCGCGCCCCCCCTTTGAAGAGCGCCCGCTCCCTACTTGAAGTGGACGGCGCACGCACCGTCCGGGCAGGCCCGCCCGGCGATGCGGAAGCGGTACCGGGCGACGAGGCTGTAGAGCCAGTCCGCCGTGTGCCGCAACCCCGGCACGTAGTAGGCGAAGAGCAGCTTGCCGAGCGGCCTGCGCCCCAGCGCCTGCACCACGGCCTCGGCGCCCTCGAAGACCCGCCCGTCCGCCTGGACGAGCTGCATCGCATGCTCGCACCGATCGGGCGAGATGCCGGGGAACGCGCCCAGCACGCCCTCGTCCCGGAACGAGCGCAGCTCCGTGCCTCGGCTTCTCAACAGCCGCTCCAACTGCTTCGCGCCGCCACGGCACAGGCGGCAGTGCCCGTCGTACAGGATGACGTCATGCCCCGGGGGCGTCGTCGTCAGCGCCTTCATGAAGCTCCTCCGTCCCTGGCCTGGCACCGCTGCGGCTGGAGTTTCTCATACAGGGGGGCTGCACCTGGCGCCACCCGCTGAAGCCACCGCGACTGAAAGCACGAAGGCCGGACACCCCCTCGCGGAAGCGCCGGCCCTCGGGACCTACCCTGTCACATCCGCGACCTCCCCCCTCTATCTCTCGGAGGGGGGAGAGAGGGAGGCGTGGTGGCCGCTTACGACTGGCGGAACTCGGCGTCCACCACGTCGTCCTTCGGCTTGGCCGAGCTGCCCGGAGCCGCGCCCGCGTCGGCGCCCGGAGGAGGAGCACCCGCGCCCGGCGCGCCGCCGGTGGCCTTGTACATCTCCTCGGCCACCTTGTAGCTGGCCTGCTGCAGCCGCTCCAGGGCGCCCTTGATGGCGTCCTTGTCCTGGCCCTCGCGCACCTCGTTGACGCCCTTGATGGCCGCCTCGAGCGTGGACACCGCGTCCGGCGAGAGCTTCTCGCGGTTCTCCTTCACCAGCTTCTCCGCCTGGTACGCCTGCGCCTCGGCCTGGTTCTTCAGCTCCACCAGCTCGCGGCGGGCCTTGTCGGCGGCCTCGTTCTCCTTGGCCGAGTTCACCATCTTCTCCACCTCGTCCTTGGCCAGACCGGACGAGTGGGTGATGGTCACCTTCTGCTCCTTGCCCGTCGCCTTGTCCTTGGCGCTGACGTTGAGGATGCCGTTGGCGTCGATGTCCAACGTCACCTCGATCTGCGGCATGCCGCGCGGCGCCGGCGGCAGGCCCGTCAGGTGGAAGCGACCCAGGCTGCGGTTGTCGCCCGCCATCTCGCGCTCACCCTGCAGGATGTGGATCTCCACCTGCGTCTGGCCATCCGCCGCCGTGGAGAACGTCTCCGACTTGCGGGTGGGGATGGTGGTGTTGCGCTCGATGAGCTTGGTCATCACGCCGCCCAGCGTCTCCACGCCCAGCGACAGCGGGGTGACGTCCAGCAGCAGGATGTCCTTCACCTCGCCCGAGAGCACGCCGGCCTGCACGGCGGCGCCCACCGCCACCACCTCGTCCGGGTTCACCGAGCGGTTGGGCTCCTTGCCGAACAGCCGCTTCACCGCCTCCTGCACCTTCGGGATGCGCGTGGAGCCACCCACGAGGACGACCTCGTTGAGATCCTTGAGGTCCACGCCCGAGTCCTTCAGGCACTTGCGGCACGGCTCCAGCGAGCGCTCGACGAGGGTGTCGATCATCGCCTCGAACTTGGCCCGCGTCAGGCGCACGGTGAGGTGCTTAGGACCGGAGGCATCCGCCGTGAGGAACGGCAGGTTGATCTCCGTCTCCGTCGTGCTGGACAGCTCGATCTTCGCCTTCTCCGCCGCCTCCTTCAGGCGCTGGAGGACCATCTTGTCCTTGGAGACGTCGATGCCGTTGTCCTTCTTGAACTCGGCGATCAGCCAGTCCATGAGCGTGTGGTCGATGTTGTCGCCGCCCAGGTGGGTGTCACCATTGGTGGCGAGCACCTCGACCACGTTCTCGCCCACCTCCAGGATGGAGATGTCGAACGTGCCGCCGCCGAAGTCGTAGACGGCGATCTTCTCGTCCTTCTTCTTGTCCAGGCCGTACGCCAGCGCGGCCGCGGTCGGCTCGTTCACGATGCGCCGCACGGTGAGGCCGGCGATCTCGCCCGCGTCCTTGGTGGCCTGGCGCTGGGCGTCGTTGAAGTAGGCCGGGACGGTGATGACGGCCTCGGTGACCTTCTCGCCCAGGTAGTTCTCCGCGGCGCGCTTGAGCTTGAGCAGCACCTGCGCCGAGATCTCCGGGGCGCTGTACTGCTTGCCATCGATCTCCACGCGCGCGTCGCCATGGGGGCCGCGCACCACCTTATAGGGGACGAGCTTCGCCTCCTCGGTGGTCTCCTCGAAGCGCCGGCCCATGAAGCGCTTGATGGAGTAGACAGTCCGCTCGGGGTTGGTGATGGCCTGACGCTTGGCCACCTGCCCCACCAGACGCTCCCCATCCTTCGCGAACGCGACGACCGAGGGCGTGGTGCGGTTGCCTTCCTCGTTGGTGAGGACCTTGGGCTCGCGACCCTCCATGATCGCCACCACGCTGTTGGTGGTGCCCAGGTCGATTCCAATGATCTTGCCCACGG
>NZ_DASVSO010000114.1:0-7130 GCF_036388035.1 Archangium sp.
TTCTCCCGAGGGACGGGACGTTCTCCGCGCACCCGGAGCACCCTGCGCGCCACACGCACCACCGCGTCCGCCTCGATGGGGGGCAGAGGATGCGGGTACATCCCACAGAACACCGCCAGCCCTTCGTGCTCCACCATCCGCCCGAGCACGGCATCGCGCGGGCAGAGCTGCCGCGAGCCGCGCACCTCGTGGACGAAGCGCTCCTCCCCCCCCAACAAGTCCCGCACCCGCAGACCCACGCCCTTGTTCACCTCCCGCACCTCCCAGACGGTGAGAACAACGGGCCGCTGCGCGAGCAACCACGCCCGCTCCGCCTCTGTCAGCTTCGCGCCCCTCTCTTCGAGGAACCACTCCCGCACCGGGCGCCCATCCCACTCCCAATGGTGCATGGCCCAGGGCATGAGGAGCTGCATGTCGGGAGGCTCGAACTCGAACCCGGGGTCATCGTAGAAGGCCTCCGCCGCTTCGAGCAGCCAGCCCCGGCCGAAGCGCCGATCGGCGTAACGCCCCATCACCTCCACCAATCGCTCATCTTGCGTGTGCAGGAGACTTCCCGGAGAGGCCACAGGCCGCTTCGCCGCCGCCTCCTTCCCGGCACAGCACCGCTTGTACTTCTGTCCGCTCCCGCAGGGGCACGGCTCGTTCCGTCCAGGCGCACGCATGGGTTCTCCTCCTGGCCCACTCGAAAAGTAGGGCTCAGGGGGTGACCTTAGCAGTCGGCCTGTCGCGGTGTGAGTCCTACCTTCCGGACGGGGGAGCGAGCTCGGTGCGCACGTCCCAGAGCTCGGGGAAGAAGCGCAGGTCCAACGCCTTGCGCAGGAAGCCCACGCCCGAGGAGCCGCCCGTGCCCGGCTTGAAGCCGATGACTCGCATCACCGTCATCATGTGGCGGTAGCGCCACAGCTGGAAGCGCTCCTCCACGTCCACCAGCTTCTCGGCCATCTCGTAGGCATCCCAGTGCTGCTCGGGCTTCTCGTAGATGCGGCGGAACACCTCCACCACCGCGGCGCTCTTCTCATACGGCTGGCGCCAGTCGCGCTCCACCCGGTCCGCGGGCAGCGCGTGGCCCGTGCGCGCCAGGTGACGCAGGAACTCGTCATACACACTGGGCGAGCCCAGGAAGCGCTCGAGCTGCGCGTGCACGCCAGGCATGTGCTTGAAAGGCCCGAGCGACTGCTCGTCCTTGTGGCCCAGCAGGAACTCCAGCGCGCGATATTGATAGCTCTGGAAGCCCGAGGCCTGCCCCAGCGCGCCCCGGAACTCGAGGTACTCGTTGGGTGTGAGCGTCTCCAGCACGCTCCACTGCTCGAAGAGCATGCGCTGGATATGACCCACGCGCGAGAAGATCTTGAACGACGGCTCCAGGTTGTCGTTCTGGATGTAGCGGATGACGGCCGTCAGCTCATGCACGAGCAGCTTCATCCACAGCTCGCTCGTCTGGTGCTGGATGATGAAGAGCAGCTCGTCGTGGTGGGGCGGCTGCGAGCGGGGCACCTGCGCGGTCAGCAGCCTGTCCAGCTGCAGGTACTCGCCGTACGTCGTCCGTCCGGCCAGCTCGGTGAAGATTCCGGGTTCCAGCTCGCGCTTGTTCATGCGAACAAGAATGACGGGCACGCCCCGGGCCCGCAACAACCGGGCCCTCCCCGGTGAGAGGGAGGGCCCAGGGGACTCCGATTCAACTGGAGCGCGCCATTACCCCGCGTTCTTCTGGGCGGCCTCGGCCAGCGCCTTGGCGGCGGCGCGGCCACGCGGCAGCTTGACGTCCTCCACGCTGTTCGCCTCGGCGTAGTCCGACCAGTCGCTCGGACGGCGGTTGGTCTTCTCCAGCATGCGCAGCTTCTGGTAGTGCGCCGCGCAGTAGCCCTTGGTGCGGCTGGGCTTGCCGCAACCCCGGATGGCGCACTCGCGCGCCCCGCCCTCGGCCGCCGGCTTCCGGCCGCGACGCTTGCCCCCACCGGTCGCCGCCGCGGGAGCCGAGGCCGCCCGAGCCGGACGACCCGGACCCCGACGGCCCGGCGTCGCCGCACGGCCACCGGCCGTGCCGAACAGGGGACCCACCGCCTCGGCCAGCGGCGCCAGCCGCTCCGCCACGCTGCGCAGCGAGTCGAGATCAGACGTGCCCGCCTCCAGACGCGACACCAGGTCGCGCAGCGGCTTGAGCTGCGCCTCGATCTCGTTACGCACCATCTCCCGGAATGCCTTATCGATCGACATGCTCGTGTATCCTCTCCTCCCCCAGCATTCTCGAGGGGCCGTCCCAGTTGTGAGACGGCTCAACTGAGGGGTTGTGCAGTGGGGGCTGTTTTAAAACACAGGCCCTCTGATAACTCCACAAATACACGAGTCGCAGATGAAAACTAATAAAAGATTGCGTCTACGGTCTTGGCCTGACACTCACCTATACGCCCGTTCAGGCACTCAAGGACTGATAGAGCAATCATCGTCGGATGAGTCCAACCCTCGGAACGAAGGACGGGCCCGGCGCATTTCCAACCATAAAGCCTCGCGTGTGGCCGCGACGTTCCTGACGAGGTCCAAGGCTTCTTCCTCATCCAACGCCGCGGACAGCCGGGGGAAGAGTTGCAGCTCCAGGCACAGCACGTGCGCCACCGCCGCGTCCTCCAGCGCCATCAGCCGCGCGAGCCACTCCAGGCTTCCCGCCGGATAGTACTCCAGCTCGGCCATCAGCTCGTGCATGGCCAAGAGGACCTCGGCCTCCTGCAGGGCGCGCGCGTGCCCCTCCACGCGTACCACCAGCGGCTGCAGGTGACGCTCCGTCACCCGCACGTGCAACCGCACCTCCTCGAGCAGCTCCCCCACCCGCTCCGCCAACGGCTGCGTGCCCTGTACCTCGTCTAGCGACTCGAAGCACGCCAGCAGATCCCGTTGCTTCCCAGACAGCATCTCGAATGGCCCCATGGCCCCGCAACCATCGGCACCGCGTCAGGGGCGGACAACCACCACCACTGGACGTATTCCAGCGCCCACGCTCCCCCGCCTTCCTGACAGGCGTTGAAATCAGCAATGGCTATACCACTTTCCCGGCAGGCGGGAAGTTGGCAGGCAGGCGAGCGGAGCGGGTGTGTCATCCCAGCGGGGCATCGCCATCTTCAGGCCCCGTGGACACCGCCCCGAGCCCCATTCAACGCGCCTTCTTCCGCTTCGCCGAGACGGGCGCGGCGCTGTCCGCGCTCTACCACCGCGCACGCCTGCTGGATGCCGAGCACCTGCCGGCCCACGGGCCGGTGCTGCTCGTGGGCAACCACGGCCTGTGGGGTTACGAGACGCCTGCTTTCTTTCATTTGATACATCGAGCAACAGGCCGCTACCCCTTGGGGCTCGCCGAGCGGGGGTTCTTCAAAATCCCCCTGGTGAGAACCGTTCTGCCCTGGCTGGGGGGCGTGGAGGGGACGCGGGAGAAGGCGTTGCACTCCCTGCGGGAGGGACACCTCGTCGTCTGCTACCCGGGGGGCGCGTGGGAGACCTTCAAGAAGCCCCGCCACCACTACACGCTGCGCTGGGAGGGGACGCTCGGTTTCGTGCGGCTCGCCGCCCTGGCCGGCGTCCCCATCGTCCCCTTCGCCGGCTTCGGGGTGGACGACACCTTCCTCTGCCCGGATGACGAGCGCCTGAGTGTGCCGCTCGCCCCCGGGGAGAAGTACCGGGTGCCGCTGGGCATTGGCCTGGGCCCGCTGCCCCTGCCCGTGAAGATGACCTTCGTCGTCGGACAGCCGTTGCAGCCGCCTCCCGCCAACGCGCCCGAGTCCCGACTCCAACACTTCCGCGACCGCGTGGCCCACACCGTGCGGCGCCTGCTCGACCGGGCCTGCCATGCCTGAAGGCACCTTTCCCGTCATGCACTCCCCTTCCGCCATGCACCGGCTCGTCCCCGAGCCCGAGGAGATTCAGCAGGGCTATGAGCTGCCCTGCGAGCACCGCCGGGTGCGCGGGGCCAACGTGCGGCTCTTCACCTTCCCCGACGGCAGCCAGGACGTGTCGCGCACCGTGCTGTGTCTGCCCGGGCTGGGAGCTTCCGGCCGCTCGTTCGCGCCCATGCGGCCCCTGGCGCCCGAGTGGCGCTTCCTCCTGTGGACGCCGCCGCTGGCCACGCCCATGACGCACACGCCGCTCCAGTGGAACCTCGCCTCGCTGCAACACCCCGAGGCCGGGCTCCCCGAGCGCTTCGCCCTGGTGGGTTCCTCCTTCGGCAGCCTCATCTCCCTCGCCTACGCGCTGGCGCACCCCGAGCGGGTGAAGGCCCTGGTGCTGGTGTCGCCGGTGGCCAGCGTGCACCGGGTGCGGCGCTGGGCCCTGGCCCTGTCCACGCTGGTGCGCATGCCCAAGCCCTTCGCCTACCTCTTCGCCCCCACCGTCGCGCGGGTGTTGGGCGGGCGCCAGCTGCCCCCCGAGGGCCGCTCCGAAATCGTCCGCGAGGCGCGCCGCCTCTCCCCACTGGAGTTGCTGCGGCGGCTGGAGGACATCCTCGCCGCGGACTACGTGGAGAGTCTCGAGCACCTGCGCGTGCCCACCCTCATCATCCACGGCGCCCGGGACCTGCTGGTGCCGCTGTCGTACGCCCGGGACGTGGCCGCGCGGATTCCGGGCTCGCGCCTGGAGGTGCTCCGCGAGGCGAGCCACCTGCCGTACATGAGCCACACGCAGGCCTTCAACGCCTTCGTCGACGACTTCCTCTCGCAACACACCCCGTGAATCCCACCATGGACCAGGCCACCCAACTGTCGCGCTCGGCGCTGCTGTTCCTCTCTCGCCAGGAGGGCTTGAAGGACGTCGCCACCGGCGTGCCCGCGCTGCGCCGCATCGCCCAGCGCTTCATCGCCGGCGAGACGCTGGAGGAGGCCGTCGCCGCCGTGAAGGAGCTCAACGCGCGCGGGCTGACGGTCTCCTTCGACCACCTCAACGAGGCGGTGCGCAACGCCAGCGAGACGCGCGGCGAGGTGCGTGAGTACCTGCGGCTGCTCTCGCGCATCGACCAGGTGGGCGTGCGCGGCAACGTGTCGCTGAAGCTGACGCAGTGCGGGCTGCTCTTCGACAGGGAGCTGGCGCTGCGCAACGCGCGCGAGGTGGTGGCCGAGGCGAAGCGGCGCGACACCTTCGTGCGCGTGGACATGGAGCAGGGCGAGGTGACGCAGGCCACGCTGGACGTGGTGCGCGCGCTGCACCGGGAGTTCGGTGAGCCGCACGTGGGCGCGGTGCTGCAGAGCTACCTCTACCGCACCGAGGCCGACGCGCGCGCCCTGTGCGCCGAGGGCATCCGCATCCGCCTGTGCAAGGGCGCCTACCTGGAGGGCCCCGGGGTGGCCTACCAGGAGAAGAAGGACGTGGATGACAACTACGTGCGCGTCATGCGCGTCCTGCTCGACAGCGGGCTGTACCACGGCATCGCCACGCACGATGAGCGGATGATTCAGGAGACGCTCGCGTACGCCCGGAAGAAGGGACTGCCACGCGGCGCCTTCGAGTTCCAGATGCTCTATGGCATCCGCCGGGACTTGCAGGAGCGGCTCGCGGCCGAGGGCTGGCCCGTGCGCGTCTACGTGCCGTATGGCAGGCACTGGTACCCGTACTTCATGCGCCGGCTGGCCGAGCGGCCCGCCAACGTGTGGTTCGTGATGAAGAACCTGGTGAAGGGCTAGGGCCCCAGCGCCTTCTTCACCGCGCCGGCGACGCGCAGCACCAGCTCCAGCCCCGTGTGGGCGAGCACCCAGAAGGTGGTCGACGCCACCTTGGCCCGCACCTTCCACTTCGGCGCGCCCTCGCGCACCAGCGTGTGGATGAGCTCGAGCGCGTCGCCCATCTGCTCGTTGGCGATGCGCGCGGGCACATACATGCCGAGCCTGTCGAAGGTGCGCTGCGCGCGAACGACGACCGAGGAGGGCTCGGGAGGCGGAACCGGGGGCAGGCGCTGGACGGGAACGAGCGCCTCGGTGAACACGGAGCGGCGCGAGTCCGTCAACCCGTCCTCGTACGCTCCATCCAGGCAGAACGCATCCAACACGGACAGCTTCGGGCGATGGTCCTCATCCATTCAAACTGCCTCCGCGGGTTGCAACAGGTTGAGCAAGGCCGTCCGCTGCTCCCTGGCCACACGCCGCCCTTCCCCCGTCAGCTCGTAGTACCGCCTGGGCCGTCCCCCGCGCTCGGGCATGGGCTCGCCGTCGAAGCTGCGCAGCAACCCGTCCCGCTCCAGCGCCTTGAGCGCCGGATACACCGAGCCCTCGTTCAGGATGATCTTCCCGTGCGTCCTCTCCCGGACCCTCTCGATGATTTCCAGCCCGAATCCCCTGCCGCCCATGAGCGACATCAGGATGGCTGTCCTCGCGGAAACCGGAGTGTCCATGAGCCGCAAGGGTAACCGGAAAAACACGGAGCGCAACCTAGAAACTTGAGGTTGCCCCGCTTCTCGGAGACGTCGGACGCGTGCCCTTCCAGGCACGCGCGAAAGCTCAAGCGGAGAGCGCGATGAAGGCTCGCGGCTGGAGGGACTCGTCCTCCCGGAGAGGCTTCGGGGCGCGGGGCACGAAGGTGCTCGCGGGCAGTCGGCTCGGCGCCAGCACGGCCCGGCGAGACGTGGTGATTCCGTCCTCCAGGTCGTCCCACGCGCCCGCCCCGTACCCCCCCGGAGGGGGCTCCTCGACCCACAGGCTCTTCGGCGTCATCTCAACCACCTGAATACCCCCCTGGGCTGCGGCGTTGATGGTGACCAGAGCATCCTCAACATGTGAGGATTGCAATATTCCACTCGTGTTGTACTTCATCGGCCTTCCCCCCTGCGCTGTATACGGACCTGTAGTTCGGAACGGGTCGTTGTACTCAGCATCCAACCCGTCCTGACATGTCCTGGCCGTACCGGGAGAGCCCCCCCGGCGCCGGCAAAGACGGTTGAAGACCTGACGACCTGACGACCTGACAACGGGTAGCAGGACGGTGTACCCCAGGGGGGTGACACGTCCTGCCCTCCCCCCATGCACCGCCCATTTCAGCCATCTCGCGGGTTCTTTTCAACCTTCCGTTTCATCTGCTTTTACAGACTTTGGAGTCCTCGGATGTTTCCAGTGGGAATGAGCCTGCGTGGGCTGAAGACGCTGTGCCTCCTGGGGGGCCTCGCGGTC
>NZ_DASVSO010000115.1:0-13344 GCF_036388035.1 Archangium sp.
CTTCCTCTCGGTGGGCGCGGTGGTGCGGGACGTGAACGCGCCCGAGTCGGGGGCCTTCTCCCTGCCCCGGAGCTACCACCTCGCCGTGGGCCTGCGCCCCTTCGGTGAGCGCCTGACGCTGGGCGCGGACTACACCGCCGCCGAGGGCCGCTGGGACGACGGGCGCCTCTCCTACACGCTGCGGGCCACCGTCCTGCCCGGCCTCGGCCTGGGCGCGGGCCTCTCGCATGGCCTCGGCGGCGAGCGCGCACTGGCGCTCCAGTTCGCCGCCACCCTGGACAGCTCGCGCTTCGGCGTCACCTACGCGGGAGGCGGCGCCGAGGGTGGCGGGCTCGACCATGTGGTGGCGGTGCGCCTCTCCAGCCAGAAGTACCCCGCCCTGCGCCTCGGCGGCGGGGCGGTGGCCCTGCTGGACCTGGATGACCGGTTGCGACAGGGGGGGAGCCCCGCGCTGTCGCTGCTCGGCTTCTCGGAGTCGGACCCGTACCTCCGGCTGGTGCGCTGGCTGGACCACGCGGCGAAGGACCCGCGCCTCAAGGGCGTGCTCGTGAAGGTGTCGAACCTGCCGGGCGTGGACTGGGGCAAGGCGGAGGAGCTGCGCCAGGCGGTGCTGCGGCTGCGCGCGTCCGGCAAGCGGGTGATGGCGGTGCTCTACAGCGTGGATGACCGGGCCTACTTCGTGGCCTCGGCCGCGGACGAGGTGTACGCGCTGCCCGGCTCCTCGCTCGTCATCAACGGCCTGTCCGCGAGCATCTCCTACCTGGGCGGGACGATGGAGAAGCTGGGCGTCACCTGGGACGTGGCGCGCGTGGGCGAGTACAAGACGGCCCCCGAGCAGCTCGTGCGCCGCGACATGAGCCCCGCGCAGCGCGAGACGATTGAAGCCTACCTGGACACCGAGGTGGGCCATTACGAGGCGGCGGTGGCCCAGGCGCGCAACCTCCCCGTCGAGCGCCTCCGGGAGGCCTGGGCCTCGGGGCTGCTCACCGCCCACCGGGCCAAGGAGCTGGGCCTGGTGGACGGACTGCTGCTGCCCGAGGAGCTGGACAAGAAGCTGGAGGCCCTGGCCCCGGGGGCCGCCTACGACCCGACCTACTCGCCGAGGGACGAGCGGGAGCCGCGCTGGAGCGGACGCCGCCGCATCGCCGTGGTGCCAGTGCTGGGCTCCATCGCCGGCGGCAAGAGTCGCCAGTCCCCGCTGGGCGGCGAGGCCATCGCCGGAGCGGAGACGGTGGCGCTCGCCCTGGAGCGCGCCCAGAACGACCCGTCCGTGGTGGCCATCGTGGTGCGGGTGGACTCGGGCGGCGGCGACGTGCTGGCCTCGGAGCTGATGTACCGCGCGGTGCTGGAGGCGAAGAAGAAGAAGCCCGTCATCGCTTCCATGGGGGACGTGGCGGCCTCGGGCGGCTACTACGCCTCCATGGGCGCGCATGAAATCTGGGCCTCCCCCACCACCCTGACGGGCAGCATCGGCGTCTTCTTCCTCAAGCCCGCGCTGCGCGGCCTGCTGGGCGACAAGCTGGGGGTGAGCCGGGAGACCATCTCCCGCGCCCCGATGACGGACGTGCTCGGCACCTGGAAGCCATGGACGGAGTCGGAGCAGAAGGCGGTGCAGGCCTGGGTGGACTCGGCCTACGACGACTTCATCACCGAGGTGTCCACCTCGCGCGGCCTGGAGAAGGCGAAGGTGGACTCCCTGGCGCGCGGGCGGGTGTGGTCCGGCGCGGCGGCCAAGGAGCGCGGGCTGGTGGACGCGCTGGGCGGGTTGATGGAGGCGGTGGACGCGGCCCGCAAGCGCGCCGGGGTGCCCCCCCGGGAGGAGCTGGAGCTGGTGGTGCTGGGCGAGTCGCGCGGGCTGCTGTCCTCCCCGGGTGGAGAGCCGGGGGTGCTGGCCAAGCTCCTCCCCGCGCCAGAGCCCCTCCTGCCGCCGGGCGTGCGGGCGCTCGTCCAGGAGGCGGGCCTGGAGACCCCCTGGCTGGAGGAGGCGGGCCTGAAGGCCGTCCAGCCCTTCTCCCTGACCGTCCGCTGACGTTGCGGAGAGGACACCGGGAGGCGAAATTCTCCGGCCTCCCGGCGGACCCTCTGTTAGTGTGGTGCATGGCGCTTTCAGGTCGGCCTCCAGGCCGCTTGGACGCTCCAGGGGCCGGCGGTTTCGGTCGGCGGGTAGCCCGTGCCAGTGCGCGGGAGTCCCGAGGACCCCGCGTCGGGCTTCTGTCCCACAGACATCGACCTCGCGCGCGTCTCGGCCGGGGGACCCCCTCCCAGGGGATGCGCGCCGCAATTCCGTAGGACCCATGAGCGAAACCGACAACCGCGATCCCCGAGACCTGCCGTCCCCCGTGGCCGCCCGCGCCGAGACGCCGCCTGACATGGACGACGGCGATGACGAGGGCGACGAGGGCCCCGATGACGGCGAGGGCTCGGCCTCCGCGCCGGGACAGCCCGGTGGTGGCCCTCAGCAGCCCGGCCAGGGTGGTGGCCGCCGCCGCCGCCGCCGCCGTCGCCGCAAGGGCGCACAGGTGCAGTTCACCCCGGAGGGGCAGGCCTACCGCCTGGTGCCCGGTCCGGACGGTCAGCAGCAGCAGGTGTTCCTCACGCCGCAGGAGCTGCAGCAATACCAGCAGCGGCAGCAGCAACAGCAGCAGCAACACCCGCCGCCGCAGCAACAGCAGCAGCAGCACCATCCCCAGCCGCAGCAGCATGGCGGTGGTCAGCCGAGGCACCATCAGCCGGCCCCCCAGCCCTCGCTGGCGCCGGTGGAGGGCGTGCTCGACACCGAGGCGAAGGGACCCAACGCCTTCCTGCGGCAGCTCAAGCGCAACCTGTTGCCCGCCCCGGACGACGCGGAGATTCCGAAGAACCTGGTGCAGAAGCTGCGGCTGCGCCCGGGCCAGTACGTCAACGCGCTCGCGCAGCTCAAGGGCAACAAGGGCATCATCCAGCGCGTGGAGCAGGTGGACGGCCGCCCGCTGGAGCAGATGGGCCGCCTGCCGCACTTCGCGGACCTCACGTCCGTGGACCCGGTGGAGCGCATCAAGCTGGAGAACGGCCACCGCGAGATGGTGACGCGGGTGATGGACCTGATCGCCCCCCTCGGCAAGGGCCAGCGTGCGCTCATCGTGGCGCCTCCGAAGACGGGCAAGACCATCATGCTGCAGCGGATCGCCCAGGCGGTGGTGGCCAACCACCCGGAGATCCACCTCATGGTGCTGCTCATCGACGAGCGCCCCGAGGAAGTGACGGACATGCGCCGCAGCATCAAGGGCGAGGTGCTGGCCTCGAGCTCGGACCGGCCGACGGGCGACCACCTGAAGGTGGCCGAGCTGGCGCTGGAGCGGGCGCGGCGCCTGGTGGAGAGCGGCAAGGACGTGATGATCCTCCTGGACTCCATCACGCGACTGGCGCGCGCCTACAACAAGGAAGTGGACAACTCGGGCCGGACGCTCTCGGGCGGCGTGGACAGCCGCGCGCTGGAGCGGCCCAAGCGCATCTTCGGCGCGGCGCGAGCCACCGAGGAGGCCGGCAGCCTGACGATTGTCGGTACGGCGCTCATCGACACGGGCAGCCGCATGGACGAGGTCATCTTCGAGGAGTTCAAGGGCACCGGTAACTCCGAGGTGACGCTGGACCGGTTCCTGTCGGAGAAGCGCATCTTCCCGGCCATCAACATCGGCCAGTCCGGCACGCGCAAGGAGGAGAAGCTCTTCACCCACAAGGAGTACGAGAAGGTGAAGAAGATGCGCCAGATGCTCTTCTCGGTGAAGCCGGTGGAGGCCATGGAGGCGCTCATCAAGCGGCTCAGCCGCTACACCTACAACGACGAGTTCCTCGAGGAGCTGTGAGCCGCTGAGTCGGCTCACGTCCGACGAGGCGCATCACGAGGGCCTGCTCTCCGCCGACGCGGGGGCAGGCCCTTCGTGTTGTAGCCTCCTCATCCGCAAGACCTGAAAGGACGACCCCACCATGCCCATGCTGCGCGTTGGAGACCTCGAGGTGAACTACCGCGAACGGGGCCAGGGAGAGCCCGTGGTGCTCCTCCACGGCAACTGGACCACGAGCCTGTGGTGGCAGCCGACGCTCGAGCTGCTGCCGCCTGGATTTCGCGCCATCGCGTATGACCTGCGCGGACGCGGGCACACCCGAGGCCCCGACTCCCTTCAGGCCATCCCCACGCTGGCTCAGGACCTTCGCGGGCTGCTCGATGGCCTGGGGCTGATCCGTGTGCATGTGATTGGCCACTCCCTTGGCAGCGCGGTGGCGATGCAGCTCGCGCTCGACCATCCGGAGCGTGTGCACACCCTCACCCTGATGGCCCCGGCCTGGGTGGATGGCATGCCCGCGGCGTACAACCTGCCGGCGCACCAGCTCGCCGCCCATGACAACCGCGCCGTCTATGCCATGGCCCTGCGCGCCATCGCTCCGACGGCTCCGGACGATGCGCTGTGGCAGCAGCTCATCGAGGAGGGGCACCTGCAGCGCCGGGAGGCATCCCTGGCCACGCTCCAGGCCCTCGTGGACTGGGCCCCTGGCGAGCGCCTGAACGCCCTGCGCCCCCTGCCCTCCCTGGTGGTCAGCGGCGCCAAGGACATGCTCTGCACCGTGGAGTCAGGTCAGCGGTGCGCCAGCCTCATCGGTGCGCGCCAGCACGTGATGCAGGACATCGGGCACTCGCCCAACCTCGAGGCGCCGCGCGACTTCATCGAGCTGTGGAAGGAGTTCGTCGCCGAGCCGTGAGCGGCGGACTACGCCACGCGGCCGATCAGCTCCGTCACCAGCGTCTGCGTGCCGGTGAGGTCCGAGGAGTCACGCCGGGGCCGGGCCGTCTCCATCGTGGCGCCATTCGCCATCCACCAGCGCTCGGCGTCCTCCTCCGTCCACCCGTCCGCGTCCGCACAGGCCTCCAGCGCGAGCCGCAGCTCGCGGGCGCTGTCGAAGCGGTCATCGGGATGCTTCGCGAGGCAGCGGAGGAGGAGGCCGCACAGGTCGCTCGGCAGCTCGCGACCCAGGCGGGTGCTCGGCGGCGTGGGCACGGTGTGCAGGTGGTGCGAGCAGATCTCCACCGAGGTGCGGCCCTCGAAGACATGGCAGCCGGTGAGCAGCGCGTAGCCCACCGCCCCCAGTGAGTACAGGTCCCCCCGCCCATCCACCCGGCTCGGAGAGACGATGGCCTCCGGCGCGAGGTAGAGCGGCGTGCCGACCACCACGTGGGCCCTCTGGGCGGAAGCCTCCTCGGAGCCGCCCACCTCCTTCACCAGCCCGAAGTCGAGCACCTTCACCAGATCCGGCACGCCGCGCCGCCGGCACAGGAAGAGGTTGGCCGGCTTGATGTCGCGGTGGAGCAACCCCTGGCCATGCGCCTCCTCCAGCGCCCCACACACCTGACGCAGGATGTGGATGACGCGCGCGGGCGGCTGGGGCCCCGCGGCCGTGAGCAGCACGTCCAGGTCCACTCCCTCCAGGTACTCCATCACGTAATAGAAGAGTCCCTCCGCGGTGCGGCCGTAGTCGTAGATGGCGATGGTGTTGGGGTGGGTGAGCTGGCTGGTGAGCTGCACCTCGCGCTCGAAGCGCTCCAGGCCCCGGCCGTCCGAGTCGGCGCGCAGCAGCTTGATGGCGGTGCGGCGGCGCAGCAGGGCGTGGCTGGCCAGGTACACCTCGCCCATGGCACCGGCCCCCAGCCGCTGGAGCAGCGTGTACTGGCCCAGCTGCTTCGCGGCCTGTACCTGCTTGCGCAGCCCGTAGATGACGTGGGAGGCCAGGGTGGCGAGGGTGACGGCGACGCCGCCCCAGAGCAGGGCATCGAGCGTGGGCACCAGCGAGTCGGAGTGCGAGCCCGCATGCGCCATCAGGGTGACGACGAGGGCATCCGGCAGGGCGCCGAGCAGGGAGATCCAGAACGTCCTGCGCATGGAGCTGGGGACGATGACGGCGTGGCTGATGAGCGCGCCATTGGTGCTCAGCAGCAGCGACAGGGTGTCGCGGTCATAATAGGCGTCCAGCTTGAGCAGGAAGAGCACGCCGAGCAGGCCCGCGCTGTCCATCCAGGACAGGGCGCGCAGGGAGCGGGGCTTGTCGCGGCACTGGAGCCAGAGACCGAGCGCCATCAGGGTGCCGATCAGGTGGAAGGCGTAGCCGGGGTCCACCAGGGCGCGTGTCCACGGCACCTCGAAGAGGAGGACGGCGGCCAGGGTGGTGAAGGCGTAGAAGGCGAAGGTGAGCGCGCAGAGCATCCGGTAGAGGAGCTCGAGCCGCTCCTGCAGAAAGGAGCGGGCCTCATCGGACGCGAGCGAGGCGGCACCGAAGGAGGGGGGCGGCGCGAGGTGGGGTCTGACCGGAAGTCGCTCCATTCGACCCCCTGTTCTACACCACCCGGACCCCTGGTGCGGAGGGGGGTGGGATGGGAGCAGTGGCCAGGCCAGCGCCGACGAGGGCGTCGGAAGAACCGGCATCGGTGCTTGGGGTTCACCGCGCTCGGCATCGTCGATGCCAGCCTGACCACCGCTCCCCTCTGAAGAGAGACGGGGAGGCCCCTGAAAGCTGACGCGGCATTTTGGATTGCCCCCTCGGGGAGCGGCTCGGTTAGGGTGTCTGCCCCATGACTACCTCCCGTCCCATGCTCTCCGATGACAAGCGTTCCCCCGCCGTGGCCGAGGCGATGGCCGGCTTCCACCGTGACGTCGTCGACCAGGTCCGCACCGCCGTCGAGCGCGACCCCGTCGTGGTGGTGGGCATGGCGCAGAACCCCTTCGTCAAGCGGGTGCGCAACGCCCTCACCGAGGCCGGTGTCCAGTTCACCTACCTCGAGTACGGCAGCTACTTCGGCATGTGGAAGCAGCGGCTCGCCATCAAGATGTGGAGCGGCTGGCCGACCTTCCCCCAGGTGTTCGTCCGCGGCGTGCTCATCGGCGGCTTCGACGACACCACCAAGGCGCTGGCGGACGGCTCCCTCAAGAAGCTGCTCGGCTGAGCGCCGCGCCGCGTCAGCCCGTCAGGTGTCCAGGCAACCGAGGCCCGGACCCGCACGGGTTGCGTGAGCAGCCCTCTCCGAGCGCAGGGACTGCGCGTGGACCCCGTGAGTCCCCTCGGAGAAGGGCTGGCACCCGCCATGCATTGGAAGGCCCTGAGCATCGGGCCTCCAGGAGCCTGGTCGCGGTGGCCAGGCATGGAGGGGGCCCTCCCCCAAAGGAGCACCACCATGCGCGCCATGCCTCTCAACGACCTCCCCTACTCCCTCTTCGAGGAAGAGACGGAGTCCCTGCCCGCTCCGGCCCTCTGCACGGTGGATGAGGTGATGGCGCGCGAGGTGCTCGCGGTCCGCCCGGACATCGACCTGCGGACGGCGGCCGAGCTGATGCTGGAGCACTCCATCAGCGGCATGCCCGTGGTGGATGAGGAGAACCGGCTGGTGGGCATGCTGTCCAAGACGGACCTGGTGCGTCACCGCCTCGAGGACGACGTGGAGGCCAGCGTGGAGCTGCTCCCCACGGGCCAGCACTTCGTCGATGGCACCACCGCCGCGGACGTGATGACGCGGCAGGTGCTCACCGTGCCCGAGGGCAGCTCGCTCGCCATGGCCGCGAAGATCATGGCCACCGCGGGGGTCCACCGGGTGCCCGTCGTGAACCCGACGGGCGCCCTGGTGGGACAGCTCTCCACCACGGACATCGTGAGGTGGGTGGCGGGGCTGCCGTAGCTGACTACTGGGCCGAGGCCAGGGTGGTGGAGGACGTGCCCGCCGGGAGCACGTCCTGCAGGGTCCGGCCCTGCACCCAGCCGTCGTGGTACACGATGCCAATCGGCGCGACGGTGCTGTTCCGGTACAGGCCCACCTTCAGGTAGTTGCGCTGCCCGCTGTACATGGTGGCGGCGGCGCGCTTGGGAATCACGAGCTTGCCGTTGTGGTACAGCTCGACGAAGCCGTTGCTCGCGCTGGCCGACCACTTCACGTGGAAGATGAAGTCCTGCCACTGCCCGCGCACCAGCGGCGCGGTCCACAGCACGGTGGTGCCCTGGACGCGGAAGTAGAGGGTCTCCCCGTTGACGTAGAACTCCACCGGCGGCGAGCCGTTGCTGCCCGTGTGGTGCCACTGGGCGAAGATCTGCCACGTCTTCGCGCTCGGGAAGTCCGAGGCGAACATGGTGCTCCAGCGGTAGTAGTACTCGTTGCCTTCCGTCTCGTTCGTCATCTTCACCAGCTCGTTGCGGTTGCCGCTGGCGCTGATGGGGTTGTCCCCCTGCTTCACGGTGACCTTGATGGCGTAGCGGCCCTCGCGCGCCGGCGAGGGCACCACCTGCAGGCGGTCCGCGTTCACCATCTGCGTGCTGCTCCACTGCGTGCGGTCACCCGTCTCGAAGTCGCCGCGCCACACCACGCCAGTGCCCGTGGGCGTGCCGCCCGACACAGGCGCCGCGCACGGGCGCGCCTCGGCGATGCTCGCCCAGTCATTCAGGGTGTTGCCGTTGACGGTGATGCGCAGGCGGCGCGCGGTGGCGGCCGGGAAGGAATAGGTCTCCGCGGCCGTGGTCGTGCCGCTGCTCTTGCCGGTGTAGACGGGCGTGTAGTTGTTGCCGTCCAGCGAGGTGGACACGACGAAGTTGGTGGCGCGCTTGTTGCCCTCGTGCCACGCCACGGTCACCCCCGAGACGGAGCGGTTCGCGCCCAGGTCGTAGTCGATCCACGAGCCCTGGCCGAAGGCGCTCCAGCGCGTGTCGAGCCGATCATCCAGCGTGTTGCCCGGAAGGTTGCCGTCGTTGCTCTTGGCGATCACCGCGGCCGTCGACAGCTGCAGTTGCGTGCAGTTCGAGGCGGTCAGCGTGTCCTCCGCGACGGCCAGGGTCTCTTGCGATTCGTCGGAGACCAGGTCATCGGGGTGTCCACAGCCAGCGCCAGCGAGGACGAGCAGGGCTTCAGCGAGCAGGAGGGTCTTCTTCATGTGGGGCTCTCCAGGAGATCAGGACAGACAGGGGCAAGGCCGGGCCGCGCGAGCGGTCGGCGGATGGGGTTCACAGGGTGGTTCAGCGGACGCGGCTCTCCCGTTGCGCCAGCTCGGGGTTGGACCCCTGGCGCCGAGAGGGATTGCGCATACGCGTGAGGCTTTGACTCCTTCAGTGCCCGCCAATGGCAGGCGTCAGGCGGGCAGGAGCATCCCCTAGATTTGTGTTGAGTTCAACACAACGCGTCAAGCTCGCGTGAGGGGCGAGCAGGCATCGCGAGAGGGGACCGGGTCGAATTCCGTTGCTAATCACATACAGCCGTGCCGAGCGCGGCATCCACGTGACAGCCCGTGCTGCCCAGCGCCACGCAGTCCACGGCCTGTACCCAGCCGAGGACCTCTTCGCAGTAGACGCGCCGGGTGCCCTCGCAGCGGTCCACGAAGGAGCCATCGCAGCGCACAGCCGGCGCATACACGCACCGCACGGAGTCCTCTTCGAGCTGCACGCAGGCGGCGTTGGGTGCCTTGCAGTCGATGAGGACGCGGTGGGCCTCCCAGTCCGAGCCGACGTTGCACGACTCGTACTGGCCCTCGCCCAGGCAGCGGTAGCGGGTCTCGCAGTCATCCACGACGCAGCCCGAGCCCATGAAGGTCAGCACCAGGGCACAGAGCCAGGGCAGTCGGGAAGAAGAGAAGACGGGCGTCATGGTGGGTTCTCCAGGGGAATTCAGAGGCACTGCGAGAACCCATCGGGCTTGCGACGTCCACAGCGCCCGGTGCCGTTCTGGTTGGTGCAGTCCTGGGCGGAGACATAGCCCCCCACGCAGGAGACGAGCACCGTGCCCTCACAAGACGTGACGAAGGACTCCTCACAGGTCGTGAGCGGCGAGCGGGCGCAGAAGAACCGGGACCCATCCGGGCTGCTCCGGGGGGTACGGCGCTCCACGCAGAGCGGCGCGGGCTCCAGGCACGGGTACACCACGGGGGAGCCGGAGCCCGCGAGCTGATCCACCCCGATGGAGCAGTCCATGACGACGTTGCCCTCGCAGTGGGGCTCGAAGTCACAGTCCACCCGGCAGGCCCAGAGGCCCGGGGCGGAGAAGGCAAGGGCGAGGAGGAGGACTCGGCGGAGGCGGGTTCGCATGGGCCCGCCCATGCTGGAGCGCGGAGGAGCCCCGGTGCAAGCGCGTCCCCCGCGCGAGCGCACCGAGGCGGCGCTCACGCCTCGGCGCGCAGGAGGGCGGGCAGCCCGACGGACTGCTCGTAGATGTGCTCCAGGAACTCAGGCACCAGCGCGGCGGCGATGATCCACAGGCAGGGCCGCGCCGAGGAGTCGTCGTGCAGGCGCGCCTCCTTCGCGTAGGCGCCACCGTCCTCGCACAGGTAGACGAAGGAGGAGCGTCCCCGGAGCGCGTACCAGCGGCGCGCCTCGTCCAGCAGCGCCACGTAGGCGGTGCGCGCCTCCGGCGACAGCGGAAACAGGCGCGCGGCGTCGAGCAGGCCGGAGAGGTTCGTCCCGGGATGCCCCAGCTCGAGCACCATCGCGGCGAGCGGGACACCGTCGCGGCGTGCCACGAAGATCCGCCGCTCGCGCTCCAGCCCCACGCTCCGCCAGGTCCGGGACACCCCCCACAGCTCCAGGCCCTCACGGGTGAAGTCCAGCGCCTCGACGTAGCAGGCGGGCCGGGTACGGGCGAGCTCGCCCGCCAGCAGGAACTTCTCTCCAATGGTGGCGGGTCCAATCTCCAGGTCCTCGGGGGGCTGACGGCTCGGCGCGTCGCACTGCGCCTCCATCACCCGGAGCGGCAACACCAGCGACTGCCCGCGCTCCTGCATCCGCTGGGCGAAGCGCACGTGCGTCCGGTACATCCACGGCAGGGTCGACTCGGCGTAGCAGAACATCCACCGGAACTCCGGGTCCCCCTGCGCGTGCTCCACCGTGCGCAGGTAGGTGTCGCGCAGGATCTGCCCTGGCACATGCGGCGTCTCGGTGGGCCGCCCGGGCCTGCGCCCGAGCTGGTGCAGCAACCAGGAGTGGCGGTAGGGCTTCACCGCGGAGAGCGACGCCTCCACGCCCCGCTCCGAGGGCCACACCGTCTGGCAGAAGAGCTGGGGCAGTTGCGCCGCCTGCTTCCCCAGGTCGATGAAGCTGCGGCGCAGCGAGTCCACGCGCTCGATGGACCCGGCGGACGGGTTGAAGTAGCCCGAGTCGACATACAGGTCCCAGAGCGGCTCGAGCAGCTCCTCGCTGGTGCGCGTGGTGGGGCAGAGCGACTGGGAGACGAGGCGCGTCCACAACACCGCGTCGCGCTCCGTGCGCGGCCGCACCTCCATGCCGAACACCCGCCGCCCATCACTCCGCGCCGACGACACATGGCGCACCTCGCCACTCAGGTAGAGGCACTCGCCGTCAGCCAGCTCCAGCTCGAGCGGCAGGAAGAGCCCCGGGAAGACCAGGTCCTCGGGCTCGCCACACAGCCCGAGCCCGGAGAAGGAGACGTCGACGACCTCGCGCTCCCGCCGTCCCAGCTCCTTCCACAGGGGATGGTCGAAGCGGGCCCGCAGCTTCGGGGGCGCCGGCACGCGGCGGTGCCAGCGGTGGCGCACCTTCCACAGCCGCTCGGGCAGCGGCGTCACCAGCCACGCCCCCTGCGCGACGGGCCCCGCCAGGCGCATCCGGTAGGCCGAGTTGTAGCCAATCACCTCGATGTCATAGGGCGGCTCTCCCCACTCCACGCCCGGCTCGGCGCATTGCCAGTGCAGCAGGCTCCGCGTGGCGTCCAGGCGCGCCAGCATCACCCGCACCGTCCGGCCCGGCTGGCGCAGCACCCCCCGGTTGTTCATCGCGGAGATGGCCGTGAGGATGGACTCGATGCGCTCGCTCCCGGAGACCTCCTCCTGCACCGGCAGGGGCGAGGCCTCGGGCTCGGCACCGCCGCGCAGGATGGCGTCGTCCAACACCGTGAGGATCTGCCGTCCCTGCTCCGGGGAGACCCCGACGAGCTGGAAGCCCAGGGCGGTGCCCTGCGCCCCGGCGTCACTCCACCGCAGCTCGCCCGTCAGGGGGCCGATGCTCGTGCCTCCCGCGTCGAGGCACACCCGCAGCGTCCGCTCACGCGCCAGCAGCTCCGCGGCCCCTTCACTCCCGGCCAGCGTCCAGACCGACGTGGGACTCAGCCGCGTCGCCCGGCCCAACACGAGCCCGTGCTCGGGCACGGCGAGCTGGATGCCACTCGAACCATGGAGCGAGTACCCGGAATAGGGGCTGGTGACCGACCCCGCTGCAACACCTGTCGGCGGCTCCGTGACTCCTGACATGGCGCTTCCCCCTGCGAGGCTCTCAAACCCTTGCATGGAAGAGGAAACATGCTCGGCGAACCCGCGTCAAGGACTCGCGTGAGAGCCATTGGCTCCCCCGCGGGAGCACCCATGACACGGGAAAGCTTCACCCGGGACGTGCCAGGAATTGAAGGGCTCGCGGGGCTTCCCGTGCTCACGCTCCGGCGAGCAGGGGCGAGCGGACCCCGGAGGAGACAATCCAGAGCTGGTGGGAGGTCCGGGTGATGGCGATGTGCAGCCGGCGACGCGCCTCGTCATTCGCCGGGTAGGCCCGCGCCGTCGCGTCCGGGATGACGACGTAGTCGAACTCCAGCCCCTTCACGTTGTCCACGTCCGTCACGTCCACGCCCGGCTCGAACGCGAAGTCGCCCTCCAGCACCAGCCGCGCCCAGGACATGTCCGCGACGACCCGGTGGAGGGTCCGCGCCTGCTCGGGGCTACTGGCGATGACGGCCACGGACGCATGGGGCTCCCGCTCGAGCAGGTCTCTCAGGGACTCACCGATGAACAGGTGGGCCTGGGCCTCGTCCGGGAAGTGGTGCAGCCCCACGGGCGCTCCCTCCCGGCCCGCCTGGGGCGCCGCCGTGGACACCTGAGTCCCCAGCACCTTGCGCGCGAGCTCCGTCACCGGCCTCGGGCACCGGTAGGACACCTGGAGCCGGCAGGTGGCCGCGTCGCGGATGCCCAGCTCCGTGAGCAGCGCCGGCCAGCCCGCGAAGCTCGTCGAGGTCTGCTGCATCTCGTCGCCCGCGAGCGTGCAGCTCCGCGCCTCGCCCAGCAGCCGGCCCACCACGAACAGCTCGACGAGGGAGAAGTCCTCGGCCTCGTCCAGCACCACGTGCACCAGCCGCCCCACGGCGCCCAGGTTGCCCCCCTGCGCCCGGAGGAACAGCAGGAGCGGGAGGTCCTCGAGGTCCAGGGTGCCGGCCAGCTCGTCGGGCGTGTCGCTCTCGAGGGACTTCCCGTCGAGCGTCTGGAGCCGCTCGGGGTCCACCCCGTCGAGCTCGCGCGCGAGCGGCGTGGCGATCTGCAGCATCGTGTGCCGCACCGTCTCGTCGACGGCCGTGAGCGG
>NZ_DASVSO010000116.1:0-7458 GCF_036388035.1 Archangium sp.
CGAGGAACTGCTGCTCCAGCTTCTCGCGGCGCCGCGCCTCCTCCTTGGCCCGCCGCTCCTCCTCGAAGAGCCGGGCGCGCGCCAGGGCCTGGGCACACAATCGGCAGAGCGACTCCAGGTGCGCCATCTCCTGCTCACTGAAACGGCGAGGCGTGGAGAAGCTCAGTCCCAGCACCCCCACCACCCGGTCGCCGTCCTTGAGCGGCGTGCTCATCCAACACCGGCTCTGGCTCGTCTGGACGATCCGGGAGAACTCGGGCCACTCCCGCTCGAAGGAGTCCGAGCGCTGGACCCAGATGACCTCCCCTCGATGGACCGCCAGGGAGGAGGGCACGGGCTGGTGGAGCGAAACGAGGCTGTAGTCCCGGAGGGTGTTGTCGGGGTAGCCGAACTGGCTGAGCATGCGAAGCTGGTCGCCCTCCACCATGCTGACGGCGGCCGCGTAGGCCTCCAGGGACTTCAGCCCGTGCTCCACGAGCGCATTGCCCACCTCCCAGGGGGTGAGCGCGTGCGCGAAGGCGGCCGTGGTGGCCTGCAGCTCCGCGGCGCGCTGCTCGGCCTGCTTGTGCCCGGTGACGTCCAGGTAGGTGCCCAGGAAGCAGGTGGCCCGCCCCTCCGCGTTGAAGAGGACCCGGCCCCGCGCGACGAGCCACCGCAGCACCCCACCATCCTGGAGCCCCACCGTCCGGTACTCGGCCGCGAAGGTGCCCCCGTCCTCGCCGGCCAGCGCGCGCCGGACCGCCGCCGACACCCGCTCCCGGTCCTCCGGGTGCGTCGCCGCCCGCCACGTCTCCACGTCGATGGGCGCCTCTGGCGGCAGCCCGAACAGCTCCTTGGCGCGAGCGTCCCACTGGTGCCGCTGGGTGGCGATGTCGTAGCTCCACATGCCGAGCGAGGCGCCCTCGAGCGCCATGCGCAGCCGGGCCTCGCTGGACTCCAGCTCTCCCATGAGCTGCGTCAGCCGACGCTCGGCCTGCCGGCGCGCGGTGACGTCCACCACCAGCGTCACCCCCTGCTGGGGCTCGCCCTCGAACGCCGCCACGCCCCGGATGACATCCACCCGCGTGCCGTCCTGGCGCAGGTACTGCTTCTCACTGAGCGCACCCACGCCCCGGGCGCGCACCTCCGCGAGGCTGTGGCCATCCTGCTCCGCCCACTCCGGGGGCGTCATCCTCCGCCAGTCGAGTCGGCCCCGCGCCAGGTCCTCGCGCGTGTAGCCCACCATGGACAGGAAGGTGTCGTTGGCCTCCAGGATGGAGCCGCCCAGGTCCCAATAGAAGAGGCCCACCACGCCGGACTCGGTGAGCCGCCGCGCCTGGGCCTGCTCCTTGTCCAACTGGCGCTGGAGCCGGGCCTGCTCGGCCTGGGCCTCCTCGCGCTCGCGCTGCCGGGCCTGCTCCGCACGGCGCATGCGCACCAGGGCCCACGTCTGCGCCACCAGGTGCTTGGGCTCGATGGGCTGGGGGATGTAGCCGTCCGCCCCGTCCTCGAACAGCCGCGCCTCCAGCTCCTCGTCCTGCAGGAGCGCGGAGATGTAGAGCACGGGGATGGCGGCGGTGGCGGGAGAGGCCTTGAGCTGGTGGCAGACCTCGAAGCCACTCATGTCGGGCAGGCGCACGTCGAGCACCACCACGTCCGGCTGCAGGGCCGCCGCCGCGAGGGCCTCCTGGCCCGTCGACGCCTCCACCACGTCCATGCCCGCCATGCGCAGGGTCTTGGAGACGACGTACCGCTTGGCCTCCGAGTCGTCGACGACCAGGATCCGACCGTCCAGCCGGGGGGCGGACACAGGCGTGACTCTCGCCCTCCCTGGCTGGGAAGACGCCGGGTTACTGCTCGACACGATGAAGACTCCCTGACTCACCTGGGGGGGACAGGTGAAGGCAGAAGACGTTCTGTCATGAGCCACCCCGCCCCGTCCTGAAACCGCCCACGAGAGGTGTCGAACACCTTACTTGGAGCGATCACCGCTCCCCTGGCCGCGAGCCGATGGAGCGAGCAACGGCTCTTCCGCTACCCCGAGTGGCCGGCGGATCCACTGGGAGTGTCTTCTCCCAGGCCGGGCAGCTCGAGCTGGTCCCGGGGAGCGGAGGCGCGCCGCCAGCCGGGACGCCCCCGGGGCCGCCTCGGAGGTGCATCGGTGGGCAGCAACTCGCCCACGTCCTTCCACCCCTCCTCGACGAGCGCCTCGAAGGACGGGCCGGTGGCCACGGCCTCCAGCCGGCGCGCCTGCCGGTCCAGCTCGCGCAGGGCCTGGAGCTTCTCGTCATTGCCGAGCCGCGCCGCGTCCACCGCCGCGCGCAGCACGCGCAGGGTCTCATCGTAGACGTCGAGCCGCACCGGGAAGGGCTGCCGGTCCTTGCCGCCCTGGGCGAACGAGAAGCGCGCCGGGTCCGTGAAGCGCGAGGGCGAGCCGTGGATGACCTCGGCCACGCTGGCCAGCGCCGCCACGGTGCGAGCGCCCACGCCCGGGGTGAGGAGCAGCTCGGAGAAGTCCCTGGGGCCCTGCTCGGCCGCGGCCGCCAGCGTGCCGTGGAGCCGGCGCAGGAGGACATCGTCGCGCGTCACCTCCTCGTGCAGGGGCATCTGCAGGTGCGGCAGCGGCAGCGGCAGGGTGACGGGGGCCGGCGCCTGCTGGGGACGCAGCTTGCGCAGCGCGCCCACCACCACGTCCGGCCCCTGGGACACGAGCTCCACCTGCGCGGCGCGGGCCCGCGAGGCGCGCCGGTCCGTGAGGTTGAGGATGACGCCCTGGGACGGGCCCTCGATGGCGGCATGGGGCGCTTCCACGAAGCTGCCGAGGCCCTCGGAGAGCCAGTGGTAGCGCCGGGCCTGCCGCGCCTCGGGGTTCATCCCCTGCTGCACCACCGCCCACGCGTTGTCGTCCGAGAGGATGAGGCTGTGGGCATACAGCTCGAAGCCGTCCTGCACCGCGGCGCTGTCCACCTTGGCCGCGAGGCGGCTGGCGCGGATGAGCGCGTCGGCGTCGATGCCCACGCGGTCGCCGATGATGCGCAGCTCGTCGGGGGTGCGGCGCGCCTGCACGCCCTTGCCGCCCACCACGTACAGCCCGAGCTGGCGCCCGCCCGGCGTCAGCCCGCGCTTGAGCGCGCCGAGCACCGTGGTGGTGACGCCCGAGGAGTGCCAGTCCATGCCCATGACGGCGCCGAGCGACTGGAACCAGAAGGGGTGCGCGAGCCGGCGCAGCACCTCGTGTCGTCCGTACTGGAGGACGAGCGCCTCCACCAGCACGCGACTCATGCGCGCCATGCGCTCGGCGAGCCAGTCCGGCACGCGGCCCGAGTGGAGGGGAAGGTCTGCGCTGCCCGTACGGTCCATGATGACTCCGGAGGTAACCTCCTGGAGTCAACCTCGGACCTCGGGTCGTTCTTCACGTCGCGGACTGGCGCCCCTTGGGGCCGCTCGCCCCACGAGCGGCCATCCGGGCGGGGCTCATGGCCGGGGCCGGAGCGCCTGGGTCATCGTCGCCGAGGGCTGGGGCTCGGCCTTCTCCGCGCGCCGCATCCACGACACCACCCGGGCGGCCACGAGGTCCACGTCCTCGGGCGACAGCTGGCTCACCCGCCGCCCGTCGCGCCCGCGCTCCCCGGCCAGCGCCTGGCCCTCGGCCCGGCACGCCGACACCACCGTGTGGAGGGCGGAGACCTCCTGCCGCAGCTGCTCCACCTGCCAGGACTGCTCCTGCTGGCCCCGGCTCAGGCCGACGTAGAGCAGCACGGTGCTCGTGAACCAGAGGGACAGTCCCAGGAACCAGCCGCGAGGGAAGGAAGAAGGAGACATGTGCGCACCCAAGGTACCGGAGGTGGGAGAGGTGCGCGAAATACCGGCAGGACACTGACAAAAGGGCGCCAAGGGGTACCATTTACCCGCCACGGGGGTGCTAGGCACACCGGAAGTCGTCCGGATGACGGGAGGGCACGGGTGGGATAGAGACACCGGCGCTTTGACCGCAGGCCCCTCGCCCATGCCGCTCGTCGTCCATCCGCACTTCCACCGGCGCCGCACCGGCGTCACCGCTCACACCGAGCTGATCGTCCCCGAGCTCGCGCGCCTGATGGAGACCCGGGCGCTGGGCAAGCACCTGGCGGCGGACGTGCCGCGGATACCGTGGGGCGAGCTGTGGCGGCGCATCCGCGAGGAGCCGGTGGTCTGGCACGCGCACCGCAACAACGAGCTGCTCTTCGGCTTCCTGCTGAGGCTGATGGGGAAGCAGGTGCGGCTGGTGTACACGCGCCACGGCCCCTACGCGCCGAGCTGGTTCACCCGCTTCATCGCCCGCTATGCCGAGCAGCTCGTCACGCTCAACCCGCAGGGCGCGGAGTGGATGGGGATTCCGTCCCAGATTGTCACGCACGGGGTGGACCTGGGCCGCTTCGTGCCGCCGGAGGACCGGGCGGCGGCGTGGAGGTCCCTGGGAGTGGGCGGGCGCTACGGGGTGGGCGTGGTGGGCCGGGTGCGCCCCAACAAGGGCCAGGGCGACTTCGTGGAGGCCATCCGCCCGCTGCTGCGCGACTTCCCCGAGTGGAAGCCGGTGCTGGTGGGGCTGGCCAAGGGCAAGGACGTGGCGTGGGCGGAGAAGCTGCGCGAGTCCACGGAGGGGCAGCTGGTGCTGGCGGGAGAGCACAAGAACGTGGTGCCCTGGTACCAGGGGATGAGCATCCTGGTGCACCCCTCGTACGGCGAGGCCTTCTCGATGGTGCTGGTGGAAGCGATGGCGAGCGGCTGCTGCCCGGTGGTGACGCGGCTGCCGCACGTGCCGGCCGTCATCGAGCACGGGCGCACGGGCTTCATGTACGAGCCCGGGGACGTGCCGTCGCTGCGCGAGCTGCTCACGATGCTCTTCCGCGAGCCCGAGCGGGCGCGGCAGGTGGGGCTCAACGCCGCGGAGGAGGCACGCCAGCGCTTCGGCGTGGCGCACGAGGCGCGGGCGCTCGCCGGGGTGTACCAGTCCGCGCTGAACGACTGACCTGACCGGTGGCTCAGGCTCCGTGGGTGCGCGAGGCTTTGCTCCGGCGCGACGTGGCCGGGACGTCCTCCCCGGTTACCGCCCGGGCAATCCGCTCCGCGTCCGCGGTGGTGATGCCGAGCGAGGCGAAAGCGCCGCTGACGAAGAGGCTGGCCACGCCCAGCGCCAGGGCACGACCTCGCAGCTGCTCCATCAGTGGATGTGAAGCAGGGAGGGCGGCGCCAGAGCGGACCAACTCCGCCAGGTCCGTCCAGAACGTCTCCATCGACCCCTTGAGGGCCTCCGGCGCATCGACATCCGGCGGCGCCGACGCGTAGTCGATGTGCGCGGGATCGGTCGCGATGCGGTGGAGGGCCGGGTTCTCCGCCGCCCAGCGGATGTAGGCCACTCCCGAGAGACGGAACGCCTCGCGCGGCTCGGTACTCCCCTCCGCCGCCGCGACGAGCGCCTCGCCCAGTCGCCGGTTGCCCTCCACGGCGAGCGCGCGCAACAGCGCCTGGCGGTCCGCGAAGTGCTTGTAGGGGGCGGCGGAGGACACGCCGACGCGGCGGCCGACCTCGGCCACGGTGAGCGCTTCCACGCCTTCCTCGTGGATGAGCTCGATGCTCGCCTCCAACAGTGCGCGCTTGAGGTCCCCGTGGTGGTAGGGGCGCGTTCGTGTCTTTCGGGTCATGCGTTCACCAGCTGGAAGCGGAAACGAAGTTCGTTGCAAAGTAAGTGAGACTCACTTACTTTGGTTCCAGGTGCAGGTCCACCCTTTCGCGGAGCAGTCGATGAGCACCCAGAACGCCGTGAGCCCCCTGTTGCGGTCCCTCTCGCGACCCCATGGCTTCGAGCCTCTGCGGGTCGAGGGTCGGCTTCCCGAGTCGCTGCGAGGCACGCTCTTCCGTGCCGGACCGGGCCTCTTCGAGCGCTTCGGCGCGAGCCTCTCGCACGCGTTCGAGGCGGACGGAGCGGTCACGGCGGTGCGCTTCGACGGCCGGGGGGCGCAGGGCGCCTGCCGTATCGTCGAGAGCGCCGGCTACCGCGCGGAGGAGGCGGCGGGGCGGTTCCTCTTCAACTCGGCGGCCCCGTGGCTGGATCGCATGCGCGCCGCGCGCAAGGGCTCGGCGAAGACCACGGGGAACACCTCGACCTTCTTGTGGCAGGACCGGCTCTTCGCGCTGATGGAGGGCGGACTGTTGCAGGAGATGGACCCGGGCACGCTGGACACGCTCGAGGCCACCGACCTGGGCGTGGTTGCGAGCGCCTTCTCCGCGCACCCGCACCGCGTGGCCTCGCTCCGGACGACCTTCAACTTCGGAGTGCGCTACGGCCCGAAGATGAACATCGACCTCTACGCGCTGCCGGATGAGGGACCCGCCTCGAAGCTCGGCACGATCGAAGCGCCCTGGCAGGGCATGCTGCACGACTTCATCGCGACCGAGCGGCACCTCATCCTCTTCCTGGGACCGGTGAAGCTGAATCTCCTGCGCGCCATGCTCGGCCTCGCTGACTTCACCAGGCTCTTCCAGTGGAGGCCCGAGCTCGGGGCGCGGCTCATCGTCGTCCCCCTGGATGACATCCATGCGCCACGCACCTTCGAGCTCGATGCCTTCTGGACCTGGCACTTCGCGAACGCCTTCGAGGAAGGCGACGGTCCGTGCGTCGATCTGTGCCGCTACCCCGAGTTCACGCTCGGCGACATCGGCCAGCTCGAAGAGAAAGGGCCGCCCCCGCTGCTCACGCGCCTGCACCTGGACCTGAAGACCGGAAGGACGCGGGAGACGAGGCTCTTCGACGTCCCCTGCGAGTTCCCCCAGCTGCACCCGCGGGTGCACGGGGCGCGGCACGGCACCGTCTTCGCGCAGACCGAGCGCCGGAGCGCGGACCGGAGGTACCCGGGGGTGACGCGCATCGAGCTCGAACGTGGGGGCAGCGCGGAGTGGTCCCTGCCGGCCGGCCATGTGCCGAGCGAGCCCGTGCTCGTGCCGCGCGGGGAGGCGGAGGACGACGCCTTCGTGCTCGACCTCGTCTACGATGGGACGAGCGACCATTCCTACGTCGCGGTCCTGGATGGGCAGCACCTCGAGGACGGTCCCGTGGCGACCGTCCACTTCGACCACGCCATCCCCGCCACGTTCCACGGCGGCTTCTCCGCCGCACGCTGAGGCAGTCACCTCGAGAGGAAGTCGCGGACCGCCGCGGCGTATTTCCCGGGCTCCTCCATGTCCGGGAAGTGCGCGCTCCGCTCGAACAAGACGAGCCGCGCGCGCGGCATCACCCGCGTCAGGTCCCGGGCCGGATCCACTCCGACGTTGCGGTCGTACAGGCCGACCAGCACCAGCGCCGGCACGTCGAGGCCCCGGACGCGCAGGGCGAGCGGCTCGGGGTTGCGCTGCTTCGCGAGCGCCCGGGCCATGTCCCCCGTGTTGACCAGCCCGCTCTGCTTCCACATCTCCCGGTTGCGCCGGGCGGCCTCCGGCTCCTCG